>JAPLBX010000068.1 GCA_026392535.1 Actinomycetota bacterium
GTTTTTTCGGATAACAGTGGTTCATTTCTAGATGCAGCAATCTCATTAATACTTTCAGTTTCCATTAATTCAGCTGCCAAAATCTGTGAGGCTTTGGGACGACAGTACTCAATAGCTTCATTTATGGAGTTAACCGGAATCAACGCAGTCCATTCAGGTTTTCTTGGGGGATGAAGTTGCAATCGAACCCGAGTGATCACACCAAGTGTGCCCTCGCTGCCAATTGCCAAACGTGTTAAATCAAAGCCAGTATTGTTTTTAGGCAAACCACTTAGATTGTTAATGGATTCACCTGTTGGCAGGACTATCTCTAAGCCAATAACTTGCGCACTAGTCATGCCATGAGCCACAACTCGCATGCCACCGGCATTAGTTGCAACTGTGCCACCAATCGTTGCGGCATCTCGAGCGCCTAAGTCAACGTTATATTCCAAACCTTTTTCTCTTGCGAAACTTTGGATTTCACCGAGCGTAAATCCAGCATCAGCAATCACTTGATTTGTGGCATCGTCAAAAACTAAATCACTGCGCAAAGTCTTGGTGGACAAAATTATGTGGGGGAAATCCCCGCCGACACTTCCGCCCACCAATCCAGTATTGCCGCCTTGTGGCACAACATGGATTTGATTGTCGTTACAGACTTTTAGCACTTTGCCAACCTGCTCACGACTTGTTACTCGTATTACCGCCAGCGGTTTTGAAAAGTAGTGATCAGTCCAATCTGAGGAGTACGGTGCCATTAGAGATGAGTCGGTCAAAACATGCGTTTGGCCGACAATTGCGATTAGTTCATCAATCACAAATCCTCAATCTCTAGAAATTTCAACATGCAAAGTGATACTCTCACATTTAGTACTCGATTGGCTAGATATTTAGAAGGTAGACATGGATATCAAAGAAATTTGTTCTGCGTATAAAGAATCAACAAAAGCATTCCTAGAAATAGTGTCGGGGTTGACAACTGCAGACCTAGATCTTAGAAAAAGTGACGGCTGGTCAGCTCGCCAAGTCATCCACCATATGGCTGATAGCGAAGCTCAAAGTTACGCACGTTTGCGGCGGTTACTTGCTGAACCCGAAGGCTCAATCATTCACGGCTACGACGAAGGTGCTTGGGCGGAATGTAAAACCCTGGGCTATGAGGATTTGCCAATCGAGAACTCATTGGCTGTTTTTAAATCAGTTCGCGCTGCATCACTAGATGTTTTGAATCGGATCACCGAAGCTGACTTAGAAAAATTCGGCATGCACACAGAGGCCGGAAAATACACACTAGCAACTTGGATTAAGACTTACTCAAAACATCCAGTTGATCACGGCCAGCAAATTACGCAAGCAGTTAGTAAATAGAACTACTTAACTACTACTAGCTCAGGATGCGCTTCAACTAATTTATCTGAAACAGCCGTGGTGGCCACGATAATTGAGTTTGCCAACGTATACATGCGGTAAGTATCTGGCATTTCCGCTGATGCAATAGCTGCAGATGCAGTTGCATCAGCTGCTTTGGCCATAGTCAGTGCAAAGTAATCCTTGCCACAAGTAACGATTGTGTATGCAGAACCAGTTCCGGCATCAGTTCCAGTTTGTGGTTGATCAAGAGCGCAGTCAACAGCAAGATACTTAAAGACAGCAGCTGGGTCTGCAAAATTTTCTGGAGTTGAACTTCTATTTAACAATTTAGGAATCCCGAAAACGCCAGCTGCGCCAACTACAAGCACACTTGCTACCGCAACAATGATTTTGGTGGTCTTTGAAAGCGGCTCTGAAGTCTTTTCAGTTTTGCTGCTTGCCGATTTGGCTTTACCTTGCGCAGCAACAGGTGACTCATCAACGATGATGTTGGCGGTGCAATTTGGGCAAATCTCGGTTCCAGGCTCTACAACAGTTTGGCAAAGGGAGCATTTCATGGGCTTTATTGGTCCTTAAGTATCGGTAGGTCCTAAGTCTAACCGCCTTCCCGTGACCTTCCTTTTGCCCCAAAATTGTGAGTAAACAGCACTTTTTGGTATCTAATCGTTATCAAACTCCAAAATGGGACTAACTTGTAATCAAAATAATCAACTCCTCTATTGCCTAGTTACTGCTCCTGCTCTTACTCTCTGCCACGTGGTCGAACGCCCACAAATTTCTGACTGGCGTGATCACGCGCGTATCACGCTTTATTGAAGGGAAATAAATGAAGAAGACACTTTCTGTGTTGATTTCTGCTCTACTTGCTTTTGCTGGATTGACAGTTGTTTCAGCTCCTGCAAATGCAGCCGATCGCACTGTAACAATTCACTACCACCGTTTTGATGGTGCTTATGACACTAAGACCTTGTGGATCTGGAATAACCCAAATCCTGCTGTGAATGAAGCTAGCGATCAGTTTTTTGAAGTTGATGAATCACTTGCTAAATTCCAAGCCACTTTCACTTTCGTAGTTTCCGATGACACAAAGGCCAGTTTCGGTTTTCTAGTGCGAAATGGAAACAACTGGGATGATGGCAAAGATTATGCAGGTTCTGATACCAACAATGCCGACAAGGCCGTTACGTTGAATGAATCTGGTGGTACAGATATTTGGATTGTTGAAGCTTCAAACACTGTTTACTACGAAGAACCAGCTTTCCCACAGGCAGTTGATTCTCCTGCAGTATCAGTAAAGGTTGGCAAGCTAATCAAGCTTGACGATCGCACTGATAAAGCAGCAGTTGTTACTTGGACTTCAAAGACCAAGAAAGTCTGCTCTGTAGTTATGAAGAGTGGTAAGCCAAAGCTCAAGGGTCTTAAGAAGGGCCTTTGCCGCGTTAAGGCTGTTGCAGTTGGTGTCGGAGAATACGGCGCTTACAGCAAGACAATCGCTCTTTACGTAAACTAATAAACAAACTAAAAAGGCTGGTGGAGAAATCCACCAGCCTTTTTTATTACTCAAAATTATGAGATGTCGAAGACTGCTCCAACAGTGACCATGATTACATATGCAAAAATAAGTGCGCCGATAGTCAAGGGGATTACTGCACCTTTTACTTTATGTTTGCGAGCATTCCAAGCATGTTCTACTGCAATAAAAACCGGTGTTAATAGAATTAATGTTCCAGGAATTCCGATCAATAGCTTTACCCATAGTGGAACTGTGTCCGGTTTATCGTCGTCATAACCTAGAACTTCGAATATACCCTCAGAAATTCCAACCGATGCAAAACCGCAAATGACTGCAATACCTAACCATTTCCATGAACTGTTTAATGTCGTCTTTGGCATCTTGACTCCCTACTTGTCCCAGTATCCGTCTGGAATTGCACTTAGCGCGTTTGGCTCGCGTGGTGGGCATTGTTTGCCCGGTCCTATCAACGGTTCGAAATGCCAAAACTCATTGTCATAACGGCGGCAAAGGCCCCACTTCCACCCGTTTAGTTCAACCCACTTGGCAGCCGACTTCGAACCCTTATTGCGATTAATGTCGATTGCAAGTCCCCGTGGATGCATGGAGAATTTTGGAGGTAGAACTGATTTAGCTGCTTCATATTTGGAGCCATACTTCGCGATTGCCTTTTTATATAAATACTGCTGATCAATGAGTCTGCGAAAACCACTAGTCATAATTAAGGTGTAGCCAGCTTTTGCAGCTGCCACTCGCACTGCATACCAACGATTAGCCATTCGTGGATTCATCGCACTGGGATAGCGATTGCCTGGCTTGATCTGTGATGCACCAAGAGACCATTCTGAGTACTTGCATGTGCCGCGGGTTATCTCGCGCACTTTTGCAGTGGACTTGTTGGCACACACATCAAGCACTTTATCCACCGCGCTAGCAGATTGGACTGGTAAGACTTGTGAGAATAAGGTCAGACTTATTAGCACTACTGCGGTACGGGTGCGTAAGGTCACTTGGCCAATCTAGCCTTAAAGTTCGCTAACTAGAAAAGGTGCGTGGATGGCTCGGAAAAATATCTTGCGTTTGTCTGACGACGAACGCCGGTTACTTGCTCGTCCCGCTTTCTTTGCTGGACTAGCTTTTGCGATTCTGCTTCTACTCGTGCTTACAGGCTTGATTAACTCTCTGGATCAATCTTTAGTGTCTCAATTACACGTCAAACAACTTGGACTTCGCGATTTCTTCCGCGCTATCGAAATTCCAGGGCAGCGCCGGATTGTTTATCCTTTTGCAATCATGGTGGGTGTTCTCTTCACTTTTCGCCGAAAAGATTTATTGCCTTTGATTGCAACGGTCTCAGCATTGGTATTCACAAATGCGGTTACAGGAATGTTTAAGATTTTGACTTTGCGAGCATTTCCAAGAAATGAATTAGGTCCGGAAATTCGCACTTTGCCGATTTGGGATGCAGATAAATTAGGTGCATTTCCTTCAGGACATGGCGCAAACGTTGCTGCAGTTTGCACGTTGCTTGTGTTGGCAGCTTTTTCCGCTCGCCCAAGATGGCGGCCTTTCGCACCAGCCATTGCCGGTCTTACCTTGATTCCTATCAGTGCTGTGTTTGTTAGTTCCTGGGCTTTGAATTTCCATTGGATGAGCGATCTGTTTGCAGGACTTGCACTTGGTATTTGCACAACCATCGTCGCAGCTCTTTGGGCATCACATTTGCCAGACCACTGGCGCCATCCAGAATTAGTTGGCAAACGCCGTTCTGCTGGTGCTCTAATTGTTCTTGGAACTATGGGCGTTATCTTTATGTTTGCTGGAAACTCATTCTTGCAAGAGTCATACACTTCTGGAGTTTTAGTTGTTGGGACTCTGGTTGTGATTGCATATCTAACTTCTCAATCAATAACACGTAGAACTTCTAAAAAATAATTTAACTAAAAGGTTTTCGGTGATCTAGTGAAACTGAAATCTTTCCTAGTGCTCGCCATAATTTGGCCAAAGCGTCTTTATCTTGTTCGGTTACCAGATTACCCATTATTCGCAGTGCTATTTCCATCAACCAAGTAGAACGCATTCCGATTGGGCCGGCCATCTTCAAAAATTCTGTCGAAGTTAAAACACCTGCGATTCGGCGTGCTGCTGAAAAAGCTAGTCCATAATGTTGACGCAATATCTCTGGCCATGCTGCTGTCATGTTTGTTGGATTTGATGCAAGGTAATCCGCAGCTAGTCGGCCAGTTTCAAGACCGTAATCAATTCCCTCACCATTTAGTGGATTTACACAACCTGCAGCATCACCAACAAAAATCCAGTTAGCACCGGCAACGTTACTTACTGCACCGCCCATTGGCAATAATGCTGACCAAGGTTTTTGAACTTCACCAGAGAGTTTCCACTCTTCACGTTGTGAGTCAGCGTAGTAATCCATTAGTTGGCGCAGGTTTATATCTGCAGGACGTTTGGTGGTAGCTAGTGTTCCAACACCGATATTTACATTGCCATCGGCGAGTGGGAATATCCATCCATAACCAGAAAGAATTTGATTTTCGGTTCCGCGCAATTCCAAATGGGATGTAATCCAAGGATCCTGGCTACGTTCACTTGAAATGTATCCACGAGCTGCAACTCCATAGACAGTGTCTTTATGCCATTTACGATCAAGGATGCGACCTAGTTGAGATTTTGCTCCATCAGCCACTACAACACGTTTTGCAGAAATCTTCAGATCACCAGTGTCAGTTTTGAAAAGTACAGATGTGATTTTGCCATTTTCTTTATCAACATCAAACGCACGGGCACCTTCAAGAGTTTTAGCTCCACTTTCAATTGCCACATCGCGAATGACTGCATCGAGAATTAATCGTGGTGCTGCACTTCCGTAATCAGGAAGATTTCCACCAGGCCAAGGTAAATATAAAGTTTTACCAAACCCATTTGCACAAAGTCCGGTATTGCGAGCTTGGCCAGAAAGCCAATCGCCTAACCCCAATTTGTTGAGTTCTTTAACTGCGCGTGGTGTTAAACCATCACCACAAGCTTTATCACGCGGAAAAGTCTGCGCATCGACAAGTAATACATCAATTCCATGCCGGGCACACCAGGCTGCAGCAGAAGAACCGGCAGGACCTGCGCCAATGACAAGTACATCGGTCGAAAGCTCGGAAATCTGCGTCATAACTAGGCAATCGTGGCACACCAATCTCCACGCGCATCTTGGGCTCTCACATTACGATGAGCCCTACCTAAAGAGGGGATTTTGTGGGAATTCTGGACCGCTTCGAAGACCGAATCAACCGAGTAGTTAACGGGGCATTCGCTAAGGCTTTTGAGTCCGAAGTTCAACCCGTCGAAATTGCGGCCGCTATTCAGGCTGAAGTGGATGAAAAAGCCGTAATTGTTGGCGCTGGTCGCACTGTTGTGCCAAATAGATTTCTCGTCGACTTGTCCCAAGCTGACTATGACCGGCTTTTAACTTATGAGAATCCTTTGAAATCGGAGATCGCGGCGGTAATTCGCGAGCACATTGTCACTCAGCGCTACACCACTTTGGGTCAAATCAAAATTGAGTTGGCGGTCGATGACGATTTAACAACTGGAGTTTTTCGGGTTACCTCAACCGCTGAAGATGATGGTGGCGAACCAATCACAACCAGCGAACAACTGACTAGCCGCAAAGGACCAACTGTCGTAATCGATGGATTTGTCCATCCATTAACTCGCACCAAAACAGTTATTGGCCGAAGTGAAGCTGTTGACATTCAAGTTGAAGATTCTGGTGTCTCTCGAAAGCATTGTGAAATAGATTTACTTTCAACTCCAATCGTGCGCGACTTAGGCTCCACGAACGGAACTTGGATTCACGGAAACCGTATCACAGAACAAAAACTTAGTGAAGACGTTGACATCACAATTGGCACAACCGTTATTCAGTTTCGGATGCGTTAGCCATGTCTGAATTAGCGCTAACCCTTTTGCGGATGGGGTTCCTCGCGCTACTTTGGATTTTCATTTACACAATTTTGCGATTGATGCGTCAAGATCTAAATCGCGTAGATGCAAAATACACAAAGAAGTCTGCAATCAGTCCTAACGACTTAACAAAGAGTCGCGCAAGAGTAAATCGAGTTGTAGTTGTTTCACCAGACTTTGAAAAAGAATATGAATTACGAAATGGAATGACCTTTGGTAGGTCCAATGAAGTTTCAGTCCAAATAGAAGATGATTTTGCATCTAGTAATCATGCTCAACTTCTTTTGGAAAAAGGAGCCTGGATTTATGAAGATTTAGGTTCAACAAATGGAAGTTGGCTAGATCGCAAACGCATATCTGGTCCACTAAAAATCAAACGTGGCACTGTGCTGAAAATCGGCAATACTGAATTGCGGTTTGAGAAATGAGCCTTGCATTTAGATTTGTAATCCAAAGTAATGTCGGGATAATCCGAAGTTCGAATGAGGACTGCGGTTTAGCCGCACCCAAAATAATTGCTGTTGCGGATGGAATGGGTGGTCATGCTGCTGGCGAGGTGGCAAGTTCAACCGTAATCCAAACCTTCAAAGATCAGCTTGATTCGCTACCTAGTGTGGCAAATGACTTTCAAAATTGGCTAGTTACCACAACAAATCTTGCGCATTCAACCATTGGCGACTTAATTGCTGCCGACAATGAAAAGCGTGGCATGGGAACCACACTTTCAACAATTGCTCTAGTTGAGAATCAAATCGGTGTTGGACATATCGGCGATAGTCGTATCTATAGGCTGAGGGAACAAGGATTTAAGCAAATCTCTATTGACCACACCTATGTGCAATCTCTGGTCGACAGTGGAGAAATCACGCAAGCTGAAGCTGCGCAGCACCCACGTCGAAATCTTTTAGTGCGCGCAATTGATGGAATTCACGATGTCACAATGGATATTGAATTACTCGATACCCAAATAGGTGATCGATTCCTTCTGTGCAGCGATGGTTTAACTGGTGTGGTTTTAGATCAAGAGATTGCATCACATCTTGCAAAACCAAATCTAACAAGCGTTGTTTCACAATTAATCGAATCGGCACTCCTTGCAGGAGCGCCGGACAATGTGACAGTAGCAGTCTGCGAAATCATAAGTGAAGATGAGCAACTAAATGTTGGTATTTCACCAATCGTTGTAGGGGCTTTCGAATACAGTGAAAAAGTTAAAGAAAAAGTTGAACTAGCTGCAAAACCAAATCGTAAACGCTTATTTGCAACAATGGCATTGGTCATTTTGGCAATAGCAGCTGGGTTGTTTGGTGCAAACTCATGGTTGAGTTCGCAATGGTATGTGGGTATTAGCGGTGGAAATGTTGCAATTTATCAAGGAATCGACCAACAAATAGGACCAGTTTCTTTTTATAGTTTAAATCTGCAAACAGAGTTACCAGTTAACACACTAACGACGAATGATTTCGCCGCAATCAAACAGGGAGTTTCGATTGACGACGCTGATGCCGGGTTGTTGTTGGTGCAAGACTTGTGGTCAAGGTCTTCAATTTGCGAAAGTGCCGCTGACGGCTGTAAACCTTAGGTGAAAAGATGAAGGTATTCACCGCGCGAAAACGCAACATTGAGTTGATTCTGCTGGCGTGCGTCCTTGGTATTTCACGGTTGGCCTTGTACCTAGTTGAGAATGCCACCGCGTTTCGCTCTCCAATCAGTGCCTCCCAAATCTACGTTGTCATAGCTATGGTGCTGATTGCGCACTTAGCGATTCGTGTATTTGCTCCATTTGCTGACCAATTCCTTTTTCCACTTGCTGTTTTGCTTAACCTGCTCGGCATAGTGATGATTCATCGACTAGATATTGCTGATGAGGTGAGAGCTGCTGCGAGTCAAAGTACTTTTTCAACCGAAGCTAGCTCGCAGTTAATTTGGTTTGCAATCGGGATTCTTTTATTAATCGCTACCTTAGTAATTGTGAAAGATCACCGCAGATTGCAGCGTTACACCTTTACTGCCATGGTTGCAGGTTTGGTTCTGCTTTTACTGCCAATGCTGCCAATTCTTGGCGCGAGCATCAATGGTGCGCGGCTTTGGATTCGGATTGGTTCGCTTTCATTCCAACCGGCTGAAGTGGCAAAAATTGTTTTACCTATTTTCTTCGCTGGGTACTTGGCACGCAATAGAAATTCAATCGCAAGTGTGCGGGAGAAATGGGCTGGCATTGGTTTACCTAGAGCCAAGGATTTAGGTCCGATAGTTAGTGCTTGGGCAATCAGTCTTTTAGTACTGATTTCACAGCGCGATCTTGGTACTTCCCTTTTGTTTTTTGGTCTTTTCGTCGGAATGCTCTATGTGGCCACTGGCCAACGCACTTGGCTGGCACTAGGTGGACTGCTCTTTTTATCTGGCGCATTTATTGCATACCAATTATTTAGTCACGTGAAACTTCGGACAATGGTTTGGTTAGATCCGTTTCCATACGCATTGAATGAAAGTTACCAACTTGTGCAGGGGCTTTACGGATTTGCGAGTGGCGGCTTATTTGGTCGTGGGTTGGGTCAGGGATATTCCTGGTTAGTCCCTTACGCAAAGAGTGACTTTATTTTGAGTGCGTTTGGTGAAGAGCTGGGTTATGTTGGACTAATCGCAATTACGTTTATTTATGCATTTATTGTCCAGCGCACACTTCGAACAAGTTTGATGACTAAAGATGATTTTGGCAAACTGCTTTCAGCTGGTTTAGCAATTGTGCTCGGTCTGCAATTGTTTGTAGTTTTTGGCGGGGTCACAAGATTGATTCCACTAACCGGTTTAACAACACCATTTCTAGCTGCTGGTGGATCTGCATTGATTGCAAACTGGATCATGATTGCTTTAGTTTTGCGAATATCTCACACTTCAACTCTATTGAGTGCCCCATCTGGTAGGCAGTTATGAACCATCAGATCCGGCGTATTTCAGCACTTATGACATTCGGTTTACTCGCACTACTGCTTAATATTGGCTACACACAAATATTCAATGCTGATTCGCTTCGACTTCGCCAAGACAACACTCGTTTGCTTTTAGAAGAGTATGGCAGACAACGTGGAACTGTTCTGGCTGGCAATCTTGTAGTTGCCCAATCACTTAAAACTGGTGGCACCCTCGCATACGAACGAAACTACCCGCAAGGTGAAGCTTTTGAACCAGTCACCGGTTTTTATTCACTGGTTTACGGAGCAACCGGAATTGAAAGGCTCTATTCTGCAATTTTGAGTGGAAGTGACGATCGATTAGCAGTTGATCGTTTGCAACAACTTCTTGCCGGTAAAGAGCAACGCGGTGGTGTGGTGCAACTAACTATTCATCCAGAACTGCAAAAGACAGCATATTCGGCTCTGAATGGTCGAACCGGAGCTGCAGTTGTGATTGATCCTGCGACAGGTGAAATTTTGGCCTTGGTGTCTTCACCTTCATTTGATCCAAACGACTTATCCAACAACTCGCCCGACCAAATCAGCAATGCATATGAAGCGTTGCTCTCAGACGCCAATAGACCTATGGATAACCGGCCACTAACAACTTCACTTCCACCTGGTTCAACTTTCAAACTTGTGGTGGCAGCTGCAGCACTCGAAAGTGGAATGTTCACTGAAGAGAGTTTGTTACCTGCTCCTGCAAGTCTGAAACTTCCACTGTCTAACAGCCGCATGCACAACTGGCAAAACGGACCTTGCACAAGCTCGGGCAAAATCACTTTGCGACAAGCACTGGCGGTTTCATGCAACACAACATTCGCGTGGCTCGGAATGAAACTTGGGGCTGATGCACTTCGCGAACAAGCTCAAAAATTTGGCTTCAATACTTCTATATCTGTGCCAATGAATTCATCAACCAGTGTTTTTCCTGCAGATATAGATGGTGCACAAACTGCATTGTGTGCAATTGGACAATTTGAGGTTCGTGCAACTGCACTGCAAATGGCAATGGTCGTATCTGCACTTGCGAACGACGGAAAACTTATGCAACCTCACTTAGTGAGCAAAGTTTTAACAAGTGATCTTGAGGTTATTGAACAAACCCAATTGTCTGTTAAGTCTCAAGTAGTGAGCTCAGCAACGGCAAAGATCCTCAGCTCGATGATGAAAACTGTTGTGAACGCTGGAACTGCTTACACAGTAAAAATTGCCGGAGTTGAGGTCGGCGCAAAAACTGGAACCGCAGATTCAGGAACCGATGAATCAGCCCACGCTTGGATGGTTGCAAATGCAACTAAGGGTGGAAGAACAATTTCAATTGCGGTAGTGGTTGAAAATGGTGGCGGAGCACCTGAGGTCAGCGGTAACAAAATAGCTGGTCCGATCATTGCCAAAATAATTAGGCAGGCTTTCTTATGAGCGAAGAGCGTGAAGTGACCCCACGGTTTAGGCTTCACCTAGAAATTAGGAGTACCAAATGAGTGATGCTGGCCAAGTTTGCGCAGGTCGATACCGACTCGGCGAAATCATTGGGCATGGGGGAATGGCGCAGGTTCACACCGCCACAGATTTGCGTCTTGGCCGTGAGGTTGCGGTAAAGGTTCTCCGCTCTGACTTAGCCCGAGATCCGGCATTCTTAGCTCGATTTCGACGTGAGGCTCAGGCCGCAGCTAGTTTGAACCATCCAAACATTGTTGGCGTCTACGACACTGGTGAAGATTTATTGGATGCCACAAATCCTTCATTTATGGTGCCATGGATCGTGATGGAAAAAGTTGAAGGTCACACACTGCGCCACATAATCTCAGCTGGAAGAAAAATATCTCCTGATCGTGCGTTAGATATTTTGATTGGTGTTTTGTCAGCCCTCGACTACAGCCATCGCCACGGGATTGTGCATCGCGATATAAAGCCTGCAAACGTCATGATTACAACTCAAGGTGATGTGAAAGTGATGGACTTTGGAATTGCGCGAGCAATTGCAGATGCATCAGCAACCATGACGCATTCAAACGCTGTGATGGGCACCGCACATTATTTAAGTCCAGAACAAGCAAAAGGTGATCAGGTTGATGCCCGATCAGATATTTACTCTGCTGGTTGCCTGCTATATGAATTGCTAACAAGCAAACCACCTTTCACCGGTGACTCAGCGGTTGCAATTGCATACCAACATGTTTCTGAAAGTGCGGTAGCACCTTCATTGGTTAACGACTCAGTGCCTGCCCTATTTGACGCAGTTGTGATGAAGTCTCTAATGAAAAATCCAGACGACCGCTATCACACAGCCGCTGAGATGCGTGCAGATTTAGAACTTTTATTGCAACGCTCAACCCCACGCTATGCACAAGGCTCTACCATTAGCGACACCCAACCCATCGAGCAAGATGACGATGCAACGAAACGGATACCGACTGTGGCCACAAATAAATCGCCAAAGAGAACTAAATCAACTGAGCAAAACATTCCAATGATTGTTGGTGCTGGTATTGCCGTAGTTGCAGTTGTGATTGGTGCACTAGTTTTAATTTCTAAGTGGATTTCGCCAGCTCCAGTCGACCAAATTGCTGTGCCCGATGTGATTGGTTTAACTATTGAGCAGGCTACTGCTGAACTAAACAATGACGGTCTAGTAATTGGTGAAGTTACTTACCAAGAGGCAGTAGATCGCCCAGAGAACACAATCATCAGCCAAAACCCAAGTAAAGACACAAATGTTGATCGCGGAACCGCAATCAACGTAATTATCAGTCAAGGAAAAGGTCAAGTAGAAGTTCCAAATCTAGTTAACTTCTCTTCAGTTGATGATGCAAGACAAGCTTTAATCAATGCACAGCTAACACTCGGTGCAGTGACACGCGAAGCTAGTGATTTGCCGCCAAATACTGTTTTACGAAGTGACCCTATTGCTGGCACACTCGTTGACACAGGTTCCGCAGTCGCAATTGTGGTTTCAAGTGGCAGTGTTGAGGTGCCGAACGTAGTTGGGCAAGATGCAAGTGCTGCCCGAATCACGTTGGCAAATGAAGGATTTATTGTTGAAACTGTCTATTTGGAAAGCGATGAAGTTGTAGCTGGTTCTGTAATTTCACAAAGTCCAGGTGGCGGTGAAATGGGAGACTTTGAATCAACAGTGACTATTACGGTTGCGAAACTTCCAGGTGACCCAGATCCAGGTGCGGGAGATCCAAACGCGTAAGCGTTATTTCTTACCGACTACTGGGGCAAGTCCAACTGATTTAGCAATTGCTTCCTTGTCGCCGCAAACTGTTAGCCATTCGGCTAACATGCGATGACCACCTTCAGTCAAAACTGATTCTGGGTGGAATTGCACACCTTCGATTGGTAAAGTTTTATGACGCAAACCCATAATCACATTTGATTCAGTTTGACTTGTAATTTCAAAATCTTTTGGCACAGTTCCATTCTCAACTGCAAGTGAGTGATAACGCGTTGCAGTAAATGGTTGCGGCAGTGACGACATCACGCTTTCACCTTGATGAAAAACTTCTGATGTTTTTCCATGCAAAAGTTCAGGTGCTCGACTTACTACTCCGCCGAATGCTTCAGCGATTGCTTGGTGTCCTAAACAAACTCCGAACAATGGAATTTTGTTTTCGCTGCAGAAATGCACCATGTCAATGCAGACTCCCGCATCTTTTGGCGTGCCAGGTCCGGGGGACAGAAGTACGCCGTCATAGTTTTTAGCTTCGATCAATTCGACTTCGTCGTTTCGCTTCACCGTGACATCAGCACCAAGTTGGGCTAAATATTGCACGATGTTGAAAACGAATGAGTCGTAGTTGTCTATTACTAAGACGCGGGTAGCCATAGGCGTATTCTCCCGATTCAGACCTAGTAAGAGCGCCCGTGTGTTAATTCCCCACCCTTTCGCCTATTCTTTGCCCTGAAAATAAGGAGTTCCAATGCCTGTAAGCCGCCGCCGCAAGACTGACAACTACCAACCTGTCGCAATCTCGCAGGAGCCAAAGAAATATGAATCACCACGCTGGCTTGCGCCGCTCATGGTGGTCTGTCTAATCCTCGGCCTGCTCTGGGTAGTGGTTTTCTATATTGCGGGCTCAACGTTGCCTGTGATGAAGGATTTGGGCAACCTAGGCAACATTGGGATCGGCTTTGGCCTAATGGCTATTGGCTTCTTCTTGTCCACGAAGTGGCATTAATTTCTAAATTACACGCTTGTAATTCATCCCCAGTCTGGGGAAAACTTGTGGATAACTCTGTTTCAGCGTCGGCGTAGCTCGACGAGGTTTCCTAATAAAAAGCCCGCTACAAGACCACCAACATGGCCATGCCAGTCGATATTTGGCACCACAAAACCAAGACCTAAGTTGATCGCAATCATCACCAGCATGCCATTTGCGTCAGCATTTAACCTGCGGCTGATCGCCACGTAAGCGCCAAACAAACCAAACACTGCGCCAGATGCGCCAATCGAAAATGCCATTGGCTCATTCATGTAAACCGATAACAAACCACCAGAGATTCCGGACAAGAAATAAATCACTGCAAACTTGAATTTCCCTAGCCGGCTTTCAAGAACTAGACCCACTTGCCACAGTGCCAACATGTTGAAAACAATGTGCATGATGTTGACGTGTAGAAACATCGAAGTGATTAGTCGGTAGTACTCCCCGTAATACTGAACAAGTATTGGATTCAATCCGAAGTTACTTATTATTTCATTCTTGTTTGCGCCATAAGAAAATATGAAAAGAGCTACACAAGCCACAATGATTATTTGTGAAATCACTGGTCGGGCAAATGAATTCAAAGTTCTTGTTACTTGTTTGTCTTTTGCACATTCAGGACATTGAAATCCAACAGATGCATCTACTAAACATTTAGCACAGATTGGTCTTTCACAACGTTGGCATGACAAACCAGTTTCAGTTTCTGGATGCCATGCACAACGTTGAAAAGTACTCATTTTTATTAAGAGATTGTGACGCTTTTGATAAGGATTTCAGTTTTTGGACGATCGTTAGCACCTGTCGGTGTTGATTCAATAGCGTCCACAACTTTACGGCTTGCATCGTCAATAACTTTGCCGAAAATTGTGTGTTTGAAATTCAACCAGGTTGTATCGGCAGTGGTGATGAAGAACTGTGAACCATTTGTGTTAGGACCAGCGTTTGCCATTGCAAGAATGTATGGCTCGTTAAAAACTAGTTCTGGATGTGGTTCGTCTTCGAATCGGTATCCTGGACCGCCACGGCCTGTGCCTTCAGGGTCGCCACCTTGAATCATGAATTTAGGAATTACTCGGTGGAATGGCACATTTGTGTAAAGAGCGCCTTCACCTTTCTTGCCAGTTTTTGGATCCATCCATTCGATTGATCCATCTGCCAAACCAATGAAGTTGGCCACTGTTTTTGGTGCATGATTTGGGAAAAGCTCAATAGCAATGTCACCAAGAGTTGTATGAATTGTTGCGGTTGTCATATTTTCCTTTATTTCGGTTGAGCTAGAACGCTTACAACGCCCAACCATAGAGCAACTGCTCTTCCGATGCCTGCGGCGAACAATCAATAGCCGATACTTAAAACAATTACTTCTAAAGTGAAACGGACTCTGCTAACTCGCACGCCAGTTTTGTTGTGCAAAGAAGTCATCAAGCCATCGCGAGGACCTGGGCCCAAATTACAAGTCAAATAAAGCGATGAGCCAAGTCCAACAATTAGCACTCCTGCAATAACAACCGGTATCCCAACTGAAAGTGTTTCAACCTTTGGTAAATACCTAATTGATACATCAAGTACAGCTGCAATCACAACAATATTCGAGATCGTGCCAAGTCCGGGCTTCTCTTTCAACGGAATCCATAAAAGTAAAACCACTACGCTGACCCAAAAGGTGGTAACACCAATGTCTATTCCAGTTCGTTTGGTTAAACCTTCAGACAAAACCACCCAAGGCGAATTACCCAGGCCAGTAATCACCAACAATGCCTCACCAAAACCAAACATCGAAAGCCCAAGAATGAGCATTAAGAAAGTCCGAACACTTGGTTTCCATCGAGATTCACTACGCCACGAAGTGCGAGGGATGGTCCGATAGCCGCGCAAAATGATTTCGCGCCAAGAAAGCTGATCAGACATAAATCATCTACGAATTGGTGCTTATCTCAAAGCGCCGGTTTGAATGAAGTTGAAAGTACAGAAAGTTCTAGAACCGGTATCACAATTAAATTGCGGCAAGGGGTTTCCATTAGGTGAAAGTACCTTGATTTAATTTGCAAAGTACACAATGGCGGATATAAAAAACCCGCTGAATAATCAGCGGGTCTTTATCGAGTGGAGGCTAGGGGACTCGAACCCCTAACCCCTGCCTTGCAAAGGCAGTGCTCTACCAATTGAGCTAAGCCCCCTCGAGGAGCGGAACATTACCGAAGGTCTAGTTCTTCTTCTAATGCATCCCAATCAAAGGCATCTTTGATGCTATCTGAATCCTTTGATGTTGTTAAGGCGTTGTAAATCGCATATGCAATTCCAGCCAAGATTCCAAGCGAGAGTAATTTCTTCACTTAAGACCTCCTTCGTTTCCGTGGGCCTAGGAGGACTTGAACCTCCGACCTCTTCCTTATCAGGGAAGCGCTCTAACCACCTGAGCTATAGGCCCGTATTTGCTCACAAGTGCGAGCGGTGGCAGAGGATACCTTGCCAAAGCGAATGGCGAAAATTGCCCCTATTCGCTTTCTATTTGCACTTGATCTTCAGCCAACGTGACTGCAAGTCCAGATGTGGCTGGGACCGTAGCGTTATACACAAAACCAAAGAGTGCGAAAAGCGATGTAGTGGTGATGATCTCAAAAATCCCAATCACGACAGACGAAAAGAACACCACCGGCAATGTGAAAGTTTCGGTCAAACCTGCAGAACTTCCAGTTAGGTCGCCGAGCACTGAATCGATGGATTCAAAAACTCCCATACCCGCAAGCACCACATACATCACAAGAGTTGCAGTCAACATAGTCACTGCAATCGAAACTGAAATTAAAAAGCCAGTGCGAATCAAAGACATCGGATCGAATTTAACAATTCGAAGCGTGGCTCTAACTTCCTTCTCGTGCCGTGACATTTTTACTCCGCAGAATTTTCTGGAGCTTCAGTTACAACTTCATCAACCGTTTCTTGAGCCGATTCATCAACAGGTGCATCGCCTGTGATCAGATCTTCATCATCTTCGCGATCTACTGCCCGGGCAATTCCGACCAATGTGTCATCATCACTCAAGTTCATGAAAGTAACACCCATTGTGTCGCGACCAGTTGGACGAATATCGCCAACCGATGTTCGAATCACTACGCCATTTGATGCAACTGCAAATACTTGATCAGATTCATCAACAATCAGTGCACCGACTAAAGCTCCACGTTCTTCGACAAGTTTCATCGCCCGAACACCTTGAGTTCCACGTCCCTTGCTATTCCACTCATCTACTGGCGTGCGCTTTGCGAAGCCGCCATCTGTAGCTGTGAGGAGGAAGGCTCCTTCTCGAACAACTTCCATTGCCAAGACATTGTCTTCACCCTTAAAGCGCATTCCGATTACACCAGATGTTGAACGGCCCATCGGACGAAGTGATTCGTTGTTTGAATGGAAGCGAACGCTGTAACCCTTACGGCTTACAAGAAGTAGATCATCGCTGTCGCCCACAAGCTGCGCAGAAATCAACTCATCGTCTTCCTTTAGATTGATTGCAATCAATCCACCACTTCGATTTGAGTTGTATTCAGACAATGGTGTCTTTTTAACCATACCTCGCTTGGTTGCAAGCACTAGATATGGAGCAGATTCATAAGCTTTAAGGTCCAGAACTTGGGTTACATGTTCGTCGCCACTAAATGCGAGCAAATTCGCAACGTGTTGTCCGCGTGCATCGCGACCCGCTTCTGGAAGTTCGTAAGCCTTGGCCCGGTAGACACGCCCCTTGTTTGTAAAGAACAAAATCCAGTTGTGGGTTGTAGTGACAAAGAAGTGTGACACCACGTCATCTTGACGAAGTGCTGCACCCTTCACACCGCGTCCACCACGTCGCTGTTGACGATAAAGCGCAGAATCGGTGCGCTTTACATATCCGCCATTAGTGATTGTGACAACCACATCGCGTTGTGCAATGAAATCTTCATGACGCATTTCGCCTTCATCAGCAATGAACCGGCTACGGCGTTCGTCGCCATGCTTATCGACGATAACTTTAAGTTCTTCACGAATGATTGTGCGTTGACGGTCATCGCTAGCAAGAATTGATTCGTATTCTGCAATTTCAGCCATTAATGCATCGAATTCGTTTTGAAGTTCTTGACGTTCAAGAGCTGCAAGCTTGCGCAATTGCATGTCAAGAATTGCACGAGCCTGAAGTTCGTCGATGTCGAGAAGTTTCATCAAGCCACCAGATGCATCTGAAGCTGATGGACTCTTACGAATCAATGCAATAACTTCGTCAATTCGGTCGATTGCTTTAAGCAAACCTTCCAAAATATGAGCACGTTCTTGTGCTTTGCGCAGACGGTAGCGGGTGCGGCGTTGAATAACTTCAACTTGATGAGTAATCCAGTTAGAAACAAACGCATCGATAGTCAATGTGCGAGGCACGCCATCAACCAGTGCCAACATGTTTGCACCAAAGGTGTCTTGAAGTTGGGTGTGTTTGTAAAGGTTATTCAATACAACCTTTGCGACTGCGTCACGCTTCAAAACAATGCATAGTCGCATACCTGTTCGACCAGATGATTCATCACGTAATTCAGAAATGCCGGTAATCTTTCCGGTATTAACCAATTCTGCGATTCGTTCCGACAAATTGTCTGGGTTAACTTGGTATGGAAGTTCAGTAACAACTAATTGGGTGCGACCGCGCGAATCTTCTTCAACTTCAACAGCGGCACGCATAGTGATCGAACCACGGCCAGTGCGGTATGCATCTTCAATTCCACGACGACCAACAATGTATGCGCCGGTTGGGAAGTCTGGTCCTTTTACGCGTTCAATCAACGCTTCAAAAAGTTCTTCACGGGTTGCGGTTGGATTTTCTAATGCCCAGAAAACACCGTCAGCAACTTCACGCAAGTTATGTGGTGGAATGTTTGTGGCCATACCAACTGCAATACCTGCAGAACCATTAACAAGTAGATTTGGAAAACGAGCTGGCAGAACTAGTGGTTCTTGGGTTCGTCCGTCATAGTTTGGTTTGAAATCGACAGTGTCTTCATCAATGTCGCGAACCATTTCCATCGCAAGAGTTGCCATGCGGCATTCGGTGTAACGCATTGCCGCAGCTGGATCGTTTCCAGGAGAACCAAAGTTTCCCTGTCCTTGAACTAGCGGATAGCGCAGTGACCAGCTTTGGGCCAGACGTACCAAGGTGTCATAAATCGCAGAGTCACCGTGTGGGTGGTAGGTACCCATAACTTCGCCAACAACTCGAGCACACTTTGAATATGCCTTATCTGGCCGGAAACCACCGTCATACATTGCATAAAGCACGCGGCGATGCACTGGCTTCAAACCGTCGCGCACATCTGGCAGTGCTCGCGAAACAATAACGCTCATTGCATAGTCAAGATAAGAACGGCTCATCTCGACATTGATGTCAACCGGTTCAATCCGGCCGTGTGCGATGTCGCCTGTATCTAAATTGTCAGTCACGAAAATACCTTTCGATTAAATATCTAGGAAACGCACATCGCGCGCGTTGTGTTGAATAAAGTTTCGGCGGCTTTCAACATCTTCACCCATCAAAACACTGAAGAGGTTGTCGGCTTGGGCAGCGTCATCAAGTGTGACGCGAAGCAATACTCGATTGGTGTGGTCCATCGTGGTTACGCGAAGTTCTTCGTGATTCATTTCACCAAGACCTTTGTAACGTTGAATTGAATCATCCTTAGGGAGTTTCTTTCCGGCTTCAACACCTTTAGCAATCACAGCATCGCGTTCACGATCTGAATACACGTATTGGAAGTCTTCGCGGCCCCACTTGATTTTGTAAAGTGGTGGTTGGGCTAGGAATACGTGACCGTTTTCGATAAGTGGTTTCATGAACCGGAAAAGCAAAGTCAAAAGCAAGGTGCGGATGTGTTGACCATCAACGTCAGCATCGGCCATCAAAACAATTTTGTGGTAGCGAAGCTTGTTCATGTCAAAGTCTTCATGAACACCAGTACCGAGGGCACTGATTAGTGCTTGAACTTCATTGTTTTGTAGAACTTTGTCGATGCGAGCTTTTTCAACGTTCAAAATCTTTCCACGGATCGGCAAGATGGCTTGCGTGCGTGGATCTCTTCCTTGTTTTGCTGAACCACCAGCAGAGTCACCTTCAACAATGAATACTTCACATTCTTCAGGGTTGTTGCTCGAGCAGTCTGCAAGCTTTCCTGGAAGTCCGCCGCCGCCAAGCAAACCTTTACGGTTTCTTGCAAGGTCACGGGCTTTACGAGCTGCAATACGCGCAGATGCTGCGTTTACACACTTGCGGGCAATGTCTTTTCCTTCAGAAGGATTTGATTCAAACCAAGCACCAAGATTTTCGTTGACAATCTTTTGAACGAAAGTTTTCGCCTCTGTGTTACCAAGTTTGGTTTTTGTTTGACCCTCGAATTGTGGTTCGCGTAGTTTGACTGAAACGATTGCAGTCAAACCTTCGCGCACATCATCGCCAGTGAGGTTTGGATCTTTTTCTTTCAAGATATTCCAGTCACGGGCAAACTTATTTAGCAAAGTAGTAAGTGCGGTACGAAAACCTTCTTCGTGGGCACCACCTTCGATGGTGTTAATGGTGTTAGCAAATGTGTAAACACTTTCGGTGTAAGTGTCATTCCATTGCAAAGCAACTTCACCACTGATACCGCGTTTGTCATCTTCGGCACCAAAAATAATGACTGTTGGATGAGATGCACCTTTTGGCTGATTAATGTGTGTTACAAAGTCAGCGATACCGCCGTCATACTTATAAACGATTTTATTTGGATTTCCATCAACATCGACTGCAGTTTCGCGTTCATCGGAAAGCGAAATTGTTAATCCCTTGTTTAAGAAGGCCATTTCTTGAAAACGACGTGCAAGAGTTGTGAAATCAAAAACTGTAGTTTCAAAAATATCTACATCTGGCCAAAATGTTACTTTGGTTCCGGTTTCGGTTGAATCTCCAACAACAGCAAGTGGTGCGGTTGGTACACCATGTTTGTAAGACTGTTCATAAAGTTTTCCATCACGACGAACTTGAACCGTTAGATCAGTTGAGAGTGCGTTTACAACAGTTACACCCACACCATGCAAACCACCAGAGACTGCGTAACCGCCGCCGCCAAACTTTCCACCGGCATGCAAGACGGTCAAAATAACTTCAACGGCTGGTTTCTTTTCAATGGGATGTTCATCAACTGGCATACCGCGGCCGTTGTCGACGACGCTTAGGCCACCATTTTGCAAGATCGTTACTTCGATGTGCGTGCAATGACCTGCAAGAGCTTCATCAACGGAGTTATCTACTACTTCATAAACTAAATGATGCAGGCCGCGTTCACCGGTTGAACCGATGTACATGCCTGGCCGTTTACGAACCGCATCTAGGCCCTCAAGAACTTGAATGGCACTGGCGTCGTAGGTCATTTATTACCTTCCTTACACATAACTGAAGCCCCCAACGAGGGGGGCCAGAAAGCCGGGGGAAACGACTTCAAATCCTGCCCAAATTCTACCCAATTTTTTGAGTAATTTCCTCTACGTTGCCTCACAAGGTACCGCTCAGGAAATCACCCTCACTTTGGGTAGGAACCCACCGATTTTGGGGTACATTTTCTTAAAACTGGCTTGGTGGAACAGATTTAGCCGTAGGTATCTCGAGGCCCTCTGCCGGGCACCCGACGTTTTCCATGTTTCCAGCTCGGACCCTTTGGGCCGTTGACCGAAAGGTCCAAAACCTGACCAGATCCGATTTCTTCAGCAATTTTTTGCAAAACGTTGGGGACGAGCATCCGAATCTGGGTTGCCCACGCGGTTGAATCGGTAATTAGGTTCAAAGTCTTAGTTTCGGCGTCGAATTCCCCCATAGAAACGTGAGCGGCAATTTCTTCACCCACCACATCAGCCCAGCGAGCAGCGAGTGTGCCGACCGCAATTGGGCCAGAAAAGTCAGACTGAATCATGAAATCTTCCAAAACCGTTGCCACTAATTTTGGATCTCGCTCAGACATGTTGTTCGAACGCGAAAGTTTCACGCCAGTTTTGGTTGCGGTCGCGCCACTAGCTTGCACATAAGCAAGTAGTTTTCGAAAACGGTTTGCAGCTATGCGAGTTACATCTGCTTCTTGATTACTCAACTTTTGTCACCGTCCCATCTACTACGTTGAACAACGCGCCTTCAAGTTCTACTGGCACATCTTGTGCTACTGCTGCAGTGACAATAGTTTGTTCATTGTTCTTTACTAAGTCAACAAGTTTGCGTCGTCGGATTTCATCTAACTCTGCAAAAACATCGTCGAGAATCAAGACTGGGTCGCCACCGCGGGATGAACGTTTCAATAACTCGTAAAGGCTTAGTTTTAAAGCTAGTGCGCAGGACCAAGATTCACCGTGGCTTGCATATCCTCGCACTGGCAAATTTCGCAGCATTAACTGAAGTTCATCTCGATGTGGTCCGACTAGTGTGACGCCGCGATCTAGTTCACTATTGCGTTTAGCTGCAAGAGCTTGCAACATCGTTGACTCAATCAAAGCAATACTTAATTCGCCTTCTGGTATTTCTAAGTTTGATACGTAAGAGATTTCTAAGGGATGTTGGTCGTCCGATACGTTTTTATAAGCATCGCTAACTAATCCCTGCATATTTTCAACAAGTTTCAGCCGGTGATACATAACCGCAGCCCCTGTTTTTGCGAGTTGAACATCCCAGACATCAAGAGTGTGCATTACATCAGCATTTGTTTTCCCGTAAGCAGACTTTAAAAGTGCGTTGCGTTGTTTCAAACACTTCTCGAAGTCAGCTCGCACACCTGCATAACTTGGAATCAGTTGCGTGATGGAGTCATCCATAAATTTACGGCGTTCGGATGGATCGCCTTTAACAAGCATCAGATCTTCTGGTGCAAAAGTCACACTTAACAAAATTCCGAGTAACTCACGGGCTTTTGGTAAAGGTGAGCCGTTTTGTTTAGCTTTGTTTGCTTTCCCTGGAGTTATTTCAACATCTAAGGTGATAGTTCGAGATTCCTGTTCAACGACTACTTGTACAGCGGCATTGATTTCGTCTTGTTTTACAAGTGGTTGATCACTTGAAACTCTGTGGCTTGAAAAGGACGCGCAGTAATTGAGAGCTTCAACTAAATTTGTTTTGCCTTGACCATTTGTTCCAATAAAGACGTTTATGCCGGGCACAAGTTTTATGTTCACATAGTCGTAAGACCGGAACCTTAAAAGACTTAAACCTGAGACATACATTTTTAACGTGGTGGTTTTGGCATTAACCAGTATTTATAGCCACCGGCGTCATCTTTGCCGGCTTCTTTAGCACCTGATAACAATGCTGGTTCCTTCACAGAAAGGAACTGGAATTTTGCATAAGGGGTGTTTAATGAACTTAAGCCTTCAAGTAAACGGTTTGGATCGAACAAGATTGGGCCATCTAGAGCACCTTCAATTGCAGCATCAATAACTTCATTTGCCAAACCGTTTGAAGTTCCGCGGGCGGTGAGTGTGAGTTCATTTGAACCAAGCTCAAGATGAATAAAGCTATTGTCTTTATCTTCCAAAACTAGTCGCACACGACGTACTGCTGCTGCCAAAGCATTAACTTCAACATACGCATTGATCGGACCAGGAGCTGGAATGCTCGTGCGGTATTTTGGAAATTGGTTTGGTAGTAGTGAAACTGCAATACTGCGGCCGTTTCCTGAAAAACCAATCAAAGTATTTTCTTTGCCAGTTGAAAGTGAAATTTCAACTTTCTCACAATCTTGTAAACCTTTTGCAATGTCACTTACTTTGTGTGCCGGTATTAGAACAGCTAGTTCTGGATCTTCAACGACTGGATTCCATTCAATTTCTTTTAGTGCAAGTCGGAAAGTGTCAGTTGCGCCTAATGTGATTGATTCTTTGAAGAATTCAAATTGAATACCAGTTAAATTCGGACGGTTTTCACCAACGTGTGCTGCGATAACAACTTGTGAAACAGCGTAAGCAAGATTTGCGCCAGTGATTGTTCCAAGCGGAGTTGGAAGGTCAACCATTTTAGGAAAGTCATCGTTAGTGATTGTTGGTAGATCAAAAGATGAACGCCCGCAAGTTATGTCGATGTTGTTATCGGTTAAAGAAATAGTAACTGGAGCTGATGGAAGAGTTTTTGTAATGTCGGTTAATAGTCGACCGGGCACAACACATTTACCTGGTTGTTCAACTACTGCTTCAATTTCTGCGCGAGCGCTAATGTCACGGTCGTATGCAATTAAAACTACTGAATCACCTTCAGCTTCAATTCCAAGACCAATATTTTTGCCAGTTCTTGAATTTCCAAGCGCACGCGCGGTCCAGTTAACGGCATCTGCCAGAGCATCCTTCTCAATGCGGATCTTCACTAAAGCCACTTCCTTAAAGGTGAGGAGCGCTAATCGTGGCAGATTAGCGCTCCATAGTCACCACTTGGGGTCTAATTAGCCCGCGACGCTATAGAACGTCGTCGTCTGACTCTGGGATAAAGTCTGGAATCTCGAGTTTCTGACTCATATCTCGACTATTTCGAACCCTTTTCATTTCGTGGTTAAGTCGCTTATATGAAGCTGAGGAACCTTTCCCGGTTCCTTCAAATGAAGAGAATTTCATTCCCATGTCCGCCCCTTGCCAGGCGGTCTCATTTACACCGAGGAATTGGAAATCCCAGTTGTAGTTTTCGGTTTGTTGTTTGATCAAGGCGCGGACTTGCTCCAGTGAATAGTTAGAGCTGGCGTTTTCTTGACCATCGGTGACGATTACGAAAATTACTCGTTCAGGCCGATCGTTTTCAGCCAAACTAGCTAGATTTTCACCGGTAGCTAAAATTTCATTGCCGACTGCATCTAGAAGTGCGGTTGAGCCGCGAGGTTCGAGTTTGTAATCTGGGTTCTGAGTGGAAACTCGGCAAACAGTGTCAAACTGAGTGTCGAACTCAGTGAGTGTCACTGTGAATTGGCCAGTTTCGGCTAGTTGTTCAGTAATTAGTGCATTGATGCCACTAGTTGATTCCGCAGCCATGCCCTGCATTGAGCCTGAGCGATCGACCACGAGTGATACGTGTGTGTAACCTGGTTTGGTCACGTTGCCCCCTGTGTTTAGTTGATATTTAGTTTGCCTCTTGTGGAGGTGGGGCAATAATGAGCCATCAACATGACACTTGAGGGGTCAAAAGTTGTTCACATAACCACACCCCAGTGTGCTTAAAGGTTATTTATATAAAGAGTTAGTAGTAGTAATAGGTGTTGTGGACACTGTGGAAAACCCCACTTTTATCCCGCCCTGACTCTAAAAAATGACAATAATTGTGTTAATAAGAGTGTGGATAAAAGCGGTGCTTTTAAACAGGATCTGTGTATAAAAAACAGCTTGAAATCTTTATACACACTCGCCCGGGAGTTATCCCAAATCGATGTTAAAGGTGTTATTCCTGGGGCTCGTGATACATAAGTTATCCACAGTTTTTCCCCAACTTGGGATAACTCACACAAGGTTCAATTTGTCTCTTGAGTCACACAAGTAACAGGTTTAACTTGCGTGACTTTTAATCCGCTGGGTTAACTCAGTTAACTCGTTGAACACACGGGGTTGTTCACCCATTGCTTTACGGATCTTTCGGTCCGCATGCATAACTGTGGTGTGGTCACGGTTTCCAAAAGCCTGGCCAATTTTCGGCAACGACAAGTCAGTGAGTTCGCGACAAAGGAACATTGCCATTTGGCGCGCTTGCACGATTTCTCGTTCGCGTGATTGTCCGCAAAGTTCTTCAATAGATACGTTCATGTAATTGGCGGTTACTTCCATGATGATTGTTGAAGTAATTTCAGGTCCAATTTGGTCGGGAATAAGGTCGCGTAGAACCAGTTCTGCCATCGCTAGATCTGCAGTCTGCTTATTCAAGTTAGCCCAAGCAGTTACCCGGATCAAAGCACCTTCAAGCTCACGAATATTTGATGAAATCTTCGATGCAATGTATTCCAAAACATCACCAGGAACACTTAAGCGTTCTTGCAGGGTCTTCTTCCGAAGAATTGCAATACGGGTTTCCAAGTCGGGTGGTTGAATGTCGATGATAAAGCCGGATGCGAAGCGAGAACGCATTCGATCTTCAAAGTCATTAAGTTGCCGTGGTGGCATATCGGAAGTAATAACGATTTGCTTGTTTGCGTTATAAAGAGTGTTAAATGTATGGAAAAACTCTTCTTTTGTTTGAACTTTTCCACTAAGGAACTGGATGTCGTCAATTAACAAAACATCGATGTCGCGGTATTTCTTTTGGAAGTCTGCAGACTTATCATCACGGATCGAGTTAATAAATTCGTTAGTGAATTCTTCTGAAGAAACATAGCGAACTCGTTTACCAATAAAGAGGGAACGGGTGTAGTTACCAATTGCGTGAAGTAAGTGAGTTTTACCAAGACCAGATTCACCGTAGATGAAAAGTGGGTTATATGACTGCCCTGGTTTTTCAGCAACTGTTTCAGCGGCTGCTGCTGCAAATCTATTTGCAGCCCCTTTAACGAATGTGTCAAAAGTGTATTTAGGATTTAGTTTCGAAGCTTGGTCATAATTAACATCAGTTTGATTTAATTCATTTTCACTAATTTGTAGTACTGCATCTGCAACCAAGTCGGTATCGTCTTCACTTAAACCGATTTCTGGGTCGATACGAAAAGCCATACCAATGGATCTGCCAAGCGCAGTTGTAAGTGCAGCAGAGATAG
The DNA here is from genome assembly GCA_026392535.1 of Actinomycetota bacterium. Taxonomy (GTDB): domain Bacteria; phylum Actinomycetota; class Actinomycetes; order S36-B12; family UBA5976; genus JAFMIT01. The sequence goes on from JAPLBX010000068.1 coordinate 26,744, forward strand.
CTACTTGATAACGTGATTCCAAAATGTTTTTGGTGAACTCATTCGGCACTGCAATTAAAAGAGTGTCAGTATCTTCGTGAAGTAAAAGTGGTTTTGATAAGTTGATAAAAGCGCGCTGTTGTGACTCTACAGATCCTGAGGCGAAAGCCTGATCGAGAGCAAGGGACCAGATTCGGCCCAGGGATTCAACATCGGTGGCCGGGGCTACTTCAACAGTGCTCGAATTTTCGAGGTCCAATGTATTCAGCCTTCCTATCCCTTGTGGGCCTGTCTTGCCCTTGTGAACTTGCCTTGTGAGTCTTAATTTGGTGGGCCGTGCGAACCCTTAAGGTCTACTTAAGACCTATCCACAGGTTGTGCACAGGCTGTGTGTGGCCTAGGCGAGCGGAGATTAGACGGTTGGGCAGGATTTTGGCAATACTTGTCCACAGGTCTAGAGGCGCACTTTATGCTCAAGATTGGCAAAATGTCCAAATTGGGGTATTGGCCAAAATCACAATATCCACAGCTAGCAGACCCCAGTTTGACCTAAGCACACTCTCCTGTGTAACTTTCGCCCGCTAAAGATTTTTAAGATTGGAACAACCGTGTCTAAGCGTACTTTTCAGCCTAATAACCGCCGTCGTGCGAAGAAACACGGATTCCGTCTACGTATGCGTACCCGCGCTGGCCGTGCAGTTCTTGCTGCTCGCCGCCGCAAGGGTCGTAGTCGTCTAGCAGTCTGATTTTCTGTGCTGCCACGTCAGCACCGGCTTCATTTAAGCGCCGATCTTCGCCGGGTCAACCGAAGAGGTCGGCGTTTTGTTGTATCCGAAGCTGTGATCTCAGTCCAGCAAATTTCAAAAGCCACCCGCATAGGTGTTATCACTCCTGGCAAGGTTGGAAATTCTGTTGTCCGCCACCACATTGCTCGTAAAGTGAGAGCCGGTGCTGCCAAATTCATCGAGTCTCATCCAGTCGGTTTTGAAATAGTTTTGCGCGCCCAAGTTGGGGCTGAACTGCTCACAGTTGAACAATGGCTTGATTTGTTTGAGCGGAGTGTGAAAATTGAGAAAGCTCTATGAGTTGATTTGGCAAAACGGAATTGGCAAATTGCTGTCACTGGTTTTGATTGCCCCGATCAAGCTTTATCAAATGACTATCTCACCTTTACTCGGTGATGTTTGCAGGTACTATCCGTCCTGTTCAAAATATGCTGTTGAATCCCTGAAAGTTCATGGGCCGTTCAAAGGTTTAATTTTGACTGCGTACCGACTATTGCGCTGCACACCGTTCACCAGAGGTGGATTTGATCCATCACCCGAACGTGGTCGCTGGCGTCCGATAGTAAAAACTGATGTGGAGTAAATGTGTTTGACTTTATTTTGAATCCAATTGAACTAGCTGTGTCTTGGGTTTTAGTAGGTTTCCATACAGTCTTGTCGCCACTTCTAGGTACTGACGAAGGATCCACCTGGGCCCTTTCAATTGTTGGTTTGGTGCTCGTTATTCGTGTGGCACTAATTCCACTATTTGTTAAGCAAATTCGTTCGCAGCGCAATATGCAATTGATTCAGCCACAAATGAAAGCTATTCAAACTAAGTACGCAGGCGATAAACAAAAGCAATCAGAAG
>JAPLBX010000041.1 GCA_026392535.1 Actinomycetota bacterium
CAGTTGAAATTGTTAGCGAAACAAATTGGTTTTTCAAATTGTCTGAATACGGCGATAAGTTGCTCAAACATTATGAAGAAAATCCGAATGCGATTCGTCCACAATCTGCATATAACGAGGTTATTTCATTCTTAAAAACTGGGTTGACCGATCTTTCTATTTCTCGCAGTACTTTTGATTGGGGAATTCCAGTCCCATGGGATCCAAGCCAAGTTGTTTATGTTTGGTTTGATGCACTTCTCAATTACGCCACCGCAGTCGGACTAGATGACGAACTGGGTAGTGAAGGTGCCGAAAAGTTTGCCACCACTTGGCCGGCAGATGTGCATTTAGTTGGTAAAGATATTTTGCGTTTCCACGCAGTGATTTGGCCAGCCATGCTGATGGCAGCCGAAGTTGCACTTCCGAAATGTGTTTATGCGCATGGTTGGTTGTTGGTTGGTGGCGAAAAAATGTCCAAGTCCAAATTAACAGGTATTGCACCATCTCAAATTGTTGACCATTTTGGATCTGATGCATTTCGTTATTACTTTATGAAGGCCATTCAATTTGGACAGGATGGTTCTTTCTCTTGGGAAGATATGTCTGCCCGCTACACGGCAGATCTTGCTAATGGTCTTGGAAATCTAGCCTCTCGTCTATCTGCAATGATTGCAAAATACTGTGACGAAAAGCTTCCGAATCCTGGAACTGATACAGATGCGGAAATTGCACTCAAAGAATTACTTGCTAAAACTGTATCAACAGCAGACGCGGCTATTTTGGATTTAGATTTCGCGACTGGAATCAATGCCGTGAAGGAATTTATTGATGCAGTGAATCTTTATGTGACGAACCAAGAACCTTGGAAAGTTGCGAAGAGCGAAGATGCAGTGAGCGTTGAACGTTTGCACACCATTCTTTACACAATAGCTGATGCTTTGCGTGCGATTGCAGTTTTGTATCACCCAGTAATGCCGAAGGCCACAGCGGAACTTTGGCGTCAACTCGGTGCTGATAAATCAATAGGCGAGCTTGAACTTCAAACAATTCAAGCAGCAGCAAACTGGCGCGCGCTACCAGTTGGTTCTCATGTAACCAAAGGTGCAGTTCTCTTCCCACGTCTAGAAGAAGAAACAGTTTCCTAAGTGTCTACTGAACCACTGCGTCAACGCTCTGACTGGGATCCCAACGCGAAACGGGAAATGGAATTACCGCCTTCACCTGAGGCTTTGCCAATATCAGTTGTGGACACACATTGTCATTTAGATATTGAAGATGGAGATTTGTATTTAACCCCAGCACAAGCGCTTGAGCGTGCAACTTCCGTTGGCGTTGATCGAATCGTGCAAGTAGGCGTGGATGTGGAGAGCTCGCGTTGGGGAGTGGAACTCGCTGCAAAAACAGATCGAATTCTTGCAACAGTTGCCATCCATCCAAATGAAGCACCGCGAATTTTCGCTGAGCAAGGTCAAGCAGCACTCGATTCAGCATTGGCGGAGATTGCCGAGCTGGCTAAGCATCCTCGCGTTAGAGCGATTGGCGAAACCGGTTTAGATTTCTTTCGCACGGAAGCTGATTTATTAGCGGTCCAAGAAGAATCGTTTAGGGCACATATTCAAATCGCTAAGGACAATGACAAAGCACTCATCATTCATGACCGTGATGCACACGACGATGTGGTTAGAGTTTTGCAATCCGAAGGCGCACCCAAGAAAGTTGTATTCCACTGTTTTTCTGGTGATGAATCCCTTGCAAGAATTGCAGCTGAAAATGGCTGGTATTGCTCATTTTCTGGCACCGTAACTTTCAAGAACTCGCATAATTTGAGATCTGCATTAACGGTACTGCCACCTGAATTAATACTTATTGAAACTGACGCACCATTTTTAACGCCAACCCCATATCGTGGTCGACCTAATGCAAGTTATCTAATTCCAATAACAGCTCGGTTCATGGCAGATGTTCGGGGAATGGAACTTGCGAGTTTGTGCAAGTATCTTTCAGACAATGCCGAATCGGTGTTTGGAAATTTCAGCAATGTCTGAACTCCTTGGAGCTAGTGAGATCCGCTCATTAGCAGCTAGCATCGACTTAAAGCCAACCAAAATTTGGGGACAAAACTTTGTCATCGATGCAAACACGGTTCGATTCATCGTTAAGCATTCGGGAATTACTGAAAATGACGTTGTATTGGAAGTGGGACCTGGTCTTGGTTCCCTAACGCTGGGGCTATTGCCAGCTAGTAAATCATTAACTGTTATTGAAATCGATCCGAAACTTGCTGACCTCTTGCCAATAACCATCAACAAAAAGGCAGCCGAATTTTCTGGGAATTTGACTGTCCTGCAAACTGATGCATTGACAATTAAAGAACTAGCAGTTCCACCTACTGCGCTTGTTGCAAACTTGCCATATAACGTCTCAGTTCCAGTAATCATCCATCTTCTAACGCAATTTCCTTCTATCAACCGCGTGCTTGTCATGGTGCAATCGGAAGTGGCGGATCGGCTTGCCGCTGGCCCGGGCTCAAAGATTTATGGTGTGCCGAGTGTTAAGGCGCGATGGTTCGGCAAAGTTCAAAAGGTGGCGACGATTGGGAAGAATGTTTTTTGGCCAGCGCCAAATATTGAAAGCGCATTGATTTTAATTGAACGTCATCAAACCCCACTTGCAGATATCGCACAGTCTGAGTTGTTTGCAGCGATTGATGCGGCATTTGGTCAGCGTCGCAAAATGTTGAGATCGGCACTGAATAGTTGGGCTAATGGCAAAGCAGAACAAATTCTTATTCATGCTGGAATTGACCCTACGCTACGTGGCGAAGAACTAGATGTGCTGGACTTTGTGAAGATTGCCAAAGCTAAGAGTGAGATTGAGGGAGTTTGATGGCACGCATTAAGTCAGTTGAAGTCAAAGCTCCTGCCAAAGTAAATCTAGCGTTAAAAGTTGGTGGAATTGGGGATGATGGTTTTCATCCAATCGAAACTTTGTTTCATGCTGTTGGAATCTACGACACAATCGTTGCTACCCCGAGCGATGCATTAGGCCTTGAATTTTCGGGAGAGGGTGCTGAATCGCTACCGCTAAACAATTCAAACTTAGCTTGGCAAGCTGCGCAATTAATTGCTGACTTTGCAGGCGTGGAACCAAATGTGCATTTAAGTATTCATAAAAACATTCCAATAGCTGGCGGTATGGCAGGTGGCAGTGCTGATGCGGCTGGAACCTTGATTGCCTGTGATGCTCTTTGGCAATTGAACTTATCGCGTGAAGAACTCATGTCTCTCGCTGCTCAACTAGGTAGTGATATTTCATTCCCACTCGTTGGCGGAACAGCGATTGGCCGTGGTCGTGGTGAAGATGTGACATCTTTATTGACCCGCGCTGAGATTCATTGGGTATTTGCAGTATCGGCTGAAGGTCTATCCACACCGAAGATCTATAAAGTATTTGATGAATTGAATCCGAACCCTGCTAAACCTGAAGTTCCAAACGATTTAGTAGCTGCCTTAACTAGTGGCGATATTAAAGCTGCAGCAAAACTTATGGTTAATGACTTGCAGGTTCCTGCAATCTCACAAAGACCGGTACTGGCGAAAATCTTGCAAGCAGGTGCACATGCAAGTGCACTAAACGGAATTGTTAGTGGCAGTGGTCCAACCTGTGCATTCATCGCACGTTCTTATGAAGACGCAGTTCATATTGCCCACGAGTTGCAGATTTCTGGAGTGGTTCAACGAACCCTTCTAGGTGTTGGCCCTGTGAAGGCGGCCCATGTAACCGAGATTACTTACTTCTAAAGTCCAGCAATCACAATCTCTGAAAGTTCTTTGCGTTCGCGATTTCCCGATTCCCGTTTCAGAATTTCCTGTGGCAAATCTGTGTCCGGAGAATATTTACCAACTGCAATCAACACAACTGGTTGTAAATTCTCTGGTGATCCAAGTGCAACAAGAAGTGCATCCTTATCGAAACCACCAATTTGGTGAGTATGAAGTTCAATTGCTTGAGCTTGCAATACCAATTGACCAACTGCTAGACCTGTGTCGAATGGTGCGGATGTGCGCACGTCGCCTTTTTCGTCTGTTTTTTCATACATCACGGCAATAAGTGCAGAAGCATTTGGTGCCCAAGATTTATTGAAGCCGGCAAGTGTCTCGGTGTATTTAGCAAAAAGTTCGTCACCACGAGTAGCGACAGCAAATCTCCAAGGTTGAAAGTTATTTGCTGATGCAGCCCAACGTGCTGCTTCCAACATTGTCACTATCTCTTGCTCTGATATTTCATATTCGGCATCGAAAGCACGAGTGCTCCAACGCTCCAAAATAATTGGGTGTAGCTCGGCTGTGGTTTGGGCTTTTCTCATTTTTCCTACTTCGATAGTTTCAATGCTTTTCCAGCTAAAGATCGCTGGCTGTTTTTTAATAGTTGGTCAACAATTTCATTCATCACAATTACTGATGGTGCTTCTGGATTTGATATTGGAAGTGGTAGTCCATTGTCTCCGCCTTCGCGAATTCTCACGTCAAATGGAATCTTGCCGAGTAGTGGCACATCTTTTTTCGTAGATTTAGAAAGTTCTTCTGAAACCTTCAAACCGCCACCCACGCCAAACAATGGTGTTTCTTCACCACATTCTTCGCAAGTAACTGCGCTCATATTTTCAATTACGCCAGCGATCTTTTGTGAAATAAGTGTGGCCATCATGCCGGCACGAATTGCGACTTCAGCAGCAGCGATTTGTGGCGTGGTAACAACAATCAGTTCCGCATTTGGCAACAACTGAGCGGTTGAGATTGCAATATCACCTGTGCCTGGTGGTAAATCCAATAACAGTATGTCTAAGTCGCCCCAATAAAAATCTGCGAGGAATTGTTCAAGCATCTTGCCAAGCATTGGTCCACGCAAAGCAACTGGGCGATAAGTGTCTCCGCCTTTCATACCAAGCACAGAAAGAGCTTTAACCCCATGCGCGCTAGGTGGAATTCTTAAGTCCGGATCAATTTGAGTTTGCTCGGCACTAAGTCCAAGAATTCTTGGAATTGAGTGTCCGTAAATATCCGCATCAATGATGCCAACACTCAAACCTTTTTGGGCGAATGCAACTGCCAAATTGACGGTTAAGGAAGATTTTCCAACACCGCCTTTGCCAGATGCAATTGCGAACACTCTTGTCTTTGAGTCGGGGCGGACAAATGGAATTTCACGCTCTGGTCCACGCAACTGCAATTTCAACTTTGTGCGTTGTTCGTCACTCATAACATCGAGTTCAACAATTACTTTTGAAACACCCTCGATTTTAGAAACTGCATTTTCAACTCTTGAAACAATTGATTCGCGCATCGGGCAGGCTTTGATTGTGAGGAAGACTGCGACTGTAACTTCTGATCCATTTATCGAAATTGACTTGACCATGCCAAGCTCAGTAATTGGCTTATGGATTTCTGGATCTTCTACAGTTTCTAGAGATTTAAGTACGTTCGCTTCAGTCAGCACTTGTAGAGCCTAAATCTTTAGGCTTCTGGGCGCTCATCGAGTTCTTCACTAACTGCTCTTGTGCGATTTTCAACCTCATCAACCAATTCATCAAGTTCACCACGGATGAAATCACGAGTTGCAACTTCGCCAAGCGCGATACGAATCGCAGCAATTTCGCGGCTCAAGAATTCAGTTTCGGCTATTAATCGCTCAGTGCGTGATCGATCATCTGCCGAAGTTACCCGATCTCTGTCCGCCTGCCGATTTTGGGCCAACAAAATAAGTGGTGCGGCATAAGAAGCTTGCAACGACAATAGAAAAGTTAGGAATATGAATGGGTATGCGTCAGGACGCAAACCTGCTGGTGAAAAAACATTCCACAAAACCCAACCGATAATAAATACCGTCATGTAAGCAATAAATCGCCAAGAACCAATAAAACGCGCAATGCGTTCGGACAGTTTGCCGAAAGTTTCTGGATCGTAAGTTGGTTTAAGGCTACGACGCTGTTCTAGTGGTGCATCAAGGCGTGGACCACGCACAACCCGGCGTTCTTCTTCACGAGCCATCAGACACCTCCTCATCATCTCTATCTCGCCAATTTTCAGGCAACATATGGTCGACCAAGTCATCCACTGTTACCGCGCCAAGTAATCGACCGGTTTCGTCGACCACGGGCAAAGCCACCAGGTTGTATGTCGCAAAATAGCGAGCAACAGTTGTCAATGGTGACTCCGGGCCAATTGGCTCTAAGTCTTTATCAATCACCGCCGATACCAAGGATGAAGGCGGTTCGCGTAAAAGTTTTTGGAAATGTGCAACCCCAAGATATTTACCAGTTGGAGTTTCAAATGGTGAGCGCACAACATAAACCTGAGCAGCAATAGCTGGTGACAATGCTGGATTGCGCACCCGGGCCAAAGCATCAGCAACTGTTGAATCTGGTGGCAAAATCACTGGTTCGGTAGTCATCATGCCGCCAGCGGTGTAGTCGCCATAAGAAATCAACCGCTTTAGGTCTTCAGCATCTTCAGGTTCAAGAGCTTCAATAATTTCTTGTGCTTGTTCGTTTGGAAGTTCTTTCAACAAGTCGGCAGCGTCGTCTGGATCCATCTCTTCGATCGCATCAACAACTCGATCCAAACCAAGCTTCGAAACCAACTCAACTCGGTCATCTTCTGGAAGTTCTTCTAAGACGTCGGCAAGCCGCTCATCATCAAGTTCTTGCACAACTGCAAGTCGACGGCTTTCTGGCAAATCGCGAAGTGCAGAAGCAAGGTCGGCAGCGCGCATTCCTGAAAGTTGTTCAAGCAAATTATCAACAAGTTGTTCTGGTTGGTCGCCGCCAAGGCCACTCAACTCATTCCATTCAACTGTTACACCATCACCAAGCCGGCGAAAACCAGAACCTAGTTTGCGAACAAAAACTCTCGTGATAGTCCAATCACGTGTGCGTGCATCCCACTCAAAAGCTAAATCGCCGATCACAACTTCTTCATTGCCAGCAAGTAACTTAACTTTGCTATCTATAAGTTGTGCAACCATCAAAGTTTCGTTGTTGCGCTGAGCAAAGCGACGCAAATCAACTTTGCCGGTGGTGATGACTTGACCAGGTTCAATTGAAGTTACCCGGGTAATTGGGATAAAAATCCGGCGACGAGGCTGAACTTCGATCACAAGACCTGTGACATTTGGCACCTTGCCGGCCCGAATAGTGACTACGACGTCGCGCACCTTGCCGACTGAGTCGCCCTGAGGGTCAAAAACTGCAGTGTCGGCCAGGCGTCCTACATAGATGCGAGTCTGGGTTTTCACGGGGCAAGGGTAATCGCGCCCAAGAGAGCAAATGACCATGATTTAACTGTCTTTGTGCGTCTACTAGTACCCTGCACGGGTGGCTGAACTGCTCGACCTTCGATTCCTAGGCTCTGTGATTGTGACTCTTACCGTCATCATGGATCCGCCCGGAGTTGTACCAATTTTCCTGGGGCTAGCAGGTAAGCGTCCAGTTCGCGAACGGGCCCGGCTGGCTTTCCAAGCAACTATGACCTCTTTCGGGGTAATAGTTATGTTTGCAGTTCTAGGCCAACAAGTCTTGTCGTATTTGAAGATTTCACTGCCCGCCCTACAAGGTGCCGGTGGATTATTGCTTTTGCTAGTCTCGTTAGAACTTTTAACTGGTCAAGGTGAAAAAGAAACTGCTGAACAAGATGTGAATGTGGCTTTAGTTCCACTTGGCACGCCGCTACTTGCAGGACCTGGCGCAATTGTTGCAACAATTTTGTTTGCAAAAAAAGCTGAAGGCACAACTCAGTTTTTGTCTTTGGCGCTCGGTGTGGTCATAGTTCACATTCTGATTTGGTTTGCAATGAGGTTTAGTGGCGGTATTGCAAAAATTCTCGGCGATGCTGGAATCACTATCGTGACCCGTATTGCTGGTTTGCTACTCGCAGCAATTGGTGTGCAACTAATTGCTGATTCAATTTTCGGATTCATTCAAGCGAGTACGTAATGACCCGAATAATTGCAATTGTGAATCAAAAAGGTGGAGTAGCTAAAACCACGACGACTGCCTCTCTTGGTGCGGCATTAGCTGAACTTGGCGAGAAAGTTTTATTGGTTGATTTAGATCCACAAGCAAGCTTGACATTCTCACTTGGAATTGATCCTGAAGATATTGATCTTTCAATACGCGATATTTTGCTCGGCACAACATCAGCGTTCGAAACCATGATTGACACAGATGATTTTGTGGATCTGATTCCAGCAACCCTCGAATTAACCGCAACCGAAGCGCAATTGGTTACTGCAGCTGGGCGTGAATACGTTTTACGAGAAGCATTAAAAACGGTCTCTGATCTTTATGACTGGGTCCTTCTAGATTGTTCACCAAGCCTGGGCATTGTGACACTAAATGCACTCACGACTGCTACTGATGTGATTGTGCCAATGCATTGTGAAACTTTAAGTCACCGTGGACTGGGGCAATTGCTAGAAACCATTAAGGAAGTGCAGCAATATACAAATCCAGAACTCAAAGTTCTTGGTGTGTTGCCAGTTATGTTTGACGGTCAATACGAACACGAACGAGCCATCTTGAATGATGTTAAACGCACATATGGTTTACGCGTCTGGGCTCCAGTTCCTCGATCGATTCGATTTGCTGAAGCGCCAGCTCGAGGCCGCTCTATTTTGGCCACAGATCCAAACTCAAATGGCGCAAAGGCCTATCGCGAGTTAGCTCGTTCGCTACTTACTGCTTAAACGTCTTTGCGTTCAACCCTAATACGTTTACGTGCTACGGGTTTATCATTCTTTGCACGTGGTTCTGATTTTTCATTAGTCTTTTGCGAACTAGTTTCTTGGCTATTCAATTTATGTTCAGTCGATTTATGTCCAGTCGATTTATGTCCAGTCGCATTTTGACCACTATTTCTAGATTCATTACTTCTAGATTCATTGTTTCGTTGCCCGCGGGAATTTGAATCTCTTTTGTCTCTAGATTCACGATTTTCTTTTGGAGCAGCAGGTTTTTCCGGAACCAAACGTCCTCTGGTGCCCTCTGGAATTTTCAGACCAGTGAAAACGTGTGGTGAATTTGAATAAGTTTCCAGTGGCTCGTGGAAGGCCAAACCTAGAGTTTTATTAATCATTTTCCAACGAGTTAATTCACTCCAGTCAACCAAAGTGATTGCA
>JAPLBX010000160.1 GCA_026392535.1 Actinomycetota bacterium
CTCAAGATTCAACAGACCTATGTGGCCTACATGAAGTCCATGGCAGCCATTTGGGGTGAAGAAGGATTCGTATTCCCATCCAAAGTCGGCAGATTCAAAAACATAAACAATGTGTACAAAACGATGCGTCGCTATTACCCAGAGTGGCCATATTCATTCCACGGTCTAAGGCACTGGTTTGTCTCAACAGGGCTACAGTCCGGAATTGCAGACATGCAGATAGCAAGAATGATCGGTCACGAATCAACCCGAACAACAAATGACATTTATGGTCACATCTTGGAAGAAGGTCAAGAAACCTTGATGGATGTCATTCAAATAGCCTTAGAGCAATAGTCAATGGGGTAGTCGCTTACGGGCGGCTACCCCCACTAGGGCTTTTTGTGTCTACCCTGCCTCGCGCATCATGAACATATACAAGCTGACTGCATTAACGAGTGACTGTATGGCGTGCTGAGGCGTTTGCTGTCGTTCGTCCAAATGATGCATGGACGCATTCCTACTGATCCTTGTGAGGTCTCCGGATTCCTCCGGCCAGAAATGCAGAAGTGAATTCACCACCCCTGTGAGCTCAAGGTCATTCGACATCGATTCGTACCCGGGGATTGCCGCCAAACTAACTCTTCGAATGTGTGTACCGTTAAGAAGTTCATTTTCGCCAAGACTTGAGATGAAGAGTATCGATAGCGTTTGAACTGCGATCCAGTTCTCGGAACGAGCGCATTCTAGGAGTTCGCCTAGCGCGGTCTTATATATAGAAAAGCCTTTTTGTATCGGCTCTCCAAGCAGAGCAGCCATCGTCGCAGTCAGCTCTTTGCTATGTGTGAGCAAGATATCAGCTCGTTCGTCTTCCGGCGCATTTACAACAATGCGAGTTAAATCTGATGATGGGAACTCAATGAAGAGCCAACCGGTTTCGCTCGCTGTGTAATAATCATGAAACCATTCAGAAGGGTCCGTCCAGGCCTCCCAGTTTGTTGAACGTTGAGCATGACGGAGATGCAGGAGCTCTTGCCAACGGAGTGAGGACTCCCTGAGAAGAGCAATTGTTTTTGGATCAAGTATCGTGACATTGGCTAGTTGGGCTTTAATGGTCGAAAGATTGCTCGATACTCGCTCTGCCAGTTGATTAAGACTTTGGCTCCAAAGGGGTTGCGAGAGTTGAAATTGTTTTTGAAAGATAGCGAATTTTGTAGCCATCTCAGTCATGGCCGCTATTTCATTAGCGAAGTTAGTTACTCCAGGAATCGCAATCTCTAAATCTGTACGAGCCGAGGATTCAGCTAGGTTATCTGATTCATTATTCATGTCTGTCAGCGTATCCCGCTAGTCATTCCGACCTAACGTCCATGTCGATCGTGTCAGATTGGACTGGTAGTTTCGATACATGAAAACTGAAACTGCTAAAACTTTCATCCAACAGGCGTTGGAACTTGGTGTTGAGGCGGACCTCTTGCCATTTGCTGGAACGCTTTGCTTTCTTCAGACCAACAAGTTGGATATTCATGAATTCGAGTCCATTAACTTTGATTTTGCTGGTGCAATTCAATTGCTTCGAC
>JAPLBX010000028.1:0-7860 GCA_026392535.1 Actinomycetota bacterium
CCGAAGTTAAAGATGCCTACACAGATTTTGATTCTTTCACGATGCAAATGGCAACCGATTCAAATGGCGAATTGGTTTACCTCCTTCAACGCTATTCCCCAGACTATGAAGACCTTGGTTCTTTTGTTGGAACCAAGGATGAACTTGTGAAAGCAGACAAACCATTTAAACTCAATATGTCAACATATGCACCAAAGCCACCGGCTGGCTATACCGCCCTTTCCAAAGCTGAAGCTTCAAAGGCCATCCGGAGTGGCGATGCATTCGAAATCGATCTTGGTGCTGGTCGTTCTTATGTAGTCGACTCAACTTCGAGCGGTTTCGAACGTGCTCGTCAATGGACATATGACGCCAAAACAGACTCCTTTACCGACAACAGTTGCGGAAATGTTTTCAAGAATAACTACATGACTGTAGTTGGTGCAAAGAACTTCATGGATATCTTCCAAAATCCACGTTACAGCGAAGCAATGCCACGCGTGTTTGTTTGGACAATTGTTTACGCGTTCTCATCTGTGTTCTTGACATTCAGTGTTGGTGTATTAGTTGCGCTTCTGTTCAATACTCCAGTAATGCGTGGACGCAAGCTCTACCGATCCCTCTTGATCATTCCTTACGCAATTCCAGGTTTCCTTTCAATTTTAATTTGGAAAGGTTTGCTAAACGATCAGTGGGGAACAATCAACACTCTCCTAGGCCTAGACGTTCATTGGCTAACTGATCCGAATATTGCAAAGATTTCGATCCTCTTAGTTAATACTTGGCTCGGTTTCCCATACATGTTCTTGGTTGCTACAGGTGCACTTCAAGCAATTCCAGCTGAACTCAAAGAAGCTGCTGCAGTCGATGGCGCAAATAGATTCCAATCATTTAGAAACGTGACATTGCCACTTCTTATGGTTGCGGTCGGACCATTGCTAGTTGGTTCATTCTCGTTCAACTTCAATAACTTCAATCAGATTTATTTGTTGACTGGTGGTGGACCTGCGTTGCAAAACTCTAAGTCGGCCGCAGGTGCAACAGATATTTTGATTTCCTACACCTACAAACTGGCTTTCGCCAGCGGCAAGGGAAATAACTACGGTTTATCCGCCGCTGTTTCCATTCTGATCTTCTTTATCGTAGGCGCACTTTCATTCTGGTCGTTTAGGCGCTCAAAAGCATTGGAGAACATGGCATGAGCAAGAAAAAGCCACTTATTACTGCACAACTGACACCGGAATATATTGCTGCCCAAAAGAAGCAAGTTGCCAAGCGACGCCGGATTGCCTTTGTTCGTCAAACAACTGTGATCGCAATCATTATTTTGGTTCTGCTTCCAATTTGGTTTGTGGCAGCTACTGCTTTCAGTGGCCAAGAAAGTTTGATCAGCGATTTGCTTCCTTCAAAATGGTCATTCGACAATGTGCATGCCTTGTTCAATGAAAAAGGTTTGAATTACACCGCTTGGGTAAAGAACAGCATGATTATTGGCGGGGTGACCGCTACATTCAACGTGCTAATTGGTGGTTTCGGCGCATACGCATTTAGTCGTCTGCGCTTTCGTGGACGTCGTGGAACCTTGTTATCGCTTTTGATGGTTCAAGTATTCCCATCATTCTTGGCGCTCACAGCAATCTTCTACATCATGACTTTCGTTACTGATTATTTCCCAACCGTTGGTATTGGTACTCCGTGGGCAGTCATCATCGTTTACACAGGTGGCGCACTTGGTATCAATGCTTGGTTGATCAAAGGATTCTTTGACACTTTGCCAAAGGAGCTTGATGAATCAGCAATGATTGATGGCGCTAACCACGCTCAGATTTTCTTCAGAATTATCCTGCCGCTGGCTTTGCCTGCACTAGCAGTTGTTTTCATGCTTTCATTTATTGGAACATTAAATGACTTCATTCTCGCGAAGATTTTGTTAGGCCCAGATTCAACTAGCCATACCTTGGCTGTGGGCTTGGCACAATTTATGGCTGGTGGAAATGGTGACTTCGACACTCGCTGGGGAGCTTTCACAGCTGGTGCATTTATTTCATCAGTACCAGTTGTAATCATCTTTATCTCACTGCAACGTTACATTGTGACTGGACTGACAGCAGGTTCGGTAAAGGGATGAGTTCAAACTACAAGTGGGTCCATCATGATGGCTCCGCTTTATATGTATCGAACCCTGCCCCAAAACCAGGTGATGACGTACAAATCCGAATTCGAATTCCAAACGATATTCAGCCAGAGCAAGTTGTTGTTCGCACCGTCCATGATGGCGAGCCCCGCGTAGTTGAAGCAACAGTTGATTCGAAAACTGAAAACGAAACTTGGTGGTCTGCACAACTTCCAGTTCTAAATCGTCGTAGCCATTACCGCTGGGGTTTAGTCGGCGGAAATGTTGGTTACGGTTGGTTGAACGCTGAAGGCTGGTTTCCATTCGACGTAAGCGATGCAAGTGATTTTGCTTTGTCTACCGCTTCACTGCCACCTGAATGGTCCAAATCAGCAGTTGTTTATCAAGTTTTCCCAGATCGTTTTGAAAAGTCTGGGAAAGTTACTGATGCTCCTGATTGGGTCGTTGCTCGTGACTGGGATATGCATCCAGAAGGACGTTCACCGAATACTCCAAAGGAATGGTTTGGTGGAGATTTATGGGGAGCTGCCGACCGATTGAATCACCTTGAAGATCTCGGTGCGAACGTAATTTATTTCACTCCATTCTTCCCAGGTAAATCTACTCATCGCTATGACGCAAGCACTTTCGACCATGTTGATCCCCTACTTGGTGGTGATGAAGCTTTCTCACATCTTTGCAAAACAGCACATGGTCGCAACATCCGAGTAATGGGTGATATCACTTTGAATCATTCTGGTGTTATGCATGAATGGTTTTTAAAGGCTCTCGAGGGACATCCAATCTTTAGTGATTTCTACACCTTTAATCCTTCATATGAACATGGTTATGCATCTTGGCTTGGTGTTAAGTCTCTACCAAAGTTCAACTACAAATCTGATTCGTTGAAAGAAATATTGATTTCTGAACATGATTCCATTATCCGCAAGTGGTTGCGCGAACCATTCAACATGGATGGATGGCGCGTTGATGTTGCGAATATGAGTGGGCGACAAGGTGAATTAGATTTAACTCACGAAGTGGCTCGTATTACTCGTC
Organism: Actinomycetota bacterium; assembly: GCA_026392535.1. Taxonomy (GTDB): domain Bacteria; phylum Actinomycetota; class Actinomycetes; order S36-B12; family UBA5976; genus JAFMIT01. The sequence goes on from JAPLBX010000028.1 coordinate 3,152, forward strand.
ACGCAATGGAAGACGAAGGCGACGACAAACTTCTCATCGCTGAGCATTTCCACGATGCTGGTCAAGATCTAGACGGTGATGGTTGGCATGGATCTATGAACTACGCAGCATTTATGAAACCTGTTTGGAATTGGTTAGTCAGTGAGAAGTACGAAGGCAAGTGGCTAGGCCTGCCTACAGATGTTCCGTCATTTTCTGGTCCGAACATGGTCAACTCGATTAAATCTTTCTCTTCAAGAATGCCTTGGCGTTCTTATTTGTATAGCTGGTCTTTGCTTGACAGCCATGACACTGCTCGGATTCGTTCGGTAGTAGGACGTGAACGCCATCACGTTGCAGCAACAATGTTGATGACTTTGCCTGGCACCCCGATGATTTTCCAAGGTGACGAAATTGGTGCCGAAGGACTTTGGGGCGAAGATGCAAGAACTACTTTCCCGTGGGATAAACCTGACAAATGGGACATGGAAACTTTTGAGTTGTATAAGTCCCTGATTAACCTGCGTAAGTCCAATTCCTCTCTCATCGACGGTGGACTTCGATGGGTGCATATTGCTGATGATGTTATTTGTTATCTAAGGGAAACCGAAAAAGACCGAATCTTGGTTGCAGTCAGTCGCAATACCGTTGACAATGTAACAATAGATTTGAAACGGGCTAGTGTTGAGTCGTTAGAGAATTTACTAGGAAGTGCAAAACTTTCAATTGATGGATCTTTGTCAATTGCTGGTGCCGGAATTGGAATATGGAGAGTGAAATGACCAATCGCAAATTACCGTCAATTACCCAAACGTCTATTTATTGGTGTAGTTGCGATTTTGTCGTTGGCCGCTTCTTTACTGCCGTCAAATGCTGCAGTTATCGGAACTCTCGATTCAGTAACCGCAAATGCATTAGCTCAAGAATCGATGCCCCGTCCAGTAAATGCAAATGATTCAACATACTTCGTTTTTACCGATCGTTATGCAAACGGCAATGAAGACAATGACGGTGGGTCAGGTAGAAATCAACAAGGATTCGATCCAACCAATGTTGCTTATTACCATGGTGGCGATTTCATTGGTTTGAAGGATAATTTAGATCGAATCTCTCGATTGGGATTTAGCTCAATCTGGATTACTCCGCCGGTCCTAAATGACTTTCGGGGTTACCACGGTTACTGGGGTTTAGATTTCACAACCGTCGATCCTCACCTTGGTACTGAGCAAGAATTTCAAGACTTTGTAGACCGAGCACATGAACTCGGAATAAAAGTAATCATGGATATTGTCCTAAATCACACAGCAGATGTAATTGGCTATAGCGACACTGATAGCAATTTCTTTCACACGCCTAGCAGCTATCCATATAAGGATGCAGGTGGAACTACTTTCAATTTAAATGAGAAGGCTCAATTCTCAACCACTTGCACTGTTCTTGGTCAATCGAATTGTTTCCCGATCATGTCAGCAGATGTTTCATACCCACGTGAACCATTCATTACATCTGAATCCAAGAATGCAAAACGCCTACCTGAATTTTTGCAAGACATAAATAGTTATCACAATCGTGGAGATGCAAGTTCCTGCGGCTGGGCGGCTGGTGCTTGCGCCATGCTCGGAGACTTCTTCGGGCTTGATGACATTATGACTGAAAATCCAGTCGTAGTTCAGGGTCTTTCAGATGTTTACGCTTCTTGGGTAACTCGATTTGGAATCGATGGATTTCGTATTGATACTGCAAAACATGTGAACAAAGAATTCTTTGATGCTTGGATTCCTGCAGTAAACGCAGCCGGCGATTTAGCCGGCAAGGGTCAGCTAACAGTTTTCGGTGAAGCTTGGATTACTAATGCCCCAGAACTTTCCCGGATGATCCGCAAGTACCAAATGGAATCATTAATTGATTTCCCAATGCAGCTAACTGTCACAAGATACGCCGCTGGCTATAAAACCGGCACTATGTTGAGTTCCGCATTTGGCTATGACGACTACTACAACACTGGTTCGCAAACTGACGTAATTCGTAATGCGTACGGAATGACCACGTTCTTGGGCAACCATGACATGGGACGAGGAACATCTCAAGTAGATGCTTGGACACAGGAAACTGGCACAAAACTATTGAATCGTGTGAAGTTAGCGGATTCGATTCTGTTCTTAATGCGTGGAGCTCCAGTTGTTTACTATGGCGACGAATTAGGTATTTTGAGCACTGGTTCTAATGAATATGCGCGCCAAGATATGTTCCCAACCGAGATAGGTCCTTGGAAAACTATGCGCCGGATTGGTGCAGATCCAATCGGGAATGGTTCATACCTAACTCCAGAAGAAGAGAATCACCCACTTTCAGTTCATATCCGAGCTCTAAATGCATTCCGTGAAGCAAATCCAGGTTTTGTCAGTGGTGCCGCAATTGCTAGATATGATGACACCAGCGTTTCAGCTTGGTCTCGCATAGATTCATCTGACAATCACGAGTATTTGGTTGTGGCGAATAATGCGAAAACAGCTAAAACAGTTTCCATTCCTGTTTCAACTAAATCAAGTAATTTCGTTGGTGTTTTTGGTTCCACCCAAACTTTTAGATCTAATGCAAAATACATTGTAAAAGTAACAATCCCAGCTCGCAAAGCAATTGTGATAAAGGCAGCGAAGACTTTGACAGTTCCAGCTGCCGCACCGGTATTAACTTTGAAAGTTAAATCTGACACGACTGCTAATGCACCAACTTTAGTTGCGGGTACAACTACAAAGACACCGCTTGTTGTCACATTCCTAGCGAGAGCTACTGAAAGTGATGATTGGCAAGTGATTGGTACTGATGATTCGCCAACGTATCGCTTCGTTTTGGATTCTTGGGTTTGGGATGGAAATGAAACCATGCAATTCGCTGTGATTGCCCGCACATATGACGGCAAGATTGCTGGCGGAAAAGTTATCTCCGTAAATTACTCTGACGTCTCACTCGATTAAAGAGTAACCTGTCGGCTATGAACGCCGAAGGCATAAAGCGCGCAGGCAATTGCCCGCCATCATTAAACGTCTAAGTCGTCAGCAGTTGCGCGCAAGATTGAAGCAATCTTTGATGCGTGCGCATCAGCTGGATAGCGACCAGCTTTGAGATCTCCAGCAACTTTGTCGAGAAGAACGATTACGTCTTCCAACTGAATTGCTAAAGTCTCGGTGGCTTTGCGGGTGCCTTTGACAATTGATGGACGTGGGTCCAAAATCCGAAGCGACAGGGCCTGTGGACCGCGTTTTCCATCTGCAATGCCAAACTCAACGCGTTCACCAGGTTTTAGAGAGGCTGTGCCTTCTGGGAGTGCGGATGCGTGAACGAACACGTCCCCACCGTCATCATCAGCGATGAATCCGAAACCTTGTTCAACTTTGAACCATTTAACTTTGCCGGTAGGCATGGCGCCCTCCTGGAATTCGCCCCACTTGGGGTGCCGCACTGTGCGGATGTGCCAAGGGTAGCGGGCAATCGTGATTCCCATAAATCTATGCACAGGTAGGCTTTAACTATGAACCCAGATCGAATCTTGAAGGTCGGCGGGGCGCTCACAGCGCTCGGCATGGTTCTCAGCCTTATCGCAATGAGTCCGCTAGTTATTGGCGGTCACCTGTCCTCAGCCTGGTGGTTTTTGGCCATGCTGACTGGTACGGGCCTCATTTGCATCCTCATTGGCATTAAGTCGGCAAGCCGGGCAAGAACCCGCGCCGTCCAATCACTTAAAGGAATTTAATGAAAAGCGTAAAAGATATTGCCCGCAAAGCAGTTTTAGAAGTTGCACCTGCAGATGAAATTGGTGACTTATTAACCGAATCAACTTTGGAAGATTTCACCATTGTTTCATTTAAGTCAGCTCATCCAGGTTATGTTGGTTGGCATTGGTCAGTAAGTCTGCACAAAACCAATCACACAGTTAATGAAGTTTGGATGGAACCAAGTGAAGCTTCACTTATTGCAAAAGCTTGGGTGCCTTGGTCAGAAAGAATTCAACCAGGTGATTTGTCGCCAGGTGATTTGATTGCCACACCAAAAGACGATCCACGTTTAACACCTGGTTATGTAAGTGTTGAAGAACTTGATTTAGCAGAACCACTAACTCCAACTGGTTGGTCAGTTGGACTTGGTCGCGAAAGAGTTTTGTCACATCTTGGAATCGATGATGCAGTAGATCGCTGGCGTGAAGGTGAAAATGGTCCACGCGCAGCACTTGCGCGATATGCAGAACATCCATGTTCAAGTTGTGGTTGGCTAGTAACAATTGGCGGATCACTTGGCCAAGCATTTGGTGTTTGTGCAAATGCGATTTCACCATCTGATGGCCGCATTGTTTCAATGGATCACGGCTGTGGTGCACATTCACAAACAATTGTTGAAGCTCAAAGCACACCAGTGGCAGAACTTGTGATTGATGAACTAGCTGTTGATGATTACGACTTTAGAACCGGTGAATTACCGGTGGTTGAAGAAGTTGCTAGCGAATCACTAGCTCCGCAGGATGAGCCAGAAGAAGTTATCTTGGAAATCGACCTTGAATCGGAAGACAAAGTTTCCGAGCTCGACGAGTCACATGAAGAAGACCTATAACCCCTAGGAAAGTGCCAGCTATTGCCACTTGGCTTAGTCCTTGAGGTGAGTTGGGCCAAACCCAGGAAATCACTGCCAAAAGAGCCCAAATAGCCGTCCCTAATCGAGCTACACCGATCCCAGTTGTC
>JAPLBX010000028.1:7874-9531 GCA_026392535.1 Actinomycetota bacterium
GTTGTCTCGAGCGCTGGCACGGGTTTGAGGGCTTTTTGAGGATTTACAGGCATGTAACAAGCCTATTGCCTGTCTTACCCCCGGGTACGCTCACAAATGTTCTAGTGTCCGCCTATTCCCGCTTCTAAAGGGTGGGCAACCTGTCAATGCAGGTACTTCCCCAAAACTCCATAAACACATCTCTAGGGAGAGAAACATATGGCATCCGGTTTGGATAACTATTTCCACATTTCAGCTCGAGGTTCCGACGTTGGTCGTGAAGTTCGTGGTGGTCTCGTAACATTCTTGACGATTGCTTACATCGTTGTTCTAAACCCACTTATCTTGGGTTTCACGCCAGACGTTAATGGCGAATTCTTAGGTGGCCCAACAGCTCCGAACTTGCCTGCTATTGCAGCTGGTACGGCACTTGTTGCAGGTCTACTAACCATCTTGATGGGTGTCGTCGCTAAGTTCCCACTTGCACTTGCAACTGGTCTTGGCCTAAACGCATTCGTTGCTTCTATCGCTGCAAATTACATGTCTTGGTCACAAGTTATGGGCCTAGTTGTACTTGAAGGTTTGATCATCACCGCTTTGGTTTTGACCGGCTTCCGCGTTGCAGTATTCAAAGCTGTTCCAACTCAACTAAAGACTGCTATCTCTGTTGGTATCGGTTTGTTCATTACATTAATTGGTTTGGTCGATGCGGGCTTCGTTCGTCGCACCGGCGCTGGTCCAGTTCCAGTAACACTTGGTAACAACGGAACACTTGTTGGTTGGCCAGTAATTGTATTCGTTGTTGGCTTGCTAACAATTGCTTACCTATATGCTCGTAAAGTTAAGGGCGCAATTCTGATTGGCGTTATTGGCGCAACCATTTTGGCAGTTATTGTTGAATCAGTTGCAAAAATTGGTCCATCATTTGTTTCAGCAGAGGAATTCAATCCAGCAGGTTGGGGTTTGAACGTTCCAAAACTTCCTGAAACCATTGTTGCAACTCCATCATTCGGAACCTTAGGTCACTTTGACCTACTAGGTGGATTCGGAATTGCAGCAGGTGCATTGACAGCAGTTCTGTTGGTCTTCACATTGTTGATCACAGACTTCTTCGACACTATGGGAACCATGACTGCAATTGGTGCTGAAGCTGGCCTAATTGATGGCGAAGGCAACGTGCCAAATGCTGACAAGATCTTGCTTGTTGACTCTATTGCTGCTGTTGCTGGTGGTGCTGCTGGTGTTTCTTCAAACACTTCATACATCGAATCAGCATCTGGTGTTGGTGAAGGTGCTCGCACAGGTTTGGCATCAGTCGTAACTGGCGTTGCATTCTTGTTCACCATCTTCTTGTCACCACTTGTTGCAATGGTGCCTTACGAAGCTGCAACTCCAGCTTTGATCGTCGTTGGTTTCTTGATGATGACTCAGGTTAAGGACATCGACTGGACAGACATCACTATCGCTTTGCCAACATTCTTGACCATCGTGCTTATGCCATTCACTTACTCAAGCGCATTAGGTATTGGTGCAGGCTTCGTGACTCACGTTGTGCTTAAGGCAGCAACCGGTCGCGCTAAGGAAGTACATGCATTGCTATGGCTAGTTGCCGCAGCATTTGTGGTCTTCTTCGCAACCGATCCAATCACTCAATTACTTGGATAATTAAGTTACTTGA
>JAPLBX010000028.1:9586-10675 GCA_026392535.1 Actinomycetota bacterium
GTTTTATTCGGTATGTTTGCAGCAATTGTGCTGTCACAAATTCCGTTGTTTAACTAAATTTTTTTTGATAATTTCTTTTCTTCAATTGGATGAATAAACAACATAAGTAGTCCAACGAGTAAGACTGCCGGGACCAGTAAAAATGCAGTCTTTAATCCCACTGATTGGCTAATTGCGCCTAATGCAAATGGCAGGACAACTCCAGCTCCACCGGTTGCATAAGCCGCAAAAGAACTTGCTTTATCTGGATTGTTAAAGCCAGCCTGAACTGCCCGGCCAATCGCAACTGGCCAATGCATACCAAGTCCAAGGCCGCAAACCCCAAGGGCAATCAACATTGTGATGGCACTTGGTGAGGACCAAAAAACCCAGAAGGCAACTAGTGGAATGGCGAAACCAATCTTGAGTAAGAATTCGTTCGACATAGAACGACTTAGGTAGCTGATTGCTGTGCGACTGATTATGTAGCCAATTGAAAGGCAGGAGATGGCTGCCACCGAAGCGCCATCATCTAATCCGCCTTGGATTTGTAGCAGCTTTGAGCTCCACAGCATGATCATTAGTTCTGGGCCAGCAGTAGTGATTAAAAGCGCCCAAGCCCACCAGTAATTGCTAGAAAGCTTGCCATGTTGGTGGCCTTCAGCTTGTTTCTTCTTCACATTAAAAGAAGCGAGTGAGCCACGAAAAACTTCCACCGCTATGAAAGCTGTTGCAGCGACGAGCATTCCAAATCGCCAGCCAAATCCCGCACTAACTACGTACCCAACAAATAGTGGTCCCAATATGCCGCCAATAGCACCGAAAGTATTTGCTTCCGAAATTGCTGCGGTTGAGTACTCATCATGTTGTTGATCTAAGAAAGTTGTGATTAGCGAAACTACACCCGTAGCTGCAAGTCCAATAACAAAACATGCAAGTACGCTGATAAAGATTGAATTAGCTGCAACTAGTAGTGCTATTGCAATGATGAAAGTGATTGCAGAAATTCGCATCGCAATGCCGCGGCTGGTCTTTCGAACTAATTCTGGGATTAGAAATCCACTTACTGCAGTTGCAAATGACATTGCAGACATATGTAAAGAGATTTCA
>JAPLBX010000028.1:10717-12201 GCA_026392535.1 Actinomycetota bacterium
AGTCCAACTTCGTCGCCATATAGCACTAGTGAAGGTCCGAGGATAAAGAAAAACCACCCGAACGTACCCATTTGGAAATAGGTAACCCAGGTGGCTTTCTGCCGAATCATTGTCACCGAAGGTGATTCACAATCCAGTCGATGCACTGGGTTAGTTTGCGCACATCGTCCGGATCTACTGCAGGGAACATCGCTACACGCAATTGGTTTCGACCGAGTTTGCGGTATGGCTCAGTATCTACAATTCCGTTTGCTAGCAGTACCTTTGCAATCACATTTGCATCTATTGACTCGTCGAAATCGATGGTTCCGATTACTTGGCTACGTAGAGCTTTGTCGGCGACGAATGGCGTGGCAATAGCACTTGCTTCAGCCCATGAATAAAGAATGTCCGATGATTCCTTGGTGCGATTAACACACCATTCCAAACCACCATTTGTATTAAACCAGTCAATTTGATCAGCCATCATCAAGATTGTTGCGAGTGCAGGAGTGTTGTAAGTCTGGTCAAGAATCGAGTTGTCGATCGCGGTTTGCAAGTCTAGGAAAACAGGAATGTAGCGACCAGAATCTTTAATTTCCTTTACCCGAGCGATTGCTCGTGGTGACATGATTGCAAACCAAATTCCACCATCTGATGCAAAACCCTTTTGTGGTGCGAAGTAGTAGACATCAACTTCAGACATATCTACTGGCAAACCACCAGCGCCAGATGTGGCATCGATTACCACAAGTGCATCTGCATCGATTCCAGCTGGACGCTTAATCGCAACTGCCACACCAGTTGAAGTTTCGTTGTGTGGGGTGGCGTAGAAATCAATTCCTTTTTCAGCCATAAAAGTTGGCGCAGTGCCCGGCTCAGATTTGATTACAACTGGTTCGCCGACAAAAGGTGCATCCTTGGCAGCGGTAGCAAACTTCGAACCAAATTCTCCAAAAGTTAAGAATTGACCTTTGTCGCGTAGAAGTGAGAAAACTGCAACTTCCCAAAACGCGGTCGAACCACCATTGCCGAGAACAACTTCATAACCGTCAGGAAGATTGAATAGGGATTTCAAGCCTGAGCGGACTCGACCAACCTGAGACTTAACAGTCTTTTGGCGGTGGCTAGTTCCCATGATGTTTACCCCTGAGCGACTCAGTGCCGAGATTTGTTCAGGACGTACCTTGCTAGGTCCTGCGCCAAAACGGCCATCAGCAGGTTTGAGTTCAGCTGGGATAACTAGATCAGTTGGTTCGCTCACATTAAGTCCTTATGTACGGGTGCGGTGGTCCAAGTTTACTCGGGGCATGATTGCCCTATGACGGACTATCGAAAGCTTCGCGTTGAGTACACGAATCAGACCTTGAATGAGTCAGATTTGGCCAAGAACCCACTGGAGCAGTTCCGAAAGTGGATGGCCGATGCAAGTGAATTGCCCGAACCAAATGCGATGGTGCTCGCGACTGCTGACGAAAGTGGCCAACCTAGTAGTCGGCTTGTCT
>JAPLBX010000059.1:0-13656 GCA_026392535.1 Actinomycetota bacterium
AGAAAAAGGTTTTAACAACCGCGTTGATGTATTTGTAAATTTGGAAAATCAAGGACATATAAATCCCGGAACCAAATTGCACCTTTGGTCACAGACTGATGAATTTAGTCAGCTAATTTCTTCAGATGCAGTAGTACGAACCAGTGAAAGCGATAACTACGGGGCTCGACTATTAGTGAGCATTCCGCTGACCGATGAATATGCAGTGATGCAGAGCCAAGGCATCAAAGTTGTACAAGTAGATTAAACCTGGTCGTGATGTGGTGGGCGATCTGCCAGGAATTGCGCATCATCTTTAGCTTGGTGAGAATTGACTTCATCCTGAGTGACCGTAGGCAAAATACCTTTTAACGCTTCTCGCATCTTGGCCTTTGAAAGCTCGAGGTCTTCGGACTTTTTGTCTTCACTCATAGTGCGATTGTGACACCTCAAGGGGTTTGCCACAATCTGCCGGTGTCTAAATCAATAGTCCTAGAGCGTTCCACTTGGCAAGAGCTTGCACAAGAGCATGCTGCAAGAGTCGCCCCAATCGCAGCGAATGTGAGAAAACGCCATCGCGATGCGACGAGGCATCCGGTCGATGATTTCATGTGGGACTACTACACCTTGCGCCCATCTCGGCTGGAAAGATGGCATCCAGGGTTTGGAGTTTGGCTTTCTGACGCACCTGAATATTTAAATCAACGTGGTTATGAAACCGTTGATGGGTTAACGAAAGTTTCATCTAAATTTGTTGAAGATCGCAGCGAATCATTTAAATGGACTTTAAAACTACTTAAGGAAACCAGTGACCGTGAACCGAGATTCCAATGTTTTGGATTCCACGAATGGGCAATGCTTTACAAGCTAGAGCCAAGCGAAGTTAGACATGAGCAACTACCGCTGCGACTATCCGTTAAAGAAATTGCTGATGCAGTGGAAGCACAGGAACTCAAGTGCACCCACTTTGATGCGTTTAGATTTTTCGTGCCAGGAGCGCGATCACTAAACCATATGATTTTGACTCGGGAAGGTCAGCCTGAAAATGAGCAAAGCGGATGCTTGCATGCAAATATGGATATTTATAAGTGGGCATACAAATCTCTACCTCTAGTTTCAAGTGAATTGCTATTTAAAACTTTTGAGTTGGCAAGAGAGATTCGGCAACTCGATATGCAAGCAACTCCATACGATTTATCGCAATGGGGTTATGAGCCTGTTAAAACCGAAACCGCAGAAGGAAAAATTGAATACGTGCGCAGACAAAAAGATTTTCAAGTCCGCGGACAAATGCTTAGATCTGAACTAATTCAACAGATCGAAACTGCCTTAAAAGTTGTTATTTAGTAAGTTCGTCCAAGCGAGCTCGAACAATTGCTTTCGCTTCTTCAGCGCTTGATGCGCCAATTGCAAGTTGCGAAACTTCAATGCAAGTTGCTCGATCAACAGATGCTAAGAATCCTCTAACTTCTGACAATGCAACCGGAGCCATCGAAAGACTCGTGACTCCTAAGCCAACTAGAACTGCTGCAAGATATGGGTCAGCAGCAGCTTCACCACAAACTCCCAGCGGTCGAGCAAGCGCAGTGGCACTATTCGCAGCAAACGAGATGGCCCGCAGTACTGCTGGATGCCATGAATCGGTTAAATCTGAAAGGCGCGCATCCAAACGATCTGCCGCCATGACATACTGGGTTAAGTCGTTGGTGCCCAGACTTCCAAAATCTACTTCTGCTAAAACTTTGTCGGCCAAGATAGCAGCTGCCGGAGTTTCAATCATCACACCAACGTGACGAATGCCAACTTCACGAGCTTGGGCTGCGAAATCTGCGGCCTCTGCAACTGTGTCAATCATCGGAGCCATCACCCAAAGATCAGTGTTAGTTTTTTGGGCAGCGATTGCTAATGCTTCGAGTTGGCGTTTCATAACCCCAGTGCCATTGCGAGTTAAACGCCAACCGCGAACTCCAAGTGCAGGATTTTCTTCGACAACGGTATTTAAAAAAGGAACTGGTTTATCGCTACCAGCATCTAATGTGCGAACGACAACTTTGTTTCCCGCTTGGGCAGTAAACACATCTGAATAAAGTGCGACCTGTTCTTCAACAGTAGGTTCGGTTTCCCGCGATAAGAACAAAAGTTCAGTTCGGAACAATCCAATACCTTCAGCACCAGCATTTGCTGCAGTTACCGAGTCAGCAACCGAGCCTGCATTTGCCAAAAGATTTATTGGCGTGCTGTCAGATAAACGACCTGGGCCGGTTACTGCAGCTGCGCGGGCACGCAAAGCATCTTCACGAGTTTTGTGATGTAAATAATCGGCTTCGGACGGATTGATTTCTACTATCCCCATGCGGCCATCGACCATAACCTTGTCGCCATCATTCAGAGAATCAGCAGCAGTACATCCAACTACTGCTGGAATCCCGAGACCGCGGGCAACGATTGCGGTGTGACTAGTTGGCCCACCCTTTGTCACAACAAGCGCCATTGCATAGCGCAAATCAAGTGCTGCAGTATCAGCTGGAGTTAAATCTTCGGCAACGATGATTGATGGCCGATCTAAAACAATTGCCTCGGCTACTTCTCCACTCAATACTGCAATAGTGCGATTAGCAATTTCATCGAGATCGTGGACTCGTTCAGCGAAATACCCACCAAGGCTTTCTAACGCATTTCTAAATCCTGAAAATGCATCATGGATTGCTGCGCGAACATCTGGATATTTGATGTCATCTGGCAACCGAGATGCAAGTGCCTCTTCAAGTGCTGGGTCTTGTGCAATCATTGATTGTGCTTGCAAAACATCTTTAGCAACATCAAGATCCGCTGCTTGGGCGCGACGTTCTAAATCTGTCGCTACAGCTGTCAAGGCAGCAATCACTTCACGAGGAGTTGCTGGAACTTCATGATCAATTACTTGGTGCGAAATTGTGAAAACTTCACCTAGGACTACGCCAGGTGATACGCCAATGCCGGTAAGGGTGGTCATGCAGATTGTTTCACTTTCAGTTAAGTCGCGAAGTGTATTCGCGATTTATAAAAGTTTTGCTGCATGCTTCGCATTATTCTCACCGAAAACTGCACTTTTGTGCAGGTAGTTAAGCCTGGGACAGCGGGAGCAACGAACAGATACCAGCGAAGAGTGAATATCTTGATTGGGTTATCAGATTTACTTTTAGTGCCAAATATCCTTTTTGAGTAGTTCATTGGCTGCTCGTAATTCTGGGCTCAGGAATCGATCTGGACCTGCACCTTCAACTACCTCACGTAGTGCGAGCACCACCTTTCGAGTGCGCTCTGCTGGAGTGTGTGGGCTACGAAACTCAATTGCCCGAGCAGCAGCCACGAGCTCAATTGCGAGCACCTGCCGGGTGTTGTCAATGCACTTAAGCAATTTTCGAGCCGCATGCCAACCCATTGATACATGGTCTTCTTGCATAGCCGAACTTGGGATCGAATCCACACTAGCTGGCACGGCCAAACGTTTGTTATCTGAAACTAATCCAGCTTGGGTGTATTGGGCAATCATTAATCCTGAATCAACTCCTGCATCGGCTGCCAAGAAAGGTGGCAGACCGTGGGAGCGATTTTTATCTAACATCCGATCGGTGCGACGTTCTGACATTGAACTTAAATCAGCTAATGCGATAGCTAGAAAATCTAATACATAACCAACAGGTGCTCCGTGGAAATTTCCATTACTTGAAAGAGTTCCATCGTCTAAGACAACAGGGTTGTCAATTTCGGCAGCAAGTTCGCGCAATGCCACATCTGTTGCATAAGAAATGGTGTCGCGCACGGCACCAGAAACTTGTGGAGCACAGCGAAGCGAATAAGCATCTTGCACACGATCATCATTCTCTTTATGTGATGCCACAATTGCCGAACCACTTAGTGCTGCATAAATACGCGCAGCTGAATGAGTCTGGCCAGGATGAGAACGAAGTGGCTGGTGAAGCTCTGGTTTGAAAACCGCATCGGTACCGAGTAATCCTTCAATGCTCATTGCGGTAATGATGTCGCCCGCATCTAATAACTGATTTGCATCATGCAATGCCAAGATAAGCATCCCGAGCATTCCATCGGTGCCGTTAATTAATGCGAGGCCTTCCTTTTCTTGCAATTCCACTGCTTCAATTCCCGCATCTGCAAGTAGTTGCGGAACTGGTTTTTCTGTTCCATTTGCATCGACTGCTTCCCCTTCACCCATCAACACAAGTGCACAGTGTGAAAGTGGGGCTAAATCGCCACTGCAACCAAGTGATCCAAATTCACGAACAACTGGGGTTATGCCCGCATTCAAAATCGCAGCCATTGTCTGCGCTACTACTGGGCGAATACCGGTTCTGCCACTTGCCAAAGTCTTAAGCCGCAAAAACATCAGCGCTCTAACAACCTCTCGTTCAACTGGATTTCCAGTTCCAGCTGCGTGTGAGCGAATAAGGGAGCGTTGAAGTTGTTGGCGATCTGCAGGAGAAATGTGTCGGTTGGCAAGTGCACCAAAACCTGTTGATACTCCATAGACCGGAACGTCAGATAGCGCCATCTTCTCAATGTGGGCACGGGATTTAGCCATTGCTGAAATAGCTTCCTTTGAAATCTCAACTTTCGCATTGAAGCGAGCCACTGCTACAACATCTTCGAAACTGACGTTTTTTGAATTCAGAATTATGGTTTTCATTTCCCACCCTTTGAAAATACGATTTCACCATTCTTGTAGGTTGCATTTACCAAGTTCACACCCGGTCGGTATGCCAAGTGAACATAAGATGGAGCATCCAAGATTGCAAAGTCTGCTTTCCCATCGACTTGCAAACTTCCACGTGAGTTATCACCCAGAGCTAGTGCGCCACCTTTAGTGGCAGACCATAAAGCTTCTTCAATGCTGAAATTCATTTCTCGGACCGCAACTGCGATGCAAAATGGCATTGATGTGGTGAAACTGCTTCCTGGATTGCAGTTCGTTGCGATTGCAACTTTCAAACCAGCATTGATTAAGCGTTTTGCATCTGGGTATGGGCTATTAGTTGAAAACTCTGTTGCTGGCAGCAAAGTTGCCACAATCTTGCTATCTGCCAAATCTTTCACGTCTTCATCTGTGAAATGCGTAACATGATCAGCGGATACCGCATTGACTTCAAGAGCTAGTTTGAGGCTGTCAGATTGGCCTAATTGATTTGCATGAATCTTGCGTTCAAATCCAAGATCTCTTGCAGCAATCAGTATCTGACGTGATTCATCAACTGTAAATGCTCCGGTTTCACAGAAAACGTCCACAAACTTTGCAATGCCTTTTGCCGCTGGCAGCATTTCATTGATGATTAAATCTATATATCCCTGACGGTTACTTTCAAACTCTTTTGGAACCACATGCGCAGCCATCAAAGTAACATCTTCAGTAAATTCGTGCGCAATCTTTAATGAGCGAATCTCATCTTCAAGTGTTAATCCATATCCTGATTTGATTTCGAAGTGAGTAGTGCCACTTGAGTACATCTCAGAAATCAAACCAGCTGCGTTGGCTCGGAGTTCTGCATCACTTGCAGTTCTGGTCTTTTCAACTGTGAAATTGATTCCACCAGCTGAATAACTCTCTCCTGCCATGCGGGCAGCAAACTCAGCACTTCTATCCCCACCAAAAATCAGATGGGTGTGACTGTCGACGAAACCTGGGATAACAACTTGATTTGTGCAATCAATGGTTATGTCAGCCTTTGGGGCTTTTGCCGCATTGCCAATCCACTTGACTACCCCATCTGCAAACAAAAGAGATGCATCTTCAACGACATCAATTTCATAAGGCTTCCCAGAGGAGTTTGTGACAATCTGTTTTGCATTATTTAAAAGTGTAGATGCCACTACTCATCCATCATCGGCACATGAACATGCTTTTCATGTGCGACTTCGTTAGCGCGGTCATAACCAGCATCAACGTGGCGGATTACACCCATTCCTGGGTCGTTGGTTAACACACGTTGTAATTTTTCAGCAGCTAACGCGGTGCCATCGGCAACGCTCACTTGACCTGAGTGGATTGAACGACCCATCCCAACCCCGCCGCCATGGTGAATCGACACCCAAGAAGCTCCAGAGGCAACATTCACCATTGCGTTTAGAAGTGGCCAATCGGCAATTGCATCCGAGCCGTCGAGCATGGCTTCAGTTTCACGATATGGCGATGCAACTGATCCGCAGTCAAGGTGGTCGCGGCCAATAACTATCGGTGCTGAGACTTCACCCTTTTTCACAAGATCGTTAAATGCTGCACCGGCTCTATCTCGTTCGCCATATCCAAGCCAACAAATGCGAGCTGGCAAACCTTGGAATTCAACTCGATCTTGCGCGAGTTTTATCCATCTGCGCAAGTGATCGTTTTCTGGAAATAGTTTTAATATCTCTTGGTCTGTTCGGTGGATATCTTTCGCATTCCCTGAAAGCGCTACCCATCTAAACGGCCCTTTGCCTTCGCAAAATAGTGGTCGAATGTAAGCGGGGATGAAACCTGGGAAATCAAATGCGCGCTCATATCCACCTTTACGTGCTTCATCGCGAATTGAGTTGCCATAATCAAATACGACAGCGCCTTTGTCCATAAAACCAACCATCGCTTCAACATGGCGAGCCATTGCATACTGCGATCTCTTGGTGAAGTCGATTGAATCTTTTCTTCCCTCTTCGCGCATGTCGTCAAAATCGGTATCAATTGGGCAATAGAAAAGTGGATCATGTGCTGAGGTTTGGTCCGTAACAATATCTACTGGCACATCCCGTTTCAACATTTCGGCAAGTGCATCTGCTGCATTAGCAACCAACCCAATAGAAATTGCTCGCTTTTCATTTTTCGCTTTCACTGCTCGAGTAATAGCATCGTCAAGATTGTCTGCAATTTCATCTAAATAGCGATTCTCCAAACGCCGACGTAAACGGGTTTCGTCAACATCCATGATCAAGCAAGTGCCTTCGTTCATCGTGACAGCGAGAGGCTGTGCCCCACCCATGCCACCACAACCTGCTGTCACAGTTAATGTGCCAGCTAATGTCCCGTTGAAACTTGCTTGCGCCACCGCTGCAAAAGTTTCGTATGTGCCTTGCAAAATTCCTTGGGTGCCAATGTAAATCCAAGAGCCAGCTGTCATCTGCCCATACATAGTCAGACCAAGTTGTTCGAGTCGACGAAACTCACTCCAGTTCGCCCAGTCACCAACAAGATTTGAGTTGGCCAATAAAACACGTGGCGCCCATTCGTGAGTACGCATCACACCAACTGGTTTTCCTGATTGCACCAAAAGAGTTTCATCATTTTCTAATGTGGTCAAAGTGCGAATGATTGCGTCAAGGCTTTTCCAGTTACGTGCCGCTTTGCCAGTTCCGCCATAAACCACAAGTTCTTCTGGATGTTCTGCGACTGCAGGATCGAGGTTGTTGTGCAACATTCGAATCGCTGCCTCTTGCCCCCAGCCCTTTGCCGTCAGGTTTGAACCGCGAGCCGCAGTCAGGACACGAGGGCCAGTTGGCAGATTCAGTGAATTCATGTGCGAAGTGCACCTGCTTATGAGTAAAAGGTCAAGGATTTGAGCGGATCGACTGGGCTAGGCATGTGGTTTATTCTTAACCAAATGACGCTAACCGAGGACCCAAACTGGCCACGGGCCAAAGCTTGGCTCGAATCCAACTCTTCCACCCCTGATATTGAGGTGGTTGGCGTCCGTGCTCATCAAACTTCCATTAGTCCTACCAATGCGCATTTAACGCCAGATGCTGTTCGTGAGGCATTGCAGCGCTACTCCACTTACAACCTCAGCCAAGATGTTGATGTGCAGGATTTGAAAGTAAAAGATCTTGGGAATATTACTGATGTTGATTTTTTTGACGGAGAAGCGAATGTTTTGAAATTCATTTCAGAGCATCACAATCCAAACGCACTTTTAGTTGCACTTGGTGGCGACAACTCAATTACCTATTCGGTCATGCAAGCTATAAACAACAATGATTTAAGTAATGCCGGGTTGATTACTTTCGATGCACATTTTGATTTGCGCGATGGAATCAGCAATGGCTCGCCTGTTCGTCGTTTAATCGAAGCCGGGCTGAATCCTAAAAGAATTGTTCAAATTGGCATCGCAGATTTTGCCAACTCTAAGACTTATGCACAACGTGCAAAAGATTTGGGCGTTACGGTTATTCCACGAAGCGAAATTCACAAATCTACGATTCCTGGAATTATCAAGAATGCCATTTCTATCGCAGGCGAAAACATTTATGTTGATATCGACGTGGATGTTTGTGATCGGTCAGTTGCACCAGCATGCCCGGCAAGTGTGCCTGGTGGCATCACCGCAAACCAATTACGTCTAATTGCACGCGAAGTTGCAAGATATAAACAAGTAAAAGCAATTGACTTCACCGAAGTTGATTCAAGCAAAGATTCCACAGATCACCGGACCACTCGCATTGTCGCTCTAGCCTTACTAGAAATTGCAGCTGGCAGGTTGAGGCAATACAGCGCTTAGGATTGAGCGCTATTCGGCTCCGTAGCTCAGGGGATAGAGCATCGGTTTCCTAAACCGTGTGTCGCATGTTCGAATCATGCCGGGGCCACAAGTTAACTAACGACTACTGCAATCCACCGATGATCGCTGATTGGGCCTTGCTTTCCTATTCCACTAGCCGATAATTGAACTTTTGAATCGACTAGGAAATGGTCAATCTGCTTTTCTGGTTTCCACGCTGGAAAAGTATTGCCATTCACAGAGGCCTTCAAGCCAAACAACCGCAACCAACTTGTTGAGACGAAATTGAAGTCACCGCCAATAATCAATTTGGCTTTATGACTTCGGGCAATTTTCTTCCCCCACAAAACCACACGAATCATTTGAAGTTGAGCGACAAGTGGCATAAACGAAAGATGGGTGTTCACTACGCAAAAACCATTCTCAAGAACTGCGGCTATAGCAGCTCGAGGGTGGTCGTGAACATAAAAGGTTTCAGAACTATCTCCGAATTGAAAAGTCATTCTTTTCCCAATTGGCGAACTAGGTAAATCTATTGAATGCCAACTAACAACCTGGACTTTGGATGCAATACCAATCCCATATTCCCCGTCTTCTGCGGGAATCAATCTCGTGGCGTGAAAGTTCGAATGTGTCGCGCCAAGTGCGGATGAAATTTTGGCTAATTGGTCAACGCCGTTTGTGCGAGCTTTATTGAGATCAACTTCTTGCAATAAAAGCACATCAGCATTTTGCTGCTGAAGTATCAGATTCAGGTCAACTTCAATTGAATTGGATTGTTCATACTGTTCAAGATGTTGAATATTCCAACTAACTACGCGCACAGATTTAGCCTCAATGCTCCCAACCGAGAGCCACATTCAGCAAAATATTGCTGTAAATACTTGCTTTTATCTAACTTACGTACTGAACCTGGGTTTACGGCTAAATCCACGCTCAGAGACTACGCCCGATTACTGCGCCGTAATAAGGAAAATGTGGTCAATCCTTGCCATTTTGAATTATTGCGTAAGAATTTTCACCATGACATACCGAAACCATGCAAGAGCAAACAAATCTCTGATCCTCATAAATGCCATAGTCGCATATATCTCTGTGGGAATTTCCTTCAGTTTGATGCTTATTGGCTACTACGCAAATTCTGAGAATATCGATCTAACCGAACCAACATTGCTCGGAAACTCCGTTAACGGAACCGACCAAGTTTGGGAACGATTCTTCGATTGGATTTCTTACTTCACAATCTGGAGCAACATAGTTGTTGCAATTGTTTTAACTGTTCTTTGGCTGCGTCCAGATGTATTCGAAAGAAACAATGCATCGGGAACCCGCTGGCGAGCATTACGCCTAGACAGTATTTTGATGATCACAATTACAGGCATTGTTTACAACGTATTGCTAGCTGAACCAAAAACTGGAATTGATGCGGTATCAAACGCAATGATCCATATCGTGAATCCAATTTTGACACTTTTGGTTTTCCTACTCACTGGGCCTCGTGGACTCCTGCGTGTATCAACTGTTTTTTATTCATTGGTAGTGCCGATTACTTGGGCAACTTTCGCAATTGTGCGCGGTATGACATTGAACTCATATCCATATCCGTTCTTCGATGTTAGTGAGAATGGATTGCCATATGTGCTCATGTTCGTAGCTCAAATAATGGCCTTGGCAGTTGTCTTGGCTCTGGCTCTTCTTGGTTATGACAAATTTATAACCAACAGTCGCAGACCTTAAACAATTAAACCGATTGCAACTAATAAAAGTAGGTGGGAATAAATTCCCACCTACTTTTATGCTTTGTATTCTCTAGTCGTTATTGATTACCTCAACAACAACTTTGTTTGCGTATTTGCTATCTCCACCGTCGGTGCTTTGTGGAGTTAGGTAAACAACTTCAATATCTGCTTTTACCTTTGCAGCTTTTAACTTCTTCTTGATAGCTGCGGCGCGCTTCTTAACAATCTTTAGATTAGATGTAGCAGAAGATCCAGTTAATCCGAATTTCTTGATTCCAATAATTCGAATCGTGTCAATCGAACCAGATTTCAAGGATGTCAGTTTCGACTTCAAACCACCAAGGGTTTTCGAACTACTCCAGGATGACTTATTAGCTTTAAATGTAACTACGTGTCCCACAAGTACGTTTAGGTATGGTTCGGCAGCAGTTATTCCGTTGGGAATTTTTGGAGCATCTTCGTCAAAGTAATTTCCTGAAATTAACCAATAAACCGAGTTCTTGTTTGCATCAAAATCGCCATTGGTCGAAAGGACAACCCCATTGATTGTGTAAGTTGACTCCATTCCAAGTTCAAGTGACTGATAGATAGATTCCATCTCCTGATTTGTGTAGTTGCCATCCATGTTTATTTCTAAATTATTGTTATCTGGATTTGTAATTCCGGCAAAGTACTCCCAAGAAACTCCATCGGTTGCTAGCTTCCACAACCCAGTTTCAGCCACATTAGGTTCCATTAAGTCATCAGGGAGTTTCCGGCTCAAGTTGCTTAGGGAAATGTTTGAATAATTGCAATAAAGCGTCCATCCGGCATCATCTCGCTTAACGTTCAATAAGTCTTTTTCACGTAGCAACGCAAGGAATTCTCCCGGCATTAATTGACGATCATTCAGAATATCAAATCTCGAATCGAGTCGATCTAAATCACAAGCAGCACTCTCTGGGTATTTATTGTAATACGCATCATCAGGAGGTATATCTCCAGTTCTCACCAAAATCATGTAGTGAGGTCTTTCTGCTGGTGGAATGTTTGCCATTTGAAGTATGCTCAAACCGATATCTGAGTTTCCTAATGAGTTCGTAAAATCGCTATCCGAAACTGCAACTGCACCAGAATTAATGGTTTCGAAATATTGGCAATCATTTTGATTACCTGACTTTGGAATCAGCGTCACATTGTTCAAGTGAAAATAAGCAGCAACGCCATCGTCATAATAATCGGTTATATCGCCGAAACCATAAACAGTTTTATCTTTGTTGGCCACATCTAGTCTGAATTCGGCCTTTGAAAAATCGAGTGCATTTCCAGGCGGAATAGAAAGTAATACATTCTCTGCCACACAATCGGAAAGGTCGTCGAATGTGATGTTAATGATTTCAATCGGAGTGTTTCGGCTATAAATTTCGGTATACGGCGAACCCGGACTATAAATCCACTGGCCATAGATGTCATCATTTATGGTCGTTGTACCGGTGCCAGTAATGGTTCCATCTGCATTTACGGTGAGCGTAAAGTCGTTCTTAACGCAACCGGTCAGGATTAGCGAAAGTAAAACGAATGCAATTGGCGCAAGGAGTTTTCTAGATTTATTACGCATGATCCACCTAACTTCGATTGCCCTAAACAGGGATGGAGAAATATACCTATTTAGGGCTACCAGAACTTAGTTCTAGTCTTGAATCACCAGCGGACACCATAAATACTCACAGAATTTGGCCTGATTTCAATCTGAACTGGGGATTCACCTAGGTATTCCCCATCGCCCCAAACCTGCTCGCCTGGTGCGCTCAGCCAAAAGGTTCTAGCCCGAGCTTCATCAACCTTCGGGTGATTTACATGTTTGCCAGTGAAGACTTTAGGAAATACAGCCAGCAAGGTTGGAATGCTAATTTTATTGACAACGATGTAATCAAGTTCACCATCTTTGATGTTGGCAGATGGGCAAACTTTCATGCCACCGCCAAACATCGGTCCATTACCGATTGCAATCAGCATTGCATCGAACTTACTTTCCTTACCGTCAATAACTGTGTGATAGCTGATTGGGCTAAACCGAGTTAAAGTTTTTAGCATCGCGAGTATGTAACGACCCGTGCCGGTTAGGTATGTCATCTTGGCAGAGTTGGCATTGACTCGCGAATCAAAACCGCAAGACATAACTGCAAGGACAGCATGTTCCTGACCATCACTTGTGGTGGCACTAAGAGAGTCAATCTCTGTGAGATCTTTTTCTTTCCATGCATTTACAAAATGATCAACCGCCAGTTTTGTCGCTTCCAAATTTCGACCATGTGGAAGTCCACAAGCGCGCGCAACATCATCGCCCGAACCGGATGCAATGATTCCGAGTGGCAGTTTGTGTTTGATGGCAATCTGAGCAGCAGTGTGAACTGACCCATCTCCACCCACAGCTACTACGGCAGAAAACTCACTTATGCGAGCTGTTACTTTATTGATTGCATCTTGTGCTGAATCTCCGCGAACAAATACATATGGCAGGCCATGCAATTCAAATTGCTGAAAAACATAATCTGCAAGCCGATTGGTCCGACCAAGCCCAGCTTTCAAGTTCATCATCAGCGCAATTGTCATTACTCTCCCAAGGTGCAATAAGCGGCTAATCCTGCGGGGTACGCGCCTTTTGGAACAAGGACTTTTCGATAACTGTTACCTTCCCGCTCATGAAATCCACTCTTAAAGGCCACCGACTGGCCTTCTGGTTGCTCATTTTCGCGACCGCGATCTGGGGAAGCACCTTCGTGGTCGTCAAAAGTGGAATTTCCCAAATGTCGATGCTGATGTTTATGGGCTGGCGCTTTGCTATTGCCACGATCGTGATTGTGGCAATGAAACCGAGTGCGTTGCGAATGTCCGCTGATGTGTTTCGCAAAGGTGTCTACATTGGGCTCGCACTTGGTATTGGATTTCTAGTTCAGACATATGGATTGATGTACACATCTGCCACCGTGTCCGGTTTCATTACTGGGATGTTTGTTGTGCTCACTCCAATTGCCGCAGGCATCGTTTATAAAATAAAAGTGCCGGCAGTTGGTTGGGCTGGAGTATTTCTCGCTGCGCTCGGACTTGCGGTTTTATCTTTGAACGGTTGGTCTTTCGGAGTTGGTGAGTCTTGGACTTTGCTTGGCGCGGTTTTCTTTAGCTTTCAAATCATGTGGTTGTCTCGTTGGGCAACACCGCAAATTTCATACAGCATCACGATTGTGCAAATTACGGTCACCGCAGTTTTGTTTGTGAGCGCAGGTTTGGTGATGGATGGTTTTCAAGTTCCACCAAACACAGATGTTTGGATTGCGATTGTGTTCTTAGCGGTATTCGCAAGTGCAATTGCGTTTTCAATTCAAACCTGGAGCCAATCCCATATGGATCCAACTCGCGCCGCAGTTATCTTGAGCTTTGAACCAGTA
>JAPLBX010000059.1:13671-14707 GCA_026392535.1 Actinomycetota bacterium
TTGGCGCGTTGCGCTTGGTGGCGCACTAATCCTTGGTGCGATGTATTTAGTTGAACTTGGACCTAGACATAATGACGAAGTCGCAAGAGACCTATCTAATCCACACTTAGGAATCTAAGGCTTCACCAGACAACTGATGCAAACGTGCATATAGCTGTTCATTTTGCAATAGTTCCAAGTGAGTTCCGGCTTCAACTATCCGGCCATCTTCCATAACATAAATGCAGTCCGCATCCTTGATGGTGGAAAGCCGGTGAGCAATCACAAAAGTTGTACGACCACTCATTAATTTATTTAGAGCCAGTTGCACAAGCAATTCAGACTCATTATCAAGCGATGAGGTTGCTTCATCTAGAACCAGAATCTTTGGATTGCGCAAGATGGCTCTGGCAATTGCTAAGCGTTGCTTTTGACCACCAGAAAGGGTGAAACCACGTGGTCCAATATCAGTTTCGATTCCATCTGGTAACTGGGCAACAAATTCCCATGAATTTGAATCATTGAGTGCTTGCATTAGTTGTTCATCTGTAACGGTTAAGTCTCCGTAGCAAATGTTTTCTTTTACGCTACCTTCAAACATCACTGATTCTTGTGGTACGACTGAAATGAATTGGCGAATAGAGCGGTAATCCAAATCCTTGGTATCAACACCGTCGATTAGCACTTGGCCGGTGGTAGGGCGCAAGAAACCAATCAAAAGATTTGCAAGGGTGGATTTTCCACAGCCAGATGGACCGGCAATCGCAACGTATTCGCCAGCTTTAATCGAAAGTGATAAACCATTGATGGCATTCTCTTCAGTGTCAGGATAACCAAAGTTGAGATCTCTAAATTCGATATCCCCCACAACTGATTCAATAACTCGCTTGCCTTGATTTGGTTCAAGATCTTGCGACTCAAGGACTTCACTAATTGATTTAATTGATGCAAGACCGCGAGCAAAGTTCGGCGCTAAATCAGTCATCATCACTACCGCACTTGAGAGCACTCCGAAATAGCCAGTCAACATCACAACTTCACCAGCAGTGATTTCAAC
>JAPLBX010000071.1 GCA_026392535.1 Actinomycetota bacterium
GCAATTGATGATTCAAACACTTGGCAAGCAATAAGAGTTGCACAGGCGAGTGAGTTTGTTGAAAAATTGGAAAATCAAATTGACACAAACCTCGCACAAGGTGGAACTGATCTTTCAGGTGGACAAAAACAAAGACTTTCAATTGCCAGGGCAATCGCTAAGAAACCAGATATCTATATTTTTGATGACTGCTTGAGCGCCCTTGATGCCGCTACTGATGTGAAGCTTCGAGAGGCTCTTAAGAGCGAAACTAGCAATGCAACTGTTTTGATTGTGGCACAACGCATTTCAAGCATTCGAAATTCCGATCGCATTTTGGTAATTGATGAAGGCAGAATCGTGGGCAATGGCACTCACCACGAGTTACTCGAAACCTGTGAGACCTATCAACAGATCGTGGATTCACAAGCGGAGTTGAACGTATGAGCATGAGAGGTGGACCACCGATGCGCGGTGGTGGGCATGGCCCGTTTGGTGGCGGTCCTCCGGCAGCTAAACCTCTGAATACCAAGGCAACTGTGCGTAGGTTGCTCGGACTTTTGTCTCGTCAAAAAATAGTTCTTTATTTCGTACTCTTCTTAACTAGTGCGAGCGTTGGCCTTTCGATTCTAGGTCCGAAAGTTCTTGGCGAGGCAACAAACCTGATTTTCGAAGGGTTCATATCATCCAAGTTTCCGGTCGGTGCTTCGAAAGAACAGGTGGTGGCTGGATTACGAGCTCAAGGTGAAACACAATTGGCTGACATGGTGTCGGCAATGAATATCGTGCCAGGTGTTGGAATTGATTTCACTGCAGTCGGAAAAGTAATTCTTCTAGTACTTGCACTCTATGTTGGCTCAACTGTGCTGACGTGGATTCAAGGTTATCTAATGTCAGGCATAGCCCAGAAATTTGTTTTCCAGATGCGCCGCGATGTGCAAATAAAACTTCCACGTCTGCCTCTAAAGTATTTTGATGGTCAATCTCGTGGAGATTTACTAAGCCGAGTTACGAATGACATCGACAATATTGGAAACTCCCTGCAACAAGGTCTAAACCAATTGCTCAACTCAGTACTACAAGTAATTGGTGGTTTGATCCTGATGTTTGTCATCTCACCACTTTTGGCAGCAGTGTCGTTGATTATTATTCCGCTTTCAATCTTCACCACAACTGCGATTGCAAAACGTTCACAATCAGAATTTGTTAGTCAATGGAAATCGACAGGTGAATTGAACGGTCATATCGAAGAAACTCACACAGGTCATAGTGTTGTACTCGCATATGGGCAGCGTAAAAATTCACTCGAAAGATTTGATCAACTCAATGATGAACTTTATGACTCGAGTTTCAAAGCAACTTACCTAAGCGGCTTGATCCAACCAATTATGCAACTTTTGTCCAACATTAATTATGTGACCATCGCTGTGCTAGGTGCTTTGCGCGTCACATCAGGTGCAATGTCACTTGGTGATGTGCAGGCGTTTATTCAGTATTCTCGACAATTCACCATGCCACTATCTAGCATCGCAGCTCAAATGAATCAGCTGCAATCAGGTATTGCATCCGCTGAAAGAGTTTTTGAAGTGATGGATGCAATCGAGCAATCAGCCGAGGTCAATTCTGGAACGACTTTCACTGCAGTTGGAAAAGTAGAACTACAAAACGTTAATTTCCGATATGTTGAAAATCAGCCACTAATTCACGACTTCAATCTAGCGGTTGAGCCAGGTCAAACCGTAGCGATAGTTGGACCAACAGGAGCAGGTAAAACAACAATTGTTAATTTACTTATGCGATTCTATGAATTAGACAGCGGAAAAATCTTGCTAGATGGTGTTGATATCGCAACCCATCCACGCGAAGCAGTTCGGCGCAACTTTGGAATGGTGTTGCAAGATACCTGGTTATTCGGCGGAACAATTCGCGAAAATATCGCATACGGAAACACCGAAGCTACTGAAGAACAAATAGTTCAGGCCGCCGTTGATGCCCACGCTGATCGCTTCATCCGTACTTTGCCAGATGGCTACAACACAGTTATCGAAGATGATGCGACCAATATTTCGGTTGGTGAACGCCAGCTACTCACAATTGCTCGAGCTTTCCTAGCCGACCCAGCCGTGTTGATTCTTGATGAAGCTACCAGCAACGTTGACACTCGAACTGAAGCACTCATCCAAAGCGCAATGCACAACCTGCGCTTGGGTCGAACAGGATTCGTAATTGCGCACAGATTGTCAACAATCAGAAATGCAGACCGAATCATTGTGATGCGCAATGGTGGCATAGTCGAACAAGGCACCCACGATGAGTTAATTGCGACTAAAGGTGAATATTCAAACCTCTACCGCAGTCAGTTTGAAATTGATTAATTCTTATTTGGAAATTCAGAAAGAACTTTAACGATTCTTTCGTTTGCCTCAGGTTCACCAATAGTAATTCGAATTCCTTCAGGGAATTGGCGCACCGCAACCCCTGCGGCTTCGCAGGCCACCTTCAGCTCATCACCATTTGTGGATTCCAACCAGATTTTCTTAAGGATTCAATTACTTCATCTCGTTGCTTTGAAATGTTTTCAACTCGATCTCGCAATTCCTTTTTAGCTGCTTCGCCTAATGAAGATATCACTGCAACCTGCGCAAGAAGGTTCACACCAAATGGCAGAGAGACCCGGCGGACGAAGTCAGCAATCTCAGGCTGTGCAACTGTATAACCGACACGCATTCCAGCTAGACCTTGAGCTTTTGAAAAAGTTCTTAACAATGCAACATTTCCATACTGATTAAAGAAGTCCATCCCACTAACCATCTCTGGATCTGTGACGAAATCTGTATAAGCTTCATCAATCACCACCAAGACATCACTTGGGACTTTCGCCATGAATTCGTGTAAATCTTTTGCACGAACTGCGTTTCCAGTTGGATTGTTTGGCGTGCAAACAAAAATCATCTTTGTTTTGTCGGTAATAGCTGCAGCCATTGCATCAAGATTGTGGGAGTTATCTGCATTTAGCGCAACTGGGATTCCAGTCACAGCACAAATTTGCGTCCAAATTGGATAAGCCTCAAATGATCTCCACGGATAAATCACTTCATCGCCGGGAGCTGCCATGGCCTGAATCAGATGTCCAAGTACAGCAACCGAACCGGTTCCAGCGGCAATATTTTCAGAATTTACGCCTAATGACTTTGCGATTGTGGAAATCATTTCAGTGTTAAGGGGATCTGGATATCTATTAACACTTTGAGCAGCTGCATTTATTGCATCAAGGACAGATGGCAGAGGTGGGTAGGTATTCTCATTGCTACTCAATTTGAATACTTCTAGATCAGCGCGCGGCTGCAACTTCTGACCTGCTTTATAAGCAGGCAGACTTTGCAAATCGGCTCGGACTGTTGGTTTAGTCATTATTCGGCAAACTCACTTAACAGAATGGAGTCGGAATTTAGCAGAGGCTTAAGTTGTTTCCACGTTAATGAGATAGCTGGTTGGCCAGATGAGTATGGGCCCACTGCGTATTGTTGGAAAATGATTGCTAGTCCATCGGTTTTTGATGCAAACCAAGCAGTGTAGTTTTCATCATTGCCCAATGTAGTAATAATGGTTTGTTGACTATCTAGATCCACATCAAATGTTCCGGCCTGTTCACCAAGAGTCGCCGCAGCGAGAACGTCGAATTCAAAACGTTTGTCCGGGTTTATTTGCAAAACTAAATCGAACTGTGAACCGTCATTTAAATCAAAAGCAAAGGTTTTAACCACACTGGAACCGTGGGCACCGCCATCAAATTGATAGTCAGTAAAGGTCAACGCATAGATTCGATCACTAACCGCTGATTCATCAAAAGTCATATTGAACTCTAGAACCGATGCGTTCTTGCGGTCCTTCTTATATGCAACCTTCGCAGTGGCCTGAAAATCCGCAATTTCAGATGCAATCCATTCATTTACAGTGTTTGCAATTTTGACAGTTACATCATTAGCGCCATCTTTAAGTGTCAACTTAACAGAGTCGATATGGTCATAAGTTTTGTGTTCAGGAAGCGAGTAGGAAGAAATAACTAATTTATCTATAGAAGAAACTTCAATTTCCTCACTTGACGCGCTAGTTGACTTTGTTGGAAGTGGATCGACAGTTGAATTACTTGCACATCCAGTTAATGCAAATATCACAGTCATAGTTACTAATAGCTTCTTCATCTTCAACTTCCTAATTTGGAACATCCCAGCTGAAACGCTGAGTGTGAATACTGGTGTAGGGGAATGCGTCTGCTGAGCGTACGCCTTCAATGCTTCGAATCTTATTGTGTAACACGTCTGCAAACTCTTCACGGCTCTGGCAGACAATTTCACACATGATGTCGTATCCGCCGACTGACATAACCATGTAAATGACATTCTTGATCTCACCTAGGCGGTCTGCCACATCTTTAGCCAAGCCATCTACGCGGATTCCGATAATTGCAGATTCGGTGTATCCGAGCGCAATTGGATCAGTCACTGCAACAATTTGTAAGACTCCGGTGTCTCGAAGTTTTTGAATCCGAGCTCGAACAGCTGGTGGGGTGAGTTTCACAATGTCAGCAATTTCTGCATATGAAGCACGTCCATCAATCTGCAACTCTCGCAGTATTTGTTTGTCGATTGCATCCAGATTGCTGCGCATTGTCATTTTTTACCCTCTAACTCTAAGCAGGCATCTTTAAAGAGTTCGGTGTGCTTGTCAACGTCACCCATTTGAGTATCTCGACACATCAATGCCATGTTATGAAAAGGAGTAATAAGAACGCCGCGGTTTGCGGTATATAAATGAAAGTATTCTTCGAGATCTGCATCTGCATATTTAGCTGACTCGGTTCCATTAATTGGCGCTGGACTAGCGAATCGGTATTCGGCTCGCGCACCCAATTGAGTGCAAGTCCATGGCAAATTAGATTCAGAAATTGCCGCTTCCACACCTTCGCGAAATGCGGTAGCAAGTTCAATCATTCGAGGCCAAGAATCGTCAGTTAAAACATGTTCTAATGTCGCTCGCATTGCGCAAACTGAAAGCGCATTACCTGCGAGCGTGCCGCCAACGCCGCCAACATCCACAATGTCGGCTTCTTCATGGGCAGTAATTTTTCTTGCAAGTGATTCGGTGATGCCATATGTACCAGATGGGATTCCCCCACCAATTGCTTTACCAATAATGAATATGTCTGGTTTCAAACCCCAGGCTTTTGTTGCGCCACCTGGTCCAACTGAGATTGTGTGTGTCTCATCAATCATCAATAGTGTGCCGGTGTCGTCGCAAGCTTTGCGCAAATCTTCCATGAAGCCAGGGTTTGGTAAAACTATTCCGATGTTGGTCAATGCTGGTTCGGTTAAGACTGCCGCCACATCACCATTTGCAAGTTCGCGTCGGACTGCTTCGATGTCATTGAATTCAACTACCCGGGTTGTTAGATCAAGTGGCACTGGTGGTGCAACATTTCCTGGGCGCGAAATTGCTTTGCCATTTTCATCTGGAATTGCAAATGTTTCATCAACGCTTCCGTGGTAGGCGTATGCGAAAACTAAAATCTTTTGCCGGCCAGTTGCAAGTCTGGCAAGTCGAATCGCCCATCGGTTTGCATCTGTTGCCGAAAGTGCGAATGACCAAAGCGGTAAGCCGAATCTGCGAGTGAGTTCCGCACCAACCCATTGGGCATCAGTAGTTGGCAGCATGGTGGTGATGCCACCTAGATTTTCTAGTCTATTGCGCACCGCTTGAACTGTTTCTTTTGGACTGTGACCAGTCATTGCGCCAGTGTCACCAAGTGCAAAGTCAATAATTTCGTTGCCATCAATATCTTTTATGCGATTTCCGTGCGCACTATCTAGATAGAGTGGAAAACCACCCGACCACTTATTCATCCATGTCATTGGTACTCGACCAAATAGGTTGTCAGCAGCTTCAAATGCTGCCTTAGATTTCGGGTGTAATTCGGTGTAGAGCGCCCGCTCTCGAGTGATTAACTCGGCTAAATGCTTGGGATCAAACGCGTTCATGGACACCTTTAAACTTTTGAATCGTAAGGTGACAACTTTGCTCGCTTTGTTTTGTTAAGTCAACTCAAGCATTGTCAGGTAGAAGCCAATTTTTGGGTTAAATGCCTCGAGGCATATCAGTAAAGCAGCTCTTGTGTGCTTGGAATGCCACCTGAATATCTTTAGTAATACCGTTTCGGTGTTTACCAATGATGAGTTCAGCTTCGCCAGCCTTTGGACTTTCTTTATCCATTTCACGGCTAATCATGATGACAATGTCCGCATCCTGCTCGAGAGAACCAGATTCACGAAGGTCAGAAAGAACCGGGCGTTTGTCCGATCGGTTTTCAGGTCCACGGTTTAACTGGCTGAGTGCCACGACTGGAATGTTTAATTCTTTAGCCATCAATTTCATTTGACGTGAGAATTCAGAAACTTCCTGTTGGCGGCTTTCAACCTTTTTTCCTGATGTCATCAACTGGATGTAGTCGACCACAATCATTCGGATTCCGTGGCGTTGAACTAGTCGACGAGCTTTGGCACGGATTTCCATCATTGTTAAGTTTGGTGAATCGTCTAGATACATAGGTTTCGCTGCAATCTCTCCCATTTTGACTGCAAGTGTTCCCCATTGACTTTCGGAAATTTGTCCATGACGAATATTGGTAAGTGGAATACCAGATTCCGCTGCCAACATACGCATAACGATTTCTGAGTTCGACATTTCAAGTGAGAAGAATGCAGTTGGCATGTTGTGCTTTAAAGAAGCAGAGCGAACGAAGTCCATGCCCAAAGTTGTTTTACCTTGACCTGGGCGTCCGGCAACAATAATCAACTGACCTTTTTGAAAACCTTGAGTTAGATCATCGAGTTCATAGAAGCCGGTTGGAACACCAATCAAACCTTCTTTTCTTTGACCCATTGCTTCAAGTTCGTCATAGATAACCGGCATAACTTCGCTCAAAGGTTTGAAATCTTCTGAACGACTTTCGTTAACGCCAAAAACTTCTGACTGGGCGCGATCAACTAAGTCATCAACTTCACCGGTTCCGCTGTAACCCATTTGCGTAATGCGAGTGCCAACTTCAACGAGTCTGCGAAGGATTGCTCTGTCTTTAACAATCTGTGCGTAGTAGTC
>JAPLBX010000070.1 GCA_026392535.1 Actinomycetota bacterium
CTTTATGCACCTCGGATTCTCGAAGACACGGTCGTGGCAGTGAAGGTGCGTTTGCAGCGCGGTGACGAAGATATTCGATTGTCAGCTGTTGAAATGAATTTGATTGATGTGACTCGAGCTGAGCGGCCAATCACAATCTCGTTGACTACCCAGTTGATGGATGAGGCAACTATGACAAAGATGCAAAACATCTTGCTGGCCCATCCGGGAAATACCACTGTGATTTTGAAGGTGATCAACTTCTCTCGAGTCACCAAGATTCAACTTGAAGATAAGTTCAAGGTGGACTCGGAGAATGGTCTATTCTCAGACCTCAAAGCTCTGTTAGGACCAAATTGTCTAAGTTGATTGCGAACCTCAAAGAACAACGTGCTGCACTCACGTTGATGCCGGTTGCTGCTTTCTTTTTGTTCCTAGTTTGGTTCTTGTTTGCACCGCGTCCGGATTGTTACTACCAAAAAGGGCAGTGCGTTTATTTCGTAACCCAAAACAGTGACTTCTTCTATATGGATCTGTGGTTCGCTGGACCTGCTTTGGTGATTGGTTTGTTGTTTGGACTTGGTTTTGCCAAAGCTTGGTATAAAGCGGGAATCATTTTCCAGATTTTGGTTGCACTGATTGCAACTGGTTTGTCATGGGCTGTGGTTTTTGTTGCTTCGCTTGCATCACCAGCGGAAAGAATCGATGAAAACACCCGACTATCGAATCTTGAACTGCGCAGCGTTGGCGCATTGTTTATTTGGGCCTTTGCCACCCAGATGGTCATGGTCTTTCGTGGCCAGGATGATGAGACCTCAGATCCGTCCGATCATGATTCATCGGGAACCTTATAACCAGTGATTTCGTGAGTAAAAACTGAGGTTTTCTCAAGATTTGAGCACTCTCGTCTCAAACTAGAATACGAGAGTGATTCAGACAATTGATTTGCGCACGAATGAGAGCACCGATCTCTCAAGTGTTTTGCCGCGCGCTGGACTCGATGTTGAGAGCGCAATTGCCACCGTGCGACCAATTGTTGAAGATGTAAAAGCCCGTGGTGCGCAGGCTGTGCTTGCTTGGGGTGAAAAGTTGGACGGGGTTCGTCCGGTTTCGCTAAAAGTGCCACAATCTGAAATCGATAAAGCAGTAGCAGGTCTAGATCCAAAGGTTCGAGACGCATTGTTGGAATCGATTCGCAGAGCCCGGTTAGTTCACGAAGATCAACGTCGGGTTGATAAGACCACAAATGTGGTTGAAGGTGGAAATGTCACTGAACGTTGGATCGCTGTCGAACGTGTTGGTTTATATGTGCCAGGTGGTCGTGCGGTTTATCCGTCATCAGTAGTGATGAATGTTGTGCCAGCGCAGGTTGCGGGTGTGAAATCAATGGTGGTTGCGTCCCCTCCACAAAAAGAATTTGCCGGCTTACCACACCCAACAATTTTGGCTGCCTGTGGTTTGTTAGGGATTACTGAAGTTTATGCAGCTGGTGGCGCACAAGCTGTTGCAATGTTTGCTTACGGCATTGAAGGATTGCCGGCAGTGAATATGGTGACAGGTCCAGGAAACATCTATGTGACCGCTGCTAAGAGATTATTAAAAGGGCGGATCGGAATTGATTCTGAAGCTGGCCCAACTGAGATAGCGATCTTGGCAGACAAAACAGCTCGTGCTGATTTAGTGGCATCAGATTTGATTAGCCAAGCAGAACACGATGTGATTGCAGCATCGGTTTTAGTTACTGATTCACTTGAGTTGGCTAAAGATGTGGAAGCCGAACTTGCAAAGCAAGTTCCAGCTACAAAGCATTCTGCCCGAATTCGTGAAGCACTTGGTGGGGTGCAAAGCGCAATAGTTTTGGTTCGCAACATTGCTCACGGTGTTGAAGTTGTAAATGCATATGCAGCTGAGCATCTTGAGATTCAAACTGAGAATGCATCTGAGGTTGCTTCTCGAATTGTTAATGCTGGTGCGATATTTGTTGGGAACTATTCACCTGTGTCACTAGGGGATTACTGCGCTGGTTCGAACCATGTTTTGCCAACTGCAGGTTGTGCGTGCCACTCATCAGGTTTGAGTGTGCAGACATTCTTGCGCGGTGTGCACGTGATTGAATACTCGCAGAAGGCTTTGGCTGATGTGGCACACCATGTCGTGGCGCTTGCCAATGCCGAAGATTTACCAGGTCATGGTGAAGCAGTCCAGATTCGTTTTAAGGAGGCAAAATGAGTTTGCCAATTAGAGATGAACTAAAGAATGTTTCTCCATACGGTGCACCACAAATAGATGTGCCAGTGAAGTTGAACACGAATGAGAATCCGTATTCACCACCGGCTGCTTTGGTGGAAGCAATTGCCAAGAATGTTGCTGCGATTGCAGGTGGACTAAATCGCTATCAAGATCGTGATGCTTTGCACCTTAGAGAGAGTTTGGCTGGATATGTATTGCGTGACACTGGTGTGAGTGTTTCGCGTGAACAGATTTGGGCTGCTAATGGTTCAAACGAAATCATGTTGCAGATTTTGCAAGCTTTTGGTGGACCTGGGCGCAAAGCACTTACCTTTAGTCCGACTTATTCAATGTATGGCGAGTATGCCCGGGACACGAACACTGAGTTTGTTGCCGTTGCACGCCGGGAAGACTTTTCACTCGATGCTGAATTGATTGTTTCAGCTTTGTCGATCCACCGACCACACGTGGTGTTTCTTGCAAGTCCAAACAATCCAACCGGCACTGCGATGAGTTTGGATGTTCTTGATTCAGTTTTGAAAGCTGCCCAAAACACAATCATTGTGGTTGATGAAGCATATGCAGAGTTCCGTCGTGAAGGTGTGGATTCAGCCATTACTCGAGTTGCCAAGTATCCAAACTTGGTTGTTACGCGCACCATGTCTAAAGCATTTGCTTTGGCGGGGGTTCGCCTTGGATATTTGATTTCTTCGACTGAGATGGTGGATGCGGTTCAACTTGTGCGATTGCCGTATCACTTGTCGTCAGTAACTCAGGTTGTGGCCAATACCGCACTTGGGTTTGCATCCGAATTGCAAAAGGATTTGGACCAAATCCGCTCATCTCGCGATGAATTCGTGGTTTGGGCGGCACAAAGTGGGTTTGAGACCATCCAATCGGATGCCAACTTTGTATTGTTAGGGCAGTTCTCAGACCGTCATGCAGCGTGGCAGGCGCTTGTTGATCGCGGAGTTTTAGTGCGCGAAGTTGGTCCAGACCATTGGCTTCGGATCACAATCGGCACCGCATCCGAAATGGAAATTTTGAAAAAGGCACTACTCGAAGTGAAAGGTCTCTAATGAGTCGCACCGCACGTATTGAACGCACCACTAAAGAAAGCAGTGTTGTCCTAGAACTAAATCTAGATGGCACTGGTCAGGTTGAAGTTGAAACTGGTGTGCCATTTTTTGACCACATGATGAGCCAGCTTGGTAAGCACGGCGGATTCGATTTAAATATCAAAACTGTTGGTGATACCCACATTGATTCTCACCACACAGTTGAAGACACTGCGATTGCTTTCGGACAAGCCTTGAAGCAAGCACTTGGTGACAAAGTAGGCATCACCCGTTTTGGTGATGCGATGGTGCCACTTGATGAAGCTTGCAGCCAAGTTGTGGTTGATGTTTCGGGTCGTCCATATTTGGTCCACGAAGAACCAGAGTTGATTGAGTTAATTGGTTCTTATGACACATCTTTGACTAAACACATTTGGGAAAGCATTACTTCAGCTGCACAGATTGCTTTGCATATCCGCGTGCTTAGTGGTCGCAATGCACACCACATCGTTGAGTGCCAATTCAAAGCTGTTGCACGTGCGCTTCGCACGGCCGTTGCTTTAGATCCACGCGTGCATGGCGTGCCATCGACTAAAGGTGTTTTGGGCGACTAATGAATTCGCGACCGTCAGTAGTCGTATTTGATTACGGCTCTGGAAATGTTCGATCAGCGCAGCGCGCCCTCGAACATGTTGGTGCTGAAGTCACTTTGACTTCCGACTTTGAGACTGCACTCAATGCCGACGGACTATTTGTTCCAGGAGTTGGCGCTTTTGATGCTTGCATGCAAGGGATAAACAAATATAAAGGTGGGGAACTAGTCGATCGTCGTTTGGCTGGTGGTCGCGCTGTATTCGGAGTGTGTGTGGGCATGCAGATCCTGTTTGACCAAGGTGTTGAACATGGAATTGAAACTAGAGGACTAGGTCAATGGCCAGGTGTGGTGGAAAAACTAACTGCAGATGTTTTGCCTCACATGGGTTGGAACACAGTTTCGGTGGCTCCTAATTCAAAGTTGTTTGCAGGTGTTGAAAGTGAACGGTTTTATTTTGTGCATTCATATGGTGTGACCAAGTGGTTGTTGCCAGATGAATTTGAAAAAACTAAAGCACCACAGGTCACTTGGTGTGAATATGGAGAGAAGTTCGTAGCAGCTGTTGAAAACGGACCGCTAGTTGCAACCCAGTTCCATCCAGAAAAAAGTGGCGACGCTGGCCTTCAGGTTTTGCAAAACTGGTTGAAAGGTTTGAAATGAAGAAATTGGAATTACTTCCCGCAGTTGATGTGGCAGAAGGACAAGCCGTTCGATTAGTGCAAGGCGCTTTGGGAAGTGAAACATCATATGGAGATCCACTTGAAGCGGCATTAACTTGGCAAAGAGCGGGTGCTGAATGGTTGCACCTAGTTGATTTGGATGCGGCTTTTGGTCGCGGTTCGAATCGTGAATTGCTGGCAGATGTTGTTAAGAAGATGGACATCAAGGTTGAGTTGTCAGGCGGCATTCGAGATGATGAATCATTAGAAGCCGCAATGAAAACTGGTTGCACGAGAGTGAATCTAGGAACCGCAGCTTTAGAAAACCCAGAATGGTGTGCAAAGGCAATAGATAAGTGGGGAGACCGCATTGCCGTGGGACTTGATGTGCGCGGCACAACCCTCGCTGCTCGAGGCTGGACCGAAGAAGGCGGCGACCTATGGGAAGTGCTTACACGCCTAGAAGCAGACGGATGTGCACGCTATGTCGTAACTGATGTGACCAAGGATGGCACGCTTAAAGGCCCTAACTTGGAACTGCTTAAAGAAATGACCACTCGAACCAACAAGCCGATCGTGGCAAGTGGTGGGGTTTCGTCTTTGGATGATTTGCGTGCAATTGCATCGCTTACTGATAGTGGCGTTGAAGGTGCAATTGTTGGCAAAGCTCTTTATGCCGGTGCGTTTACATTAGAAGCTGCCCTTGAACTTATGGAACAGTTGGCGAAATGACGTTAGCGGTTCGAGTTATTCCATGTCTTGATGTTGATGCTGGTCGAGTAGTTAAAGGCGTCAACTTTGAAAACTTGCGGGATGCGGGCGACCCAGTTGAATTAGCAAAACTTTATGGCGAGATGGGCGCAGATGAATTAGTTTTCCTCGATATCACTGCATCTAGTGGGAATCGTGAAACCACTTATGACATTGTGCGCCGAACGGCCGATCAAGTATTTATTCCACTGACAGTTGGCGGCGGTGTCAGAACCGTTGAAGACGTAGACAAATTACTTCGAAGTGGCGCTGACAAAGTTGGGATAAACACCGCCGCTATTTCACGGCCAGACTTTTTGCAAGAAGCTGCTAAAAGATTTGGATCGCAGTGCATTGTTTTGTCTGTGGATGCGCGCAGAGTAAATGGCAAAGTAAATAACCAATTAAGTCTCCAGACAAATGATGGAACTGCAACTCCTTCTGGTTTTGAAGTCACCACACATGGTGGCCGGCAAGGAACTGGCATTGATGCAATCGAATGGGCAACTCGTGGTGCAGAACTTGGAGTTGGTGAAATCTTGCTCAACTCAATGGATGCAGATGGCACCAAAGATGGTTTTGATCTTGAACTGATTTCACTTGTGCGCAAGGCGGTGTCTATTCCAGTGATTGCATCAGGTGGGGCTGGCAAAGCTTCTGACTTCGCACCGGCAGTTCAAGCAGGAGCAGATGCAGTGTTGGCAGCGAGCGTTTTCCACTTTGGAACCGTCTCGATTGCGGAAGTTAAACGAGAGTTAGCTGCTGCGCAGCTCACCGTGAGACAAGTCAATTAAGGCAGAATGCGCGCATGAATTTAGATTCAATCAAGTTTGACGGCTCTGGCCTGATTCCTGCGATTGCGCAAGATGCGCAAAGCGGGCAGGTTCTGATGCTTGCTTGGATGAATCGCGAAGCCTTGGAATTAACAATCTCAACTCGCAAGGCCACCTATTGGTCACGTTCGCGCCAAGAGATTTGGGTTAAGGGTGAAACGTCAGGATCCAATCAAGAAGTGGTTTCTATTTTCCATGACTGCGATAAAGATGCAATCTTGTTGAAAGTCAACCAATCAAACGGTGCTTGCCACACTGGCGATAAATCCTGCTTCGATGCAGGTTTAATGGATGAGATTTCTACTGGTGAGAATTTAATTGCAGGCGACAAATGAAACTTGAATATCAGTCAAATGGTGAAGTTCGGCCAACTCTCACGGAGTTTGCTGAACTTGCAAAGACGCGTCGCGTGATTCCGGTTGCAGTCCGGGTTTTGGCTGATGGTGAAACTCCGGTTGGTTTGTATCGAAAACTTGCTGGCGAACGCGCTGGTACTTTTTTGCTGGAATCAGCAGAACATGGCCGCACTTGGTCTCGGTATTCATTTGTTGGTGTGAACTCCCGCGCAATGTTGACCAGTGTTGACGGTGAAACTGCTTGGCTTGGAAATGTTCCGGCAGGTGCACCAACCGATGGCAACCCACTTGAAACCTTGCGGGACACCCTCGCTGCACTTCACACCCAACCATTACCGGGATTGCCACCGCTTACTAGCGGCATGGTTGGTCTAGTTGCATATGACGCCGTTAGACGCTGGGAGAAACTGCCAGTTGAAACTCTTGATGAACTTCAAATCCCAGAAATTGCCATGTTGTTAGCAACCGACATTGCGGTTTTGGATCACTGGGATCAAAGTGTTTGGTTAATTGCCAATGCGGTCAACTTCGACAACACCGATGCTCGCATGGAAGATGCTTATGCTGATGCGGTTATGCGGATTGAAAAGATGAAGTCAGACTTGCAATCTAAATCTGATGCTTCGGCAACTGTTTGGGATAGTGATGCCAAGGCAGATTTCTCTCACCGAACTAAACCGGAAGACTTTTTGGCAAATGTGGAAAAGTGCAAGGATTACATTCGAAAAGGTGATGCTTTTCAGATTGTGGTTTCACAACGCTTTGAAACAAAAGCTTCGGCTTCTGCGCTAGATGTGTATCGAGTACTGCGGGTTCAAAACCCAAGCCCTTATATGTATTTGTTTAGGTTTCCAACTATTGATTCAAAGAACAATGAACTTTCAAGTGAAGTTGCTTTCGACGTTGTGGGAAGTAGTCCTGAAGCCCTAGTGACACTTAATCATGGTCGGGCTCTGATTCATCCGATAGCTGGCACTCGCAAACGCGGTGCAACAGTTGATGAGGACACTGCACTTGCAACAGATCTTATGGCCGATCCGAAAGAACGCGCAGAACACTTGATGCTAGTTGATTTAGGACGAAACGACTTAGGTCGGGTTTGTGAAAACGGAACTGTGGATGTCACCGACTTTATGTCGATTGAGAAGTATTCACACGTTATGCATATTGTTTCGACTGTTGAGGGAACTTTGGCGAAGGAGAAGTCGGCATATGACTTGTTAGCGGCAACTTTCCCAGCCGGAACCTTGTCAGGAGCTCCAAAACCACGGGCAATGGAAATTATTGAAGAACTTGAAGAAGTTCGACGTGGTGTTTATGGTGGTTGTGTCGGATATATGGATTTTGCTGGCGATATGGACACTGCAATTGCTATTCGCACAGCAGTCATCAAAGATGGAACTGCTTATGTTCAAGCAGGCGCTGGGGTAGTGGCTGACAGCGATCCACAATCAGAACATCAAGAGTGCATAAACAAAGCATCCGCTGTGTTGCGAGCAATTGCAGTAGCAAACACAATCCGAGATTTATAAATGTCAAAACTTAAAGTTTTCCTGACCTTTGCCATCACCAGTGTTTTAACTCTTGTTTTAGATAGTTTGCAAAACTTAAGTACCTATTCATTTGCAGTGTCGCTTTGGACCGTCAACATCGCGGGTGTGCTCGCAGCCATCATAAGTTCGAATCGATCTGCCAGAATAATTTTCTTCTTGCTGATCGGCTTGAACGTGCTCGGAATGTCACATATTGCATATGTTGCAGTTTTTAATCCTGAGGTGCCGATTGTGGGCTTGGCATTAGTCGCGCTGCTATTTAACGTGAATGTCTGGTTGGCTGCTATGGGTGCGAGTGCAGCGCCAAGTTGGAAATCAGCCACCAAATACACAAATTCGGAAAAACTGTCGAATTGGGCCAAGATTGATAAAGGCGAAGACCCAACTCTCTAGAATTGGGTGACTTACGAGGAGCAAAAATGTCTAGCAAGCGTTCACATCACGGCAACACCCCAGCCGCTTGGGTAACAGTCACCATCGCATTTACTGCATTTGTGGTTGGTGGAGCTGGAATTCTGCTTGCCTCTGCAACCATCTTCTGGGCAGGCGTTGCAATCTTCGTAATCTCAGGTGTGGTCGGCAAAGTCATGCAAATGGCCGGCTACGGACAATATCCACGCTCATAACTGCCTCTTTTCCATTTTTAATTAGTTCTTAAATTCAGAGAGCTATTTCTGGATCAAAATCTTGCCATTTTCCCAAAGTCTGAAGAAATTCCTGGTTTGGTTAGGCTTAGAGCATGACCGTATTGGATGACATCATCGTTGGTGTGCGCGAAGACATGGCTATTCGCCAGTCCAAAATCAGTCTTGACGATTTGAAGGCTTTGGTTGAAAAAGCCCCGAGTGCAATGCCAGTCATTCCGGTGTTTAAGGGTGACGACGTGTGCGTTATCGCAGAGGTTAAACGCAAAAGTCCATCCAAGGGTGAGTTAGCCGAAATAGCCGATCCAGCTTTACTTGCCAGCCTTTATGAAGAAGGCGGTGCTCACGTTATCTCTGTTCTCACAGAAGAACGCCGGTTCAATGGCTCACTTGCAGATTTAGATGCAGTTCGCAAAGCTGTGAATATTCCAGTATTGCGCAAAGACTTTATTGTCTCTTCATATCAACTATGGGAAGCACGTGCTCACGGCGCTGATTTAGCTTTGTTGATTGTGGCGGCACTTGATCAAAATGCACTTGTTAGTTTGATCGAACGGGCAAAGAGTTTGGGATTAACTCCGCTTGTTGAAGTTCACGACGTTGAAGAAGTAGCCAGAGCAATAGATGCTGGTGCTGATGTAATTGGCGTGAACAATCGTGATTTGCGAACCTTGCAAGTCAATCCAAAACAGTTTATGGAAATTGCACCTCATATTCCAGATCACATTGTGAAGATTGCGGAAAGTGGCATCAAGGACGCACATGATTTGCGAGTTTATGCAAGTGCTGGTGCAGATGCAGTACTAGTTGGTGAAGCTCTAGTAACCGGAAGCGATCCCAAGAAGGCTGTCCAAGATTTAGTAACCGCTGGTGCACATCCAGCCACGAAGCACCGATAGGAATTGTGATGGCTCCTTCACAACCAGATGCCCGCGGCCACTTTGGCCAATTCGGTGGTCGATTTGTTCCCGAAGCTTTGATGGCTGCACTAGAACAACTTGAAAATGAATACGTTGCTGCATCGAAAGATCCTGAGTTTCAAAAAGAACTAACTAATTTGTTGCAAACTTATTCTGGCCGGCCAACTCCAATCACTGACGCGAAGAATTTTGCTCAACATTGCGGTGGCGCACGAATTCTTTTGAAGCGTGAAGATTTAAATCACACTGGCTCACACAAAATCAATAACGTTTTAGGACAGGCGCTTTTAACAAAGCGAATGGGCAAAAAACGCATCATTGCTGAAACCGGTGCTGGCCAACATGGCGTTGCAAGTGCGACAGCTGCTGCACTGCTAGGTCTTGAGTGTGTGGTTTATATGGGTGAGGAAGACACTAAACGCCAAGCTTTGAACGTTGCTCGAATGCAGATGCTAGGCGCAACCGTTGTTCCAGTGACAACTGGATCTCGCACACTCAAAGACGCAGTCAATGAAGCAATGCGCGACTGGGTGGCGAATGTTGACGAAACTCATTACTTATTGGGCACAGTTGCAGGTCCGCATCCTTTCCCAATGATGGTGCGAGATTTCCATCGCATCATCGGTGTGGAATCCCGCGAACAAGTTTTGGCATTAACCGGCAAACTTCCAACAGCTATTGCAGCCTGCATTGGTGGTGGCAGCAATGCAATCGGAATTTTCCATCCGTTCATTGACGATGTAGAAGTCCAGCTCGTTGGCTTTGAAGCAGGTGGTGATGGCGTTGAGACAGGCCGTCACGCAGCTTGTATTAGCGGTGGGTTGACTGGGGTGTTTCAAGGATCTCGTTCCTACTTAATGCAAGACGCCGAAGGTCAAACCATCGAATCCCATTCGATTAGTGCTGGCCTTGATTATCCAGGTGTTGGCCCCGAGCATGCTTACTTAAATGAACTTGGCCGAGCGCAATATCGTGCAATCACAGACCGCGAAGCAATGGATGCGTTCTTATTGTTTTGCCAAACTGAAGGCATCATCCCGGCAATTGAATCGGCACATGCTTTGGCAGGGGTAATCAAATTGGGCAAAGAATTAGGTAAAGACGCAGTGATCTTGGTAAACCTTTCAGGACGCGGAGATAAAGACGTGGCGACTGCAGCTGAATGGTTTAAAGAAACTGGGCAGATGAAATGACATCAGCACTGCATGCAGCTTTTGGTAAAGCAAAATCCGAAAACCGAGCTGCCCTTATTGCATATATCCCGGCAGGTTTTCCAACAGTCGGAAAAGGCATTGAAATTATTGAAGCCATCATTGCTGGTGGCGCAGATATTGTTGAAGTCGGTTGGCCGTATAGCGATCCTTTGATGGATGGACCCACAATTCAAAAAGCTGCCGAGATGGCTTTGGAAAATGGCGCATCTGCAAAGGATGTAATTGCAACAGTTGGCAAAGTGAAAGCCGCTGGGGCAGTGCCACTTGTGATGTCTTATTGGAATCCAATCGAACGCTACGGCGTGGAGAGGTTTTCGCAGGAGTTGGCTGCAGCTGGTGGGGTTGGCGTGATCACGCCAGATTTGACACCGGAAGAAGGTGTTGACTGGATTGCTGCCACTGACAAATTTGATGTTCAAAGAATCTTCTTAGTTGCACCCTCTTCCAAAGATGTTCGCCTTGAAGTTGTAGCTAATGCCAGCACAGGTTTTATTTATGCAGCATCTTTGATGGGTGTAACCGGAACTCGTGAATCAGTTTCGTCTCACGCGGAGACTTTGGTTGCAAGAACTAGAAAAGTTTCAAAACTACCGATTGCAGTTGGATTAGGTGTTTCAACCCCTATGCAAGCAAATGACATTGCACAGTATGCCGATGGTGTAATCGTTGGAAGCGCATTCGTTAAAGCTGTATTGGAAGCAGTGGATCACGCAGCTGCATTGGCAGCAGTCAAAAAACTCGCGCAGGAACTAAAACAAGGTTGTGTGAAATGACCAGGATTTTCGAAAACAAGTGGCTCTTGCTCATGGCAAGAATTGTTTTAAGTGGGGTTTTGGTTTATGCAGGTGGAATTAAGCTTTTGAACCCGGTTGAATCCCGAGCAGCGATAGTTGCATATCGACTTTATCTGCCCGAGTTTTTTGTGAAATTAGGCACCACCGCACTACCTGCCCTTGAAGTAGTAGTTGGACTTTTGCTTTTGACGGGTATTTTCGTGAGATTCGCATCCCTAGCAACTATTGCACTGATGCTGGTGTTTATAGTCATGATTGCCCAGGTCTGGTACCGAGGACTCTCGATTGATTGCGGCTGCTTTGGCGGCGGCGGCGATGTGTCTCCCGAGGGCAAAGAGCTGAGATATATGGCAGAAATCGCTCGTGACACACTATTTATTGGACTCGCAGTACTGCTTGTACGCAAACCGCAAACCCCGTTTAGCATTAGTGCTTGATTCACACCTAAGGAAAAGTAATGGCAAATCGCAAGGCAAAGTCGAAAGACGCTCTAGTTAGAAACCTGGGAATAGGCGCAATCACAGTGGTCGTGCTTGGAATTATTCTGTTCCCAACGATTCAGGACACATTCTTTGCAGACCCAAGTCCATCTTCTTCAACCTCAATCAATTTTGATTACAACAGCGGCACCATTCCAGCCGACGTGGATGCGACTGATCTTTCTTGGACTATGAACCCAGAAGCTAAAACTTCAGACATCTTGACCATTTGGGAAGATCCACAATGTCCAGCTTGTGCTTCGTTTGAGTATTACTTCGGTGCAACGATCAAGAAGTTGGCTGACGAAGGTGTGGTTAAAGTTAAATACAATCCAACCGGCTTTTTAGATCAAGATTCAGATACTAATCCGAATGGTTTCACAGGCCACACAAGTTATCGCGCGATTAATGCTTTTGCCTGTGCAATTGATCGCGGCATTGGTGCGGAATACCACGAAGTTATGTATTCGCGATCTTTCGCTTTGCTAAATGGATTAATTAAAGGTCGGGAAACCTTCAAAGAAGGAGACGGCTTCAGTGACGAAGATTTAGTCGATTGGGCCGGTGTTGCTGGGTATGACGAAAACAAACTGAGCGAATTTGGCAAATGCGTTTACACCCCAGAACATTTAACTTGGGCACGTCAATCAACTCTTAAATTTCATGAACTTCAAATCCCCGGCACTCCATACATTGCACTAAATGGAGTTGAAATGCCAACAGATGCTCGTAAATCCATCAA
>JAPLBX010000150.1 GCA_026392535.1 Actinomycetota bacterium
AAACCAAAGCCATTTTTATAAATCCATGAGCAAGCAAACTTAATATACAGAAATGAACGAAGAACTCTCAATCTGCAAAGCAGATATTGAATTTGTCAAACAAATGCTTCCACGTTTGCGCGGCTGGCTTTTTCCTGAAGCTGTTTATATGACCTGTAATTTGTTGCGGAAACAATTAGGGTGTATGAGGGACGATACTTATCTTTAATTCATCGTCTTCTTGCTGAGAGATCTGACACGACTGTTAGAGTTAATACCTTTCAATTCATTCCGCAAAATGAAGACGCAGTAGCGCTGAGTGCTTTGCTCGCCTCGTCAACAAGTCCCATATTCGTATATGTGATAGCGCGACGATCAGTCCTGCGGAACTTTTCGGTTAGGTCAAAAGCCGACCGGTGGTAATCA
Organism: Actinomycetota bacterium; assembly: GCA_026392535.1. Taxonomy (GTDB): domain Bacteria; phylum Actinomycetota; class Actinomycetes; order S36-B12; family UBA5976; genus JAFMIT01. Next base: position 406 of record JAPLBX010000150.1, read on the forward strand.
GTGTTGATGGAAATCTCAGTGCAGCAGCAGTCAAACAAGATTTAATGTTGGCTAACAAAGTCTTGGGTGATGGCGGTTAAGTGATAGTTGATGACTTTCTAAACAATTTTGCTATCGGCGTCACCGAAGGCGTGAATGCCTATCTCGCGGAGAAAACGACGCGATTGGTGCATTGTATATTCAAAGGTCATAAGCTCATTTTCTGCCGCGCTGCAGATACATAGAAATATCGCTCTGAACCTTTTCGGTTTGGACAAAATGGGATGATTAAAATCAGAGAGGCCTCTCGCGCCTATTTACGTCGAGCACAAGCTTATGTGGAACAGGAGATTGCTGTGCAAAAAATTCTGATGCTCTTTTCACACTATCGTATCGCAACGTATGGTCAGTTGAGACTGATGCCGTAATTCATAAGAATTGAGTTTATCCCTAGGAAAAGGAGTTCACCAATATGCATTCATCCTTGAAACGTATGTTTTCGCCAGCTAAACCTAGCATCACAACAAAGGTGGTCGAAGTTGTTAGTGTTGCTTCCTCCGCAACCAGTGGAGTAACGGCAACTGAGCCGCCGGAAATTGTGGCTTTCAGAGCTGCATCTACTGTAAGGGCCTTGGAGCGAATCGCATCACGTGGCTTGGAGATAGCAGGAGTAATTGATATCGGCGCATCAAATGGTGCATGGACCGCAGCTGCCCTGCCAATTCTTCCCGGTGCACGCTATTTATTAATTGAGGCTCAAAGCGGCCACGTTGATTCACTTAATGATTTTGTAAAGCGTCACCACAACACCGAATATGTATTGGCTGCTGCAGGAGATGGAGAGGGTGAAATATTCTTTGATGATAGCAACCTCTTTGGGGGATTAGCCAGCAAAGAACAAACCGCCTCAGCAAAAATTAGCCTACCGATGATAACAGTGGATGCGGAGCTAAAACGGAGAAATCTTCAAGGACCGTATCTTCTCAAGCTTGATACGCACGGCTTTGAGGTACCGATTCTTCAAGGAGCAATTGAAACATTGAAGTCAACCAATTTGGTGGTGATTGAAACCTATAACTTCAAAATTGCTCCTGGTTCACTCCTTTTCCACGAAATGTGCACCTACATGGAAAGGTTAGGATTTGGTGTTG
>JAPLBX010000039.1 GCA_026392535.1 Actinomycetota bacterium
CCAGCTAATACAAACGGCAAGCCTTGTCCCATTGTTGGAACAGCTAGTCCAAGAACTTGGTAACGAACTCTTTCAGCCATGGTTGCTGTTGTTGGCAACTTGTAGGCAAGAGCGTCATACAACGTTTCGTTGTCGTGCGCATCAACGTATGAAATTTGTTCGATTGGATTCTTGGTGTAGCCGGTTGCTGCTCCGTTGGACGCAACCGCTTGACCAGTTGTATTGGTGTTCTTATAGGTCTTCAATAAGAAATCTTGAATACCACCAGTTAAGGACACTTTAATTTGATCCATATTCATTTGTTGGTCTAGTTTGGAAGTTCCGCTTCCAACATAACCATTTGAATATCCATATTTGCCGGATGCAAAACCTTGCTTGCGTGGATCACCATCGAATGGTCCACCACCACGAACATTGTCTCGAACTCGGTCATCGAAAGTTCCAATGCCAGTTCCATCCATTGCGGTTTGCACAGCATTTGGGAAACGTGCACCGTTTTGAACTTCACCGAAGTTAGAGCATCTAGTGCTGCACGAAGCTCGACCATTTGAGCTTTTGGCTGATGGCCCATTAAGTCGAAACGGAATCCATCAACCTTGTATTCCTTCGCCCATGTGACTACAGAATCTAGATTCAATTTCGCCATCATCATGCGTTCGGTTGCAGTGTTCTTACAGCATGTACTGGTTTCAACGCCACCACTTGCATTTAGTCGGTGGTAGTAACCCGGTACTACTCGATCCAAGATACTGCTTGAAGCTTGGCCTGAACCACTTGTGTGGTTGTAGACAACGTCCATAACAGTTCTAAGTCCAATGTCGTTTATGCCTTTAATCATGGAACGGAATTCCAAGACTCTGGTCTCGTCATCAGGGTTAGTTGCGAAAGAACCTTCTGGAGCTGTGTAGTGAAGTGGGTCATAGCCCCAGTTGAAACCATCAACATCGCGAATGGCAGAAACGGCAGTTTTTTGACCAGTTCCATTTGAAGTCATTCCACTTAGTTCATTCCAGTCGATTGTCTCCCAATTGTTTTTGTCCTCATCAATTGATGCAAGGTCGAATACCGGTCCAAGTTGAAGGTGAGTTAATCCAGCATCAGCAAGCGCTGCGAGGTGCTTCATGCCGTCTGAATTCAGATCGGTGAATGCCATGTATCCACCTTTCCAATCTTCATTGGAAACAGATTCATCAATGATGCTGAAGTCACGAACCATTAACTCGTAAACTGTTGCGTCAGCGATTCTCGCAAAACTTGGTTTCACCATGGAATCCCAGCCGGATGGTTTAAGTGCAGTGTCGTCGAAGTTAATGATTTGGCTGCGCTGGCTGTTTGTATTTAGCGAAATTGAATAAGGATCAGTTACCTCATTATTTTCAATTCGACCAGTTGATGGTGCGTAAACATCTAGAGTGAATGTGTACTGCTTTAGATTCCAAGAGGAATCGCCAGTTATTGACCATGCGCCAGTCTCGTCATCCCGAGTCATCGCAAGGTTAGTTGAGCTTTCATCAGCAGAATTGTCGAAAAGGTTTAACGAAACAATTTGTGCGGTTGGCGCCCAAACTGTGATGGTTGGATTTGAACCGCTCCAAGTTATGCCTGGCGTCACATTTTTGGCATCAGGATAAACATCGTCAAGTACGTCACCTAACTGAAGTCCAGATACCTTTAATGGCGATGTCTTTTCATCATTAAGAATTTCAACTGCAACCTGTCCGCGAAGCCAATTTTGGACATTGTCTTGCTCGACAAGTGGAATCTTTAATGCTACATAGTCACGTAAGTACGGATATTTATCACGCAAAGCTTTGGTCAGCGACGATACGTATTCCAATACAACTGAATCATCCTCACCAGTTACACCGGTTTCATCGGCTTCCAAGTTTGCATTTGCTGAGTAATACAACTTTGCATGACCATCATATTCAGCTGCTGTAATTGCAGTTGGCCAAGCGATGACTCCCTTTTTTAACCAGATACCTTTTTGGCGCAATAGGTTTGCATCGATATCACTGAATACTGGTACAGAATATTTTGCATAACCATCTGCATCAGCACTTCCTGATTTAAGCCAAACATCGCCACCAGTTTTTTCCAAGTTCAAACTTTGATCGATACCTGATGGGTCTTTTGAATCCCCTGAGTGAATAATGAATGGGACAAGTGTTGAAGCTGCGAAAATTGGAATTTGCCAGTACTTACCCCAAGCGTCTGTTCCAGTTGGTGCTAGTGCAGCTGCCCAACTAATTGCAGGTCCTGAATAACCTTCACCGTTTTCTGGCCATGCGTGTAGACCGTAACCGTCATAACCGCCAGATCTATACCAGTGAATAGTTATGTATCCATTTGCCCAGGTTTGAGTTGTGCGTGGCAGTGGCCAAGAATCTTTAATCCAAACTTCACCAGCGCTTTTTAGATTTACATCGAAAGCAGTTTTGTCAGTTCCAGAAACGATCGCATTGAATGAAACGTTTTTGGCATTGCAATTTCCTACGTATGTGAATGTTGCAGTATTTGAATTAACGCTGCTATCAGTAATAGTTCCGCTATCGATTCCGCCATCTTCACTCCAATGAAGTTCTGCGATGTCTGCATCTCCGCTGCTGTCTGCAACATAATGAACTTCCATTTCGCAACCTTGTGCCAAGTAGCGACTCTTGAATGCATTGCCTGAACTATCGATCCAAATCTCTGCACCGGTTCTTGTGAAAGCTGATCCTTGCGCTAAACCAGTAACAGCAATTACCAATTCAGCCTGAGCGCTTGGCACAGTAATGATTGCAAATGAACCGTAGTCATCGTCGTACTTAGCAGCACCAGAAGCTAAGGTGCCTCCTGTCGGAGTGACCGTCACATTGTTACTTTCATTTGGTGCAAGCGGCACGTGAACAATCAAGTCAATGTTGGTTGCTGCTGATGCAGGTGTAAAGCTAACAAAAACCAAAAGGCTAGCTATCAAGCTAAAGATTGCGCTTAATGCAATTGCATTTCTGTATGAGCGATTTGGATTTGGACGTACAGTCGAGTTCATGGGTTACCTTATTCTTGGGTGGGTTGACCTTGTCACTGAGTTTAGGCAAGGCATAGGGGATTTGGTAATTTGTTACCTGAGCCGTTACCTATTCGTTACGCACTCACACTCATGGCGCATTCCCGAGGCCTTTTTGAGTAACAAATTGGTTGCAGTAGAACGCTGAGAGCAAAATCCCGTTGACATAGGGCTGGATTTTGGCAAGAGTTCACCCGCTCAATCTTGGGCACTATTTCTATGGAGGAAATGACTTATGCGTCTTCAAGGAAAGATGCTTGCCGCAGGTGTGGCATGCGCTATGGCGGTAGCGGCACTAACTGTGCCATCAGCAACCGCAGCAAAACCAACAATCACGATTTGGATTCAACCATCAAAGGTTGCAGCACTGGAAGCAGTTGCTAGCGACTACAAAGCAGCAAACATTGTTGTGGTTGAACAAGCAGGTGACACACGAGACCTATTGCAGACAGTTGCAGATGAAGATGCACCAGATATCTTTGAAGGTGCACATGACTGGTCAGGCGAATTGGCATCAAACGGATCAGCTAAGGCGATTTCATTGCCTGGCCCGGTTGCAGCACAATTCCTGAAAAAGGATCTTGATGCATTTAAGTATGACGGATCTCTACTAGGTGTCCCAATGCTTCACGAATCAATTGCATTCTTAATGAACACTGATATTGCTGGCAAGACTTGCCCAGCAACTTTGGATGCAGCTGTTTCTAAGGTTCAAGGCAAACTAGACAAGGGCAAGATCAATACCATCATTCAAGTTGGCGGAAGCAACGCTTACATGTGGTACCCAATGATGTCAGGTCTTGGCGGTGCATTCTTCAAGCAAAAAGCTAATGGCGAATACACAACTCAGACTCTTGTTCACAAGACAGCTGATACCAAGAAGAAGTCAAACATCATCAAGGGCTGGAATGCTTCTGGTTTGTTTGATCACAGCGCTGGTAACGGTTCAATCGCTGGTCCATTCTCAAAGGGCAAAGCTGCTTACTACATCACTGGCCCATGGGAATCAAATGGCGTCCGCGATTTAGCTGCAACTATGAACATCAAGCTATGTGCATTCCCGACCATCATTCCAGGAATTAAGTCAGTTCCTTTCTCTGGTGTTCGTGGTTTCTACTTGTCTAAGTTCGCTCAGACACATGGTGTTAAGGCTGCTGCCAAGGACTTCATGATCACTTACCTAACCCAAGCTAAGGTACAGAAGAAATTCTGCAAGCTTGATGGTTGCAACCCATCAAACAAGAATGCTGGTGTTTCTCCA
>JAPLBX010000042.1:0-8236 GCA_026392535.1 Actinomycetota bacterium
CAAGCCAAATGGTAAAGGCAAGAAAGTCAAGAACAATCAACGTTTTGCAAAGATTGTTATTAGCTACGAATCAAGTTCCTGCAAATAACTAAATATGTAAAAAGGCGCGGAATTCTTTCCGCGCCTTTTTCTTTAGAATCAATCCAATTGTTTATGCAAAGGTATGTTGTTTATTTCTATTTCTGCTTTTTCTTTGCGGCGAAGTAAACAACAATTCCAACTATGCCAGTGATAAATCCAACTGGGATGGTGAAAAACATAAGCCAAGGTGCTGCAGCAGCTGCGCAATTACCTTCGTTTGCGCCCGGGCCGCATGTAACGACAGATGTCAAACCAATCAAGATCGGTGAGATGCCGAACAACAGCCCAAGCCAGCCAACCATGCATCCGGCTTTCTTGCCGGAGTTTGGTACTGATTCATCTGACACTGGTGGCACTGGTGGTATCGGTGGTATTTGTTCATCACTCACTGTTTTACCCCTCAAACACTTGTCTTGTAGGAAGCCTAGTGGCGGCCGAGGTGACCTGCTCCTGCAACACCCGTGAAGTCGTATGCAGATTCCGCGTGCAAGATTGTGTCAACACCTGTCATTTCGGTTTCAGCGTCCACGCGTAACCCAACAAGTTTGTCAACAATTCTTGCCACAATTGTGGTTGCAACGAATGCATACACTGCAGTAATTGCTACGGCCGCTAACTGCCGCAGCATCAGATCAAATCCCCCACCATTAAGTGCTCCGTTGCTGATTGCATCGTTAACTGTGTTAGTTGCGAGAAATCCGATTGAAATCATTCCAACCAGACCACCAACGCCATGAACGCCAACAACATCGAGTGAGTCGTCATATCCGAATTTGTATTTAAGCCCAACCGCCATTGAACAAAGTGCTCCTGATGCCAGACCAATCAACATTGCGCCCATTGGTGACACATATCCGCAAGCTGGTGTGATTCCAACCGCTCCTGCAATTGCTCCCGATGCAATTCCTAAAGTAGTTGGTTTGCCATCACGTTTGGCTTCGACAGCCACCCAGGCAATAGCAGCCACCGCTGTTGATATCTGTGTGTTGATCATTGCAACTGTTGCGGTGCCGGTTACCGCGAGTGCAGAGCCCGCATTAAAACCAAACCAACCAAACCACAATAACCCGGCGCCAAGAAGCACGAATGGCAAATTGTGTGGCCGCATTGGATCTTTTTTAAAGCCAATACGTTTCCCAACAACTATTGCTAAAGCAAGAGCGGATGCGCCTGAATTGATTTCAACGGCCGTACCACCGGCAAAATCAAGTGCGCCAATTCGATCGATGAATAAACCACCAGAACCGTTTTGAGATGCGAAAGCCATATGTGCAAGTGGCGCATAAACAACCGTGAACCAGACCACGATAAATGCAATCCAGCCTTTGAAACTTATTCGGTCTGCGACTGCGCCACTAAGAATCGCGGTAGTGACAATTGCGAAAGTTAATTGGAACATAACGAAAGCTGCCGCTGGAATTTGATGTCCTGGCGCGCCAACAAGTTCGGTGACTGCGCCGTTTAATCCAAGATGGCTTAAGTCGCCGATGAATCCGTTGAAGGCGTCAGGGCCAAACGCGATTGAATAGCCATAAAGAACCCACAGCACTGTGATTACGCCAATAGTCATGAAACTCATCATGATCATATTTAGAACACTCTTGGTTCGGACCATGCCGCCGTAGAAGATGGCAAGTCCTGGTGTCATCAACAACACCAAAGCTCCTGAGATTAGGACCCAAACCGTGTCAACTGCATTAATCATTAGCTCTCCTATTGAATGTGAGAACTAAAGACCATTTGCGTTAAATAACACGCTCAAAGAGATTTCAGGGATGTTACAGATTAGCTAGATAGCGCTAGTGCCGGTTTCGCCAGTGCGAACTCGAACGATTTGTTCCACGTTGGTAACCCAGATCTTGCCATCACCGATTTTGCCAGTCTGAGAAGTCTTAACTACTGCAGTGATGATCGCATCAACTTGCTCATCATCAGCCAAAATTTCAATTCGTACCTTTGGAACTAAATCAACAACATACTCAGCACCACGGTAAACCTCAGTATGGCCGCGTTGACGGCCAAATCCGCTAGCTTCACTGACCGTCATACCTTCAACGCCACAAGCTTGAAGAGCGGTCTTAACTTCGTCTAACTTGAACGGTTTGACGATGGCAGTAATGAGTTTCATGCACCAAGTCTATTTGTGTGCAGGCACTTTTGTTTCAGGGGCAACAGTGTCTGCGCGAAGTTTGGACAAATATAAACTGCCAACAACTGCGATGAAAGTAACCCAAACGAAAACTTCTAGTGTGCTTGCCATTCCGCGGTAGGCCAAGAATCCTTTTAGCAATGACCCAACTATGCCATCGCTTGCGATTACAGAAGTTGTGTCAATTGCTGTGTCAAGACCAAAGCCAATTACACCAGCATCTTGTAACTCATGAATTCCATATGTTAGGACTCCGGCTGCTACAACAATCAACATTGCACCAACTACAGCAAAAACTTTGCCGATATTGAGTTTTACACGGAAATAACTAAACCAATAGCTAGACCAATAAAGGACTGCAAGGCTGAGCCTGCAACTTTGCTATTTGGAAACATGAAAATGGCAGTCTCTAAGCCCTCACGAATTACTGCGAAGAAAGCAACGCCAGCTAGTGCGTATGAACTACCAGTTAGTGCAGCATCCATTTTGCTATGAAGTTCTTGTCGCATTGCTCGAGCATGTGTTGCCATCCAAAAAGTCAGCCAAGTGATTAACCCAGCTGCAACAATGCTGGTTACGCCAGCGAAAATCTCTGCTTGGAGTTCTGGAAGTTCATTACTAGTCGCGTAAAGAATTGAAGCGGCTGCAATCGAAATCAAGATTGCTGCAAAAGTTCCAGCCCAAACTCGTGGAATGTAGGAGCGAAGGTCACGCTTGACTAAGTAGGCGATCAAAATCGCGACGATCAAAGATGCTTCAAGACCTTCACGAAGGCCGACTAACAAACTCGAGACCACTTACCTGCTCCTTGGGTGAACTTGTGTTCTTAAATGAACTTCAGTCCTTGATGAACTTAGGTAAGCCTAACCTTGGATTTTGGGAAAATGCAAATTAAAGAAACCAAATGGTTGTGTAATTCGGCTCACACCCCTAGAGGCGCTCCTCCGCTATGGAGTTCCCACCATCAACCACGATGTTTTGCCCTGTCAGATAGCCATTTTGAGCGTCTGCTAGCCAGCAAATCGTGGTTGCCACTTCTTCGGCTGTGCCGCTGCGGCCAAGCGGAGTGCGCTTCCCTTGGGCCGATTCATCCTTGGTCTGGGAACCAGTCGAGATCCAGCCTGGGGAAACCGCATTGGCGGTGATGGCGAACTTTGCCTCGTCAAGAGCTAGAGATCTCGTGAGCCCAACCAAGCCTGCTTTTGCCGCGGCATAGGCAGCATCACCTTTCATGGCCATGACTGGCCCCGTCACACTACTTACGTTGATGATGCGCCCGGTCCCTGATTTTCGCAAGAGTGGCAGAGCTGCTTTCGTTAAAAGAAATGCAGTGTCAAGATTTCGCATAATTTCAAATTGCCATTTTTCATAATCCACATCGAAAACACTTTTTGATTCGCTTTCATCCATGGGCGAATCAACACTAGTCATTCCAGCGTTATTCACTAAAACATCTAGTTCGCCAAATGTTTGAATCACATTTTCAATCAATATTGAGACTTGATTTGTGTCTGTTAAATCAGCAACAAAAGCTGTGGCACTTATTTCCTTTGCCCGATCAACTATGCGAGTAGATGCCCCAGTAATAAAAACCTGATAATTAAGTTCGGTGAATTTTCGGGCTGCTGCGAAACCAATTCCAGACTCAGATCCCGCACCAGAAATCAACACGGTTCGTTTTTTAGTCATCGGGCACCTTTCGCAGAAGTAGGGCTATTATTCGGCACGTACCACGGGAGTCCGCAAGGGCTGAGAGGGTGTCAGAGAATCTGAACACCGACCGTCAAACCAGTCGGATAATGCCGACGTGGAAGCAGGAAAATGTTCTCAATCAACGCTATTGAAATTCCAGCATTTCTCACTAATGAAATGATCAATGTTCTTGGCTACTCCCTCTCTTGGCTTGAATTTGTAGGTGTAACCACATCAGTGGTTGGCGTTGCCCTTGGAGTTACTGGCAAACAGATAACTTGGCCATGGTGGGGCTCAAGCAGTGTCATCTATCTAATTTTGTTTTATCAATGGGGATTGCTTGCAAGCGCATTGCTTCAAGTTGTTTTCATCGCAGCCGGGGTGATGGGTTGGTTTGAATGGGGTCCTAAGGGAGCTAGCCCGGCAAAACTAAATGGCAAAGAGAAACTATTTTGGCTATTTGGTTTGCTTTCGCTTTGGGCAGTCTTCATTCCACTCTTTGGTTACGCTCAAGAATCTCAGGTGTATTTCGGGAACTGGGCTTTGGTTGTTAGTGACACTTTCTTGCTTGCAGGTAGCGTGATTGCACAGGTCTTGATGGTTTATCAAAAGTTTGAAGCCTGGATTCTTTGGTTTGTTGTGGACCTTGTTGCGGCAATCGAATACCTAAAACTTGAGTACTACTTCACTTCGATTCTGTATGTTGTCTTTGTTGCAATCGCGGTGATTGGATGGCGCACATGGCTCAGTCGCGCAAATTCATTGAAATAATCGTAGCGATTGCTAATCTGCAAAAGAACGACGCACAATCCGTAGTTTGCATAGATGGACCAGCCGGATCTGGCAAAACCACGCTAGCTGAGATTATTCGCTCAAATTTTGATTCAGTAAATGTTGTTCATATGGACGATCTTTACGACGGTTGGGTCGCCCCACTAAATTCAAAATTGTACTCAAGAATTACAAGTCAAATCATTGAACCACACTTAAACAAACAACCAGCTGATTTTGACGTATTTAACTGGTGGAAACACACCTTTGATCACAAAGATCACCTCGAAACAAAAAAGACCCTAGTGATTGAAGGGGTTGGGGCTGCAAGTAGTGATGTGCGTAAGTTTGCAGATCTAACAGTATTCGTTGAGGTGTCTGCCGAACTTGGATTAGAACGCGTTCTTTCAAGAGATGGTCTAGGAATCGTAAATGAAATGCAGAGCTGGCAAGAAATGGAGTCTAAGCATTTCAAACAAGATCAAACTAAAAAAGCCGCCGACTTTGTAGTCGACGGCTCTTTAGAACTTGATTATTGAGTTAATTCAAATAGTAGTTCTTCATACTCATCCGCTGAGCGTTGTGCTCTAGCGCCAATAACTGCTTGTACTGGCAATCCGTTGCCATTTGATTCTGCAATCGCACTAGAGTGATTGATAAATGATGAAAGTACGAGATTTGGGAACAATTTTTTGATTTCCTTGATTCGGAAAACTGACTCTTCGGTTTGATCAACTTTGTTGATGCTAACAAAAACCTTACGTCCCCAGCCGCGGCGGCCCTTCTTTGTTGCTAGAGCAAAATCGACCGCATCACTTGCACTGCGCAGTGAGAATAGTGATGGCTCTGCAACCACAATTACGTGGGATGCGAGGGCAACAGCTTCAGCTGTTAATGCACCTAGGTTTGCTGGCGCATCAATTAGCACAAGGTCGTAATCTGAAATGTCACCCAGATTTGCCGCAAGTGCCGAGTCATGGTTGCGTGGACTTACATTGCCATCAACTTCCAAAAGTGCGCGATTTGCAGGAACAATAAAAACTTGTTTCTTCCATTGCTTCCACGCTGCTGGGAGTGCCAAGTTTGCAAGTGGAGTGCCAAAGAAAGCTTCAAGAGACGTAGGGACTTTCTCGTTGTCTAAGGCGCAAATTGAAAGTGAGCCTTGCGGATCTAAATCAATTAACAGAACTTTTTGTCCTTGACTTGCAGCAGCACCAGCGAGTCCAAGAAGTGTGGTGGTTTTGCCCACGCCACCTTTTCCAGAAAGTACGGCAACGGTGTGCTTCGCACGCTTATGCAAGATAGCTGGTGAATCTTGGATCTCTTTTTCAGTTTGAGAAATCAATAACGCACTAAAGTCAAAATCAGGTTCGGCTTCAACTTCGTATTTCTTGGCATTTGTGGTTGGTGTGTCAACAGTTTCGCTTCGACCAAATAAGGAACGAATTCCCTCTAGGAAATTTCCTTCACCCGAACCGCCTGCAACTGCTGGAATCACAGAAACCACAGAGCCAGCACCAACGACAGTTTCGAGACCTTCGAGGAATCGAACATCATCATCACCGATGTAGACATTTACAAATCTGCGAAGTGCGCCATTTTCTTCCACGATACGGCCAGATATTCCAGGTGCATTCACCTCAAGGGCATTGAAAACATCTTGGAGGGTTTGTGATCCTGTTGGGTCTACTTCAACACTTGAAGCCCCATCGGTGTAAGTGCGCAAAATAGTTGGGATTCGAACCGTGACGCTCATGATTATCTCCTTGCGATTTCATTAAGTGCAGCAACTGCAGACTCTAACGCAGGCTTAACCGTCGCAGAAGGGCCGACTACATCGGCGACTGCATCTAGAGTCTTTAAGCCGTCACCGGTGTTAATCAATACAGTTTCCTTGCTTGGGTCGATTTGGCCAGTAGCAAGCAACTTACGTAAAACAGAGACTGTTACCCCGCCGGCTGTCTCAGCAAAAATGCCTTCAGTCTCTGCAAGTAGTCGAATTCCATCAACTACATCTGCATCACTCACGTCATCAATCGCACCGTGGGTTCGTCGAGCTGCATCCAATGCATAAGGCCCATCAGCCGGATTGCCAATTGCCAAAGATTTAGCAATCGTATTTGGTTTAACAGGGCGCACTACTTCGTGACCTTGACGAAATGCTTCAGCAACTGGATTACAGCCGGTTGCTTGTGCACCGAAAACTGAGTACTCACTTGCCTCAACTAAATCAAGACTTATTAATTCTTTCCAAGCTTTATCAACTTTGGTAAGAAGCGAACCAGAAGCAACTGGAATTACAACTTGTTGTGGCAAACGCCAGCCAAGTTGTTCCGCAATTTCAAAACCTAATGACTTTGATCCTTCTGCGTAATATGGACGTAAATTCACATTTACGAATCCCCAACTTTGGGAAATGGATTCGCCAATCAGTTCAGAACACAAACGATTTACATCATCGTAGTTTCCTTCAATTGCAAGTAGCGTGCCGCCATAAGTCGCAGTGGTAATTGTCTTACCAGCTTCTAAGTTTGAAGGAATTAGTACGACTGACTTTTGACCAGCGCGAGCAGCCGCAGCCGCAACTGCATTTGCTAAGTTTCCAGTTGATGCGCATGCAAGTGTGGTCAAGCCAAGACGACGAGCAGCGTGTTGAGCAACTGCAACAACGCGATCTTTAAATGAGTGAGTTGGATTTCCAGAATCATCTTTAACCCAAAGTGTGCCCGTCATCCCAAGTGCTTTTGCAAGATTGTCGGCTTTGATTAGTTTTGTAAGGCCTGGATTTAGGTTTGGTTCATCTGCCACATATTTCGCTACTGGCAATAGCGGGGCGTATCGCCACATATTTTGCGGACCAGCTTCAATTTGTTCGCGAGTAACTTTGCCGAAGTTATAAGCAACTTCTAATGGGCCAAAACATTCAATACACGAGTACGCGGCTCCAAGCGCATAATCGGTGCCACATTCACGGCACCGCAATGCTGTGGCTGGGCCGAAGGATTCTGCAGTGATGGCGGGAGTTGAACTCATTGGCAAAAGTTAATTCTCATAGCCAAGACTCACTCAGGGAGAGTTCGATAAGTCCGCATCTTGGACAGTTACCCGTGTGATTGCTCTCAACCTTGTTCAAACTCTGCTTACTTGTCGAGCAGACCTTTGAACTGACCAGGTAGCCGCAAAGACTCCCCAGATTCTTCGGCCGCCCGCTTTGCAGGGTTTCCACTTTTGCTCTTCTTCTTGTTCGGAGGTTGCTGTTGTTTTAACTTCTTGCCACCACCCACACCGGGTGGAAGGGGCACACCCGGAACATTTGGCACGCCGCCTTTTGCCACTTGCTTAAACATTTTTGCAGCCAGGCTGAAGCGATCAACCAAATTATTTACGTCGTTTACGCGGGTGCCAGAACCATTAGCAATCCGTAGCCGTCTAGATGCGTTCAAGATTTTCGGATCAGTTCGTTCTGCAGGTGTCATAGAACGGATTATTGCGGCGGTTCTATCGAGTTCCTTTTCATCAATGTTTTCAATTTGTGATTTCATT
>JAPLBX010000042.1:8242-18532 GCA_026392535.1 Actinomycetota bacterium
TACCTGGCAACATGCCAAGCACTTTGCCAAGTGGTCCCATGTTCTTCAATGCCATCATTTGATCTAGGAAATCTTCAAGCGTGAAGGATTCTCCCGATGCAATTTTGTTGGCAAATTTTTCTTGCTGTTCTTTATCAACTACTTTGTTGGCTTGCTCGATCAAAGTCAGCATGTCACCAAGATCAAGAATTCGGTTTGCCATACGTTCTGGGTAGAAAGGTTCGAAATCTTCTAGTTTCTCGCCGACACTTGCGAACATAATTGGCTTGCCAGTGACTTCACGAATTGAAAGCGCAGCGCCACCTCGAGCATCACCATCAAGTTTGGTTAGCACTACTGCGTCAAAACCAACACCTTCGTCAAAAGCTTGGGCAGTTGCAACTGCATCTTGTCCAATCATCGCGTCCATTACAAACAAAATTTCATTTGGATTGACTGCATCTCGAATGCCACGCGCTTGATTCATCAAGTCTTCATCTATGGCAAGTCGGCCAGCGGTATCAACAATCACCATGCTGTGTTGTTTTTGCTTTGCGAATTCGATTGCAGCTTTTGCAACCTTAACCGGATCGCCAACTCCATTGCCAGGCTCTGGGGCGAACACCGGAACACCAGCCCGTTCGCCCACAACCTTTAGTTGATCCACTGCGTTAGGGCGTTGTAAGTCGGCGGCTACCAAGATTGGTGTTTGGGATTGAGACTTTAAGTATTTGGCTAGTTTGCCTGCAAGAGTTGTCTTACCGGCACCTTGCAGACCGACAAGCATGATTACTGTCGGTGGATTCTTCGCGAATCGAAGTCGGCGTGCACCACCCTCGGTTTCTAAGTCACCACCCAAAATCTGGACTAATTCTTGATGAATAACTTTTATTGAGCGAACTAGAAAGTTCAAGCCCGATAGCTTGTTCGCGAATTCGTTCGGTGAAAGTTTTGACTACTGACAGTGCGACGTCGGCATCAAGTAAGGCAGTCCGAATTTCTTTTACAACCGCATCGACGTCTGCTTCAGTGATTCTTCCCTTACCCCGAAAGCCCTTGACCGCAGCGGTTAGTCTCGCTGATAATTGATCAAACACATTTGCCTCCGAAATAGGGGCTAATGGTAAAGGCAGCCTTTCTAGCTTGGGTCTAGGTTGATAAGTTCTAGGAGTTCAGCCTCAACTTTAAATATCAGCCCACTTTTTGTTGTTTCATCTAGCCGACCACCGGTGCTGGTTGTGAGGTATAGAACGTCTACTACTTCACTACCGATGGTGTCGATTCGAGCCGCGTTTATAGTTAACTTCTCCATCGCAACAATCTGGGCGATCCGGTGCAATAGAGCTGATTCGTCGTGTGCCCGAACTTCAAAGACATCAGAACGACTAGATGCACCATCAACAAATCTCACACGCGGTTTTGGTGGAGTAAATCCTCGCTGAACCCGCGGTGACTTCACTTTTTGCATTGCTTTAAAAACCATTTCCGGATTGTTCATTGCAATCTGTAATTCAAGAATGATTTTCTTAGTCTCGGGTGCATCACCAAACAATGGAATTACCTGCCAATGCTGAAGAGCAATACCTTCGGTTGTTTCAAACTGAGCAGACTTAATATCTAGGCGCAGAACTCTGAGTGCTCCCGCAACATCAGCCACCAATCCCACCCGGTCTTCGGTAGCAATAAAGATGTCACTTTGAGAACCCGCGTTCACAACTGAAATCTCAGTCTCTTTGCTTGGTGTGAATGGGAATGTGGTTTCTAGTCCTTGGAAACTTGGTAATTCCTTCCCAACAAATCTTGCCTCGACTCTGGCTACTAATTGAGAAACCAAGCTGGCTTTCCATTCGCTCCAAGTGTGTTCTGAAGTTGCCTTCGAGTCAGCAATTGTTAAGTTGTGAAGTAATTCAAGTAGATTCAGATCCACAACTTGATTTGCCACCAAGTCGATTGTTGCTGGCTCTTCTAAGTCTCGCCTTGTTGCTACTTCTGGAATCAAAAGATGCAAGCGAACCATTTCGCAAAGAGTTTCAGCATCAACTTCATTGAAACCAAGAGTCACTGCGATTTCCTTCATCAATTCAGCGCCAACAATGCTGTGATCTCCTTCATGTGGCTTACCAATGTCATGAAAAAGTGCGCCAACTAGAAGTAAATCGGGTCTAGAAACCATTCGGCTCAAGATGGATGCTTGGACTACACATTCAATCGAGTGCCGATCTACTGTGTAAATATGTAAAGCATTTCGTTGAGGTGTTGCCTGCATTGGTTGCCAAAGTGGAAGTAGATCATTTATCAAACCATTTTGATCGAAAGCTTCCCAAACCTGTATTAGCGCTGGGCCAGAACCTAAAAAGGAAACCAGAGAATTAAGTGCTTCTTTCGGCCACGGTTTTGGCATTGGCGCTAATTCATTTTTCAGCCGACTCAAAGTTGCTTGTGAAACTGGCAAACCAGCTTGACTAGCTGCTGCTGCAACTCGCCAACCTAAACCAGAATCAGTGACCGGGTTTGCATCTCTTGCGAGAACAACTTCTTCATCTTGAACTACTACCCCATCAGCCAAAGGGGCACGAAAGTCTTTAGCAATTTTCCTAGATTTAAACAAAGACTTCTTGGTCGTTACTTTTTGGACTCGAGCCCATGCCATGTCCGATTCATAAGCAAGCGCACGACCAGCCATTGAAACCTTCCGCAACAAAACATCATCCGATTCCAGACCTAATAGTTTTGCAACATCTCTTTGTTCATGCATTGTCATTTTGTCAGTTGAACGTCCAGTGACCCGATGTAAGGCGTCTCTCACATCAAGAAGAGTTTGATGAGCTTCATCTATTCTTTCTCGATTAACATCGGTAATCCAACTTGCAGCAATAGATCGCAAAATGGTGGCTTCACGCAAACCACCATAACTTTCCTTAATGTCTGGCTCTAGTAAATGTGCAATATCCCCAAATCTTTGTTTTCGGTCCATTGCACTTTGTTGCAGTTCAAGCAGTCTTTCCTGCGAAAACGAGCGCCAATCTGCTAACACACTTGCTCGAACTTCGTTGAGCAACTGTTCGTCACCATAAATCACTCTTGCATCGAGTAATCCCAAGACAACTTTGAAATCTGTACTCGCCATCCGACGTACTTGTGAGACATCGCGAACCGAATGATCAAGTGAAATCCCAGAGTCCCAAACTGGATACCAAATTGCATCTGCAAGCCGAGCTATTTCTTCAGGTTTTTCTGCTTGGTGATGCAATAACAAAATATCTAAGTCGCTGCCCGCGCATAATTCTTTTCTTCCGTAGCCGCCAACAGCTACCAAGGCCACTTTAAGTTTGTCGAAACCGGCAGCTTTTGCAAGTGAACTCAACCACTCGTCGGTTATTTCGGTGATAGCAATGCGATTTTCTTTGGACGGCACCACATCGGCACCGACCAAGAGTTTGCGGTTTTCTAGAAACATATCAACCAACTATAAACAACGAGTGCATATAACCACAGGAGCGCACATATAAAGGAGAGGGTTGGGGTGGATTTCTCCACCCCAACCAGAGGAAAATGACTTCGAAAACTGTTTTTTCTTCGAAACTGTTTTTTCTTCGAAACTGAATTTAGAGTGCAGCAGAACCGCGTTCACCGGTGCGAACTCGGATGACTTGTTCTACTGGGATAACCCAGACCTTGCCATCACCAATTCGACCAGTTTGCGCAACGGCAACAATGGCATCTAATACCTTGTCGACGTCTGCGTCATCAACCAAAATTTCGACTCGAACTTTTGGAATTAGATCCACTGTGTATTCAGCGCCGCGGTAAACCTCTGTGTGTCCACGTTGACGGCCGAAACCACTAGCTTCAGAGACAGTGAGACCATTGATTCCTTGACCTTCCAAGGCGCTTTTGATCTCATCTAATTTAAATGGCTTAACGATTGCAGTAATTAATTTCATGTCAGCCCTCCGACCGAATACTTGTGAGAATTCCACCAAGACCAGCACCGGCTCGGTTATCAATTTCATATGCTGATTCAGCATGTGAAGTTAAGTCAACACCTTCAACTTCTTCATCACGGCTGATGCGGAAACCAATTGTCTTTTCAAGCAAGAATCCGATAATCAAAGTGACAGTGAAAGAGTAAGCCAACACGGTTAATGCACCTGTTGCTTGCTTGATGAGTAATTCAGTTCCGCCACCATACAAGAGACCATTTGCACCCCAGCTAGTGATTGCGGTGGTTCCGAAGAAGCCAATCGAAAGCGTTCCCCATAAACCGCCAACTAAGTGAACACCAACAACGTCAAGTGAGTCGTCGTAGTTGAACTTGTATTTCAATCCAACCGCAAGTGCGCAAAGAATGCCTGCAATCAATCCGATGACAACAGCAGCCCAAGGAGCAACAAATGCACACGCCGGAGTGATCGCAACTAAACCTGCAACTGCTCCGGATGCCGCACCGAGTGAAGTTGGATGCCCATCGCGAATCTTTTCAACAATCAACCAACCAGCTAATGCAGCGGCTGTTGCAACTTGAGTATTCAAAAATGCAATTGCTGCGGTTCCGTTTGCACCAAGTGCAGATCCAGCATTGAAACCAAACCAACCGAACCAAAGCAAACCTGCTCCAAGCAACACAAGCGGAAGTGAGTGTGGGCGCATTGGTTCCTTTTTAAAGCCAACTCGTTTTCCAAGCACCAAAGCAAGTGCCAAACCAGCTGCACCAGCATTAATGTGAACTGCAGTGCCACCAGCAAAGTCAAGAACACCTTTGCCTGCCAAATAGCCAGCGCCAGTTGCATCGCTGCCACCAAAATCGAACACCCAGTGTGCAACTGGGAAATAAACAACCGTTACCCAGATTGCAACAAAGACAACCCAAGTTGCAAACTTTGCGCGATCGGCAATTGCTCCAGAAATTAGTGCAGGAGTTATGACAGCGAACATAAGTTGGAAAGCAGCAAATGCAAGTACTGGGATTGGATAAATAGCACCGTTCGCAGTTAAGTCATTAACGACGCTTGATAAACCCGACAATTCAAATGATCCATACCAAGGGCTTCCAGAGTTACCAAAGGCGAGTGAGTAACCGTAGAAGACCCAAAGGACGCTAACAACAGCAATCGAAGCAAAAGACATCATCATCATGTTGAGGACACTCTTAGCTCTAACCATGCCGCCGTAGAAAAAGGCAAGACCCGGAGTCATTAGCAAAACCAAAGCGGCGCTCGCTAATACCCAGGCGGTATCACCGGTATTTAGTTCCGGCATTTTGCACCCGCTTTCTTATGTAGTGGAAAGTACGGGCAAAATATGGCGGTTATGTGTTTCAGGCTTGGGTCTAAATAGGTTGCGAGAGTGTGACAGAACAGGGTTTTGTGTAAAAGGTTTGTATCTTGAATGTTACGAATGTTTCAAGATAGCCAATTATGAGAGTAGCGAATCGACAAATTCAATGGCATTGAAGGAAATTAAGTCGTCTGCATTCTCGCCAATACCAACTAACTTCACTGGCACCCCAAGACGCTGCTGGACGGCAAAAACAATGCCACCTTTGGCAGTACCATCAAATTTTGTGAGCACAATGCCCGTCAGGTTCACGCTCTGGCCGAAAACTTCAGCTTGATTCAATCCATTTTGGCCGGTGGTTGCATCTAGGACGAGAAGAGTTTCAGTAACCGGAGCTTTGCGTTCGATGACTCGGATCACCTTGGACAGCTCCTCCATGAGTGTGGATTTGTTCTGTAACCGTCCTGCAGTATCAACAATGATTACATCCGCGCCTAGTTCAACACCTTTTGCCACAGTGTCGAACGCCACCGAGGCTGGATCACTATTTTCAACGCCCCGCACAATCGTTGCATTGCTTTTCAATGCCCAAGTTTCTAATTGATCTGCAGCAGCGGCCCGAAAAGTGTCGGCTGCACCAACCACAACTTTCTTTCCCAATTGGTTAAACTGAAAAGCCATCTTGCCAACTGTGGTGGTCTTACCAGTTCCGTTTACTCCAACGATAACAATCACAGATTGTCCATCATCATTAATTCCAAGACTTCGATCAGGATGTTCCGCCAAAATTCCTAACAGCACAGTCCGCACTGCATTTTGCAAACTATCGGAATTCGCACCACGTCCTGCAGTCTTGCGAATGTGATCTAAAATCTGAGTTGTTGCATCAACACCTACATCTGCCATAAATAATGCTTCTTCAATGTCACTTAGTGCTGCTTCGTCAGTTTTGCCAAATGCAGATTTGAACATAGATGAAAGTGCTGAACTTTTCCAAGATATCTTTTTACCTAGATTTGAAGATTCTGATACCGGGATTTCTTGTGCTGGAGTTTCTTGTGAAGAACTTTCATGGACACTGTCAGTAGAAGATTGATTCTTCTTCCACCTTCTGAGCAACATGGTGACTAAAACTCGCTTTGGACTTCTGAAAGCCGTTGGCTAATAACTGCTGATACACCATCGCCACGCATAGTCACACCATAAAGTGCATCTGCAATTTCCATAGTGCGCTTTTGGTGAGTAATTACGATTAGCTGCGAGCTGTCTTGAAGTTCTTTCATCACATCAATTAAACGACCGAGGTTCACATCGTCCAAAGCCGCTTCAACTTCGTCCATTACATAGAACGGGCTTGGGCGGGCCTTAAAGATTGCTACTAGGAATGCGACTGCAGTTAGCGAACGTTCACCACCAGATAGCAAGGACAAGCGCTTTAGTTTCTTTCCTGGTGGCCGAGCTTCAACTTCAATTCCAGATACCAACAGGTCTTCAGGATTGGTCAAAACTAATCGGCCTTCACCACCTGGGAATAGGCGCGCAAAGATTAATTCGAATTCTCTAGCAGTGTCTTCGTATGCCTGAGTTAATACTTCTTTAACTCGCTCATCAACATCTTTGATAATTGACATCAGGTCATTCTTTGATTTGTGGATCTACTTCATCACCAGGTGCCGGAGGAGTTGGTGGAATAAGTTGGTTTGGTCCGAATTCTGCAATCAAAGTTTCAGCATCAAGACCAAGTTCTTCTGCGATTCGATTTTCAAGATTTTCAATTCGCAAACGTTGTTCGGTGCGAGCCATCTCATCGCGGTGCACATCGTTTACAAGGCGATCGAGTTCTGCTGACAAATCGCGGATTTGGGTTCGAACTTGCCCAACTTCAATATCGCGAGCATCTCGAGCAAGTTCTGCTTGGGTGCGCTCAATGGAAGCTTCTTCGAGGGCAACTTCCAACCAAGAAAGTGATATTTGGGCACCCTTATCAACTGCTGAAGCAACGGATACTTCGCGAGCTCTGCGTTCTTTGCGCTCAGTAAAGCGGCGGCGGCTTTCGCGTTCATCCCGGGCAGCACGTTCAAGTTCTTCCGATCGACTAATTGCAGCCCGTTGACGCTCTTCACTTGTGCGAACTTGCAAACGAGCATCAACTTCTTTCTGGCGCTGCATTTCCACATCGGCAGCCAAAACATCTCGCAGTGTTGTGTCTGGGTCAGAATCATCGGTTGAATTTTCAGCAGCTGTAAGGCGCGTGTTTAGTTCAGTCAGACTTTGTTCGTCTGCAGTTATCGCTGATTCAGATGACGCAACTGCATTCTCTAAACGCTCAGCTTCGGCATTCGCATTTCTAACTTCGGCACTCAATTGGCCAAGAGATTCTGCTACTGCAGCAAAGTGGGCATCTGAATCGTGCAGAATTGCCAATGTTGCATCAGATGCTTTTTGGGCAGCTTTAAGTTTTTCAGTGGCAGCGATTTGCTCGAATTTCAAACGCTCAACATCGTGAGCTGCTTTGTCACGAGCTGCTTTGGCATCATTTATTGCTGTTTGTATTTGCAATAGTGATGTTGCAGTTGATGAGCCACCAGAACCGCTAGTTCGGCCAAGAATGTCACCAAACTTGGTTACAGCGATTGCGGCTGGACGTTCTAAGACAATCTGGCGTGCAATTTCTAGATCATCAACGATTACAACTCCGCGCAAAAGGATTTTTAATGATTTGCGCAAAGATTCATTGCAATCAACCACATCAATTGCCATTACTGCGCCGTCTGGAAGTCGACGACCTACTAGATCTTCACCCACATCATTTGCTTCGGCAATTACAAAACCAGCTCGGCCAGCTGCATCATTTTTCAAAAGCTTCATAGCGTTTAGTGCCGAATCAACGCTGGAAACAGCAATTGCGTCGGCCGAATCTCCAAGTGCGGTTGCTACCGCATCTTCGTAGCCACTCTTGACTGAGATTAAGGCTGCAACTGTTCCGAGAATTCCCGAAACTTTCTCGCTTGCTGCAAGAAGAGCGGTACTTCCACCAGCTTTTGATGCAGCCATTTCAAGTGCTTCGATTCGTGCAGTGAGGGTGGCTCGATCTCGCTCTGCAGTTACCTCTTCACGTTGTAAGTGTGAAAGTGCAGTTTCAGCATCAAGGAATTCTCGATAAGATTTTTCGTAATCAGCATCCAGGTTTTCTTCACCTGCAGAAAGACCAGAAATCTTTCCCTCTTGCGCTTGAAATTCACGTTGGGCATTTCCGGCACGTTCTTTTGCACCTGAAATTTGTCCGCGAAGTTTTTCAATTTCATTCTTGCGAGTTTCAATTCGCTGTTTCATAGCTTCGATTTGTCCCGCAAGTCGGGTCAGGCCATCACGGCGATCTGCTGCAATCTTCTGCATTTCTTGAATGCGGCGATTTTCTTCTGCCAAAGCTGCTTCTGATTCACTGCGAGTCTTGGTGGAATCCAACAAAATGCTGCGGCCAGATTCAACATCGGCGGTAAGGGTTTCAGCTTCAATGCGAGCACTGCGGGCTTCGTTGTCTAGTTCTTCAGGATCGCGGCCAACTACTTCTTCCTCGACTGGTGAAAGCATGCGGATTCGCTCTTGAGCCAAAGTGGAAGTGCTGATGAAACGTTCGCGTAAACCAGAGAGTTTGAACCAATTTTCTTGTGCCTTAGTAATTAGTGGAGCATCCGCCCGAATTTCAGCATCTAGCACTGCTTCGCGTGACTTCAAGTCAGACAGAGAACTTTCAACTTCAGTTCTACGTTCACGCAATGCAGTTTCGTCAGCTACTTCAGCCGCTAGTGCAGTCATAAGAGTAAGCAAGTCGTCTGCATACAACCGGGACTTTGAATCACGGACATCGATTTGAATCACTTGGGCGCGACGCGCGACTTCAGCTTGCTTGCCTAGTGGTGTTAACTGGCGACGCAGTTCGGAGGTTAAGTCATTTAGACGAAGCAAGTTACTTTGCATTGCTTCTAGTTTGCGAAGAGTTTTCTCTTTGCGCTTACGGTGTTTTAAAACTCCGGCAGCTTCTTCGATAAATCCGCGTCGCTCTTCTGGAGTTGCATGCAAAATTGAATCAAGTTGACCTTGACCAACTATGACGTGCATTTCACGTCCAATGCCTGAGTCTGATAAAAGTTCTTGAATGTCTAGCAACCTGCAATGTTCACCATTGATTGCGTATTCGGATCCACCGTTTCGAAACATGATGCGAGAGATCGTGACTTCGGTGTAATCAATAGGTAGCGCGCCATCTGAATTGTCGATGGTGAGAATTACTTCGGCTCGACCAAGTGGAGCTTTGTCGACGGTGCCAGCGAAGATTACGTCTTCCATCTTGCCACCGCGAAGAGATTTTGCGCCTTGCTCGCCCATTACCCATGAAAGGGCATCAACCACATTTGATTTACCAGAACCATTCGGACCAACTACACATGTGATGCCAGGCTCAAATTCAAGGGTCGTTGAGGATGCAAAAGATTTAAACCCTTTTAGGGTCAAACTCTTGAGATACACCGCTCACGCTCCCTAGGCCACCGCGTCCAAATTAGGGGCAAACCCTACCCACCGAGGTTTCGAGCAGGTTGGCAACGGGGGCACCGGTGTGATGAGCGATTGGACCATGCTTCACGCACGATTTGCCGCCCACAGCGGGCGCAGGGCTCGCCTTCTTGACCATAGGCGTTTAGTTCCACCTCAAACCAGCCGCTGTCGCCATTTACTCTCACATATTGCTCATCGAAGGATGTGCCACCGGCTGCAATGGCCCTCTGCATGATCTGCCTTAAGGCTTCCAATGTCTCTCGGACCTTAGATTCTTTCAATCGTGCGCCTGGGGTTAGGTAGTGGAGCTTGGTCTGCCAAAGCGCCTCATCTGCGTAGATGTTGCCGATTCCTGACACAAGGGTCTGATCCAGCAGCGCCCGCTTGATCTCGGTGTCTTTACGTTTGAGCTGGCTACGCCAGACATCATCGTCAAAGAGCGGATCCAGCGGATCTCGCGCGATATGGGCAACCTGTGCC
>JAPLBX010000177.1:0-876 GCA_026392535.1 Actinomycetota bacterium
TCGACCTACTCGCTAGGTCAATATCCTGACCTTTCTTTGGTTGATGCACGTCGAGAAACTACTCTTGCACGCGACCTAGTGGCTAGTGGCAGAAATCCTTCGCTCGACCGAAAAATCGCCACCCAAGCCCGCATCGAGTCGGATCAGAGTACCTTCGGTGCGATTGCCCACGATTGGATAGAACATAACCGTACAGATTGGGCTGCGAACCATCTCGAACGCAATCAGGGCTTACTCCGCCGGTATCTACTACCCAAACTCGGGGTTCTGCCAGCAGACGAAATCACTGAGCCAATGCTGCTACAAGTACTGCGAGAGTGTTACAAGAACACCCCAGAATCAGCCCGTAGAGCGCGGCAAGTTGCCTCGCAAGTCTTCCGCTTCGGCAAAGATAGTCATCGATGTAAAACGAATCCTGCCAGTGATCTGGCACGGTCGTCCTTATTAAAACCCGTCGGTCACAAGCCATTTGCTGCATTGCCCAAGGCGGAATTGGGACATTTTTTACAAGCGCTGGATGAGTCCGGAGTTGGACTAGTAACTAGAGTTGCAATCTTTGCTGCGCTGTATACCGGACTCCGTGACTACGCTATACGCGGCGCGTTATGGGGTGAAATCGATCTGGAGACTGGGACTTGGACGGTTCCCGCGATCCGTATGAAGCTGCGCCGGGAGTTCAAGACTCCCTTGCCCGACCAGCTTGTTAATGAGTTGAGTCAGCTATATGAGCTAACCTACGATGGTGAGGAAAGCGTGGTGTTCGCCAGCCACGGAAAGGACGGTCATCTCGCAGAAAACTCGCTACGTATTGCGATGCATCGGATGGGATTTGCGTACACCCTACACGGGTTCCGGAGCCTAATGACCGATGTTCTG
>JAPLBX010000177.1:911-1996 GCA_026392535.1 Actinomycetota bacterium
GGCTTTAACGCAGATGCGATTGAACGCCAGCTTGATCACACCGTCGCCAACTCAGTTCGTCGGCATTATTTGCGCACTGATTTCTGGGAGGAGCGTGTCGAGATGGTGCAGTGGTACGCCAATTGGTGTGAATCTCAGTATGCCAACCAGTAGGTAAAAAAGTAGCATTTAATTTAAGTGGATCTATTTGATGTAGAGAGACTATTCCTACATTCTGCAAAAAATTTGAAAAGCTGAACATGCCAATAATACCTAAACAGCCAGAAGCAGATGGGGAAGTTATTGCTTACTGGCTGGCGAAATTGCGGTGGACTGCCGCAGAGTTTGCCGCGTTGTATTGTGGGGTAAATCCCTACGCCCTTAAGGAAGATAACGAATGGGAGACACGCCGCGCGCTCGGCATGGCAAATGATGGAGTCGAAAACTATCAGATTAAAGTTTCTAGAGAGAAACTGCTCGCGATAGAAGAAATCCGGGTTCTCATCGATGATCGGCTTGAACCGTATGATCAGATTTCGGGGTCACCCCAGGGTTGGAGGTCAAAACTCATGGTGCTTAGACTTGCAGAACTTCCATGGATGCAACAGATTCAAGAGCCGAAAAAGGAGGAACTCATGAAACCCAAAATTCCACCAGAGAAAGCTCTTGACGCTCGCGCGCAGAATACGCTGCTAATCATCATCGAAGCCCTCTGCAAAAACTCAGCCATTAAGACCAACGTACATGGTGCCGCCACCCAAATTGCTAAGCTTACTGAGGAAATTGGCGCACCAGTCGATCCTGATACCGTAGGGCGATGGTTAAAACGAATACCCCAAGCACTTGAAAGACGAGAAAAATAGCCATTCAAAACCGCATACGGTTTTCTGATTTCCGTATAAGCACCACCAGTCAAGAACTAGAAACAAAATACGCGCCAATGTCCGAGATCGGACTTCAAAGGAGCGTATCAGATGATCAGTTTTCCAGAAACGGCATTGCTCAGATTGCGCCAAATTCTTGGCGACCGTAATTCAAATCCTCCCGTTGCGCCGATTATTCCGGTATCTCGTTCTGCATGGTGGGCAGGAGTCAAGACAGGCACA
>JAPLBX010000177.1:2035-2604 GCA_026392535.1 Actinomycetota bacterium
CCGCAGCCGGTCAAACTAAGTCCACGGGTTACAGTATGGAGAGCTTCAGACGTATTTGCTATCGTGACCCCACATGAAAAGCTAGGCACAAAGCACGAAATAACAGATGTAGTGCCTAACGATCCCACCTCCAGCCGAGTCGCAAAATGAACGCCGAATCAATTGCAATTGCGCTAGGTGGGCGCAAGGCAGGTCGTGGCTGGTCCGCACGTTGCCCTGCCCACGATGACAGAAATCCAAGCCTGTCGCTTCGAGATAGCGCGAACGGCGGTGTATGGGTTCGGTGTTTTACGGGATGTCAGAGGGATGAGGTAGTTGCCTCCCTGAAGGCAATGGGGCTGTGGGCTCAAGGTACTTCTCAAAAGATCTCAAGAACGCTTGTAAGG
Organism: Actinomycetota bacterium; assembly: GCA_026392535.1. Taxonomy (GTDB): domain Bacteria; phylum Actinomycetota; class Actinomycetes; order S36-B12; family UBA5976; genus JAFMIT01. Next base: position 2,422 of record JAPLBX010000177.1, read on the forward strand.
CAGACGTTAAACAGCACCGCTATAGACGACCAAAAGCGTACCAATTACGCCCTGTCAGTCTGGGATTCATCTGTTACCGCTCAGGGAACTTTAGTTGAAAGTTACCTCGCCTCGCGCGGTCTTTGGATGCCTCAGGCAGATGTCTTGCGCCACCAAAGGCTAAATCACCCATCTGGAGGAATA
>JAPLBX010000014.1:0-2680 GCA_026392535.1 Actinomycetota bacterium
AGCGCTTTCAGGTGATGTTCAATCAACTCAAGCAGGCCACGACTTAGACGCAGTAATCACATTGATGGAACTTTCAAAAGCTCAAAGCAAAATTCCAGGAAAAGCTCGCGGTATTTCTACATTTGTTGCAGAAGTCAAAGACCTCTTAGTTCCAGCCCAACCAACTTTGCGCGCTTTCGAACCTGACGCAGTGGCACTTATGACCGCTCACCGCGCAAAAGGTTTAGAGTGGAATGCAGTTTTCATTTGCAGCGCCGATGAAGAAACTTGGCCTGATGTGCGCCGGCGAAACTCAATTCTCGAACCTGAGCGCTTAACTCGAGATGAAATCGCCAAACAGATTGAGCGACATGTAATCGTTGAAGAAGAACGCAGACTGTTTTATGTTGCCATAACACGTGCAAAAGAGAAACTGTTTGTCTCCTCAACAGCAGCCGACCCCGAACAAGGTCGGGTTGCATCTCGCTTCATCTCCAACATGATTGATGAAAAGAAATCAAATGACGTTCAAGTTCAAAATGAAGTACCAGTTGCAATAAGGTCGCGGGAAATTCTCAATGAATCCAGATACTCCATGCAAGGGCTTGTTGCCCAATTGCGAAGAATCGCTGCGACCGAAAATTCCGACGTAGTCACTCCAGAATTGCGTGAAGCAGCTGAAGCACGTTTAGCCCACCTTGCAAACCTAAAGACTGCCAAAGGTGAAAGTTATGTGCCAAGTGCGAATCCAGACAGTTGGTGGGGAACAGTAGAACTAACTGAAAATGACAAACCAATTGATCGAGTTGATGGCCCGGTCTATGTTCGAGGTTCGTCATTGCAGAAAATCCATGACTGCTCACTAAGTTGGTTTATGCAAGATCGAGCGTTTGCTCAAGAATCTACTTCAACGGCGATGAACTTTGGTTCAATCGTTCACGCTTTGGCTGAGGGAGTGTTCAACAAAGAAATTGATGACTCACTTGAAACTATTGCTGCTCGAATTGATCAGATATGGGACAAAGTTAAATTTGGTTCTGAGTTTGATGCTGCTCGTGAGAAGAAGAACGCGGTTGAATGTATTCGCAGGTTCTTGCATTGGCGAGAAAACAGCAGTCGCAAGTTCGTTGCAGCTGAAATAGATTTTGATGATCATCTAGAACTAACTAGCGCAGCTGGTGTTACTGAGAAATTCCGCATCAAGGGTCAAATCGACATTGTGGAGATTAGCAATGACAACGGTGTCTACATCGCGGACATTAAGACAGTCGGAACTGCACCCAATACGAATAAGACTTTAGAAAATATGCAGTTGGCTTTATATCAATACGCCGTGCAAAAAGGTTTTGTCGAACATCATCAATTAATTGAACTAGAAAAACCAATCAAAACCGAAGGCGCAGCTTTGATTTGTGTTCGACTGCCAGAAGGAACATCCAAGGGCGTTGAAAAACCAGGCCCACTTCTGCGAACTCAAGCGGCCATGGACACTGAGAAACCTTGGATTGAAGATCATTTGTTCACTGCAGCAGAAATAGTTCGAGCTGAAAACTTTAAACCAACTAAAGGGGATGCCTGCAAATTCTGCAGCATCAAAATTGCATGTCCAATTCAACCTACCGGTGTGCAGGTGATCGACTAATGACTGAAAAGAAGAATTATTCAGGCAAAGACATCGCAACTGTCATGGGAATCGATTTCCTCGATGAGCAATTGGCTGCCATAACCGCTGAAGTAAAACCTGGTGTGTTTGCTGAACTAGATCCAGGTGTGATTATTGCAAGTGCCGGCTCAGGTAAAACAGCTGTGATGGCGGCTCGAGTTGTTTATCTAGTGGCAAATGAGAAAGTACCAGCTGAAAAAATCCTAGGTCTAACATTTACAAATCTTGCAACTGGCGAATTGCGTTCCCGGGTTCGTCAGAGCCTTACCAAACTTGGCGTAAAAACCCCAGACACAAATACATCTGCCGAACCAGTTGTAACCACTTACCATTCCTTTGCTTCTCAGTTGATAAAGCAATACGGAATGTTGGTCGGTGTGGAGCCAGACCACCAAGTTATTTCCGATGTTCGCCGCCAACAACTTTGTGCGCGCACTATCTCACGCTCAACAGCCGATTTCGAAAAACTCAAAGTTTCTTTCTCCTACATCCTCGATCGGATTTTGAAACTTGATGATGCTCTTGCTGATTCGAATGTATCTATTGAGGAGTTTGAGAAATTTGGAAACAAGCTTGTTGCTGATTCCAAAACTTTGATTCCTGACGGAGACAACGATTTCAAAGAAACAGGGCAAGCCCAAGTTGTCTACGCCCAACTAGTGCGCGAATTTCGCGACAATAAGCGGCTATATAACGCACTTGACTATGCGGATATGAATCGCCTCGCCTTAGAAATTGTTGATAAGGCCGATTCAATTCGCATTCAACTTCGCGAACAATATGTAATGGTGCTGCTTGACGAATATCAAGACACATCGATTGCTCAACGAACTCTTATTCAGAAGATATTTAATGAAGCTCACCCAGTTAATGCAGTAGGCGATCCACTTCAATCTATTTATGGCTTTAGAGGCGCATCTTCTAAAAACATTTCCAATTTCCCTAAACACTTCAAATCGAAGGCTGGTGGAGACGGCCATGTTTTCGATTTACCGATAACTCAGCGAAATGGAAAGAACATTGTTGAATTCGCAAATG
>JAPLBX010000014.1:2694-17342 GCA_026392535.1 Actinomycetota bacterium
CAATCGTTTGCGCCTTCCAGATGCACACCCAGAGCTCAAACCACTTCAAGCTCCAAAGAATCCAAAGTATGGAGATGGAAAACTTCACATTTCTTCCTTCCGAACTCGCGAAGAGGAAGCTGCCTGGATAATTAAAGAAATTCGGGATTGTGAAGCCAACGGAATTCCATTAGAAGAAATTGCACTCTTGTTCCGTAAGCGCAAAGGCATTGCTTGGGCACTCAAGTTCCTAAATGAAGCCGGGATTCCAGCTCAAGTGCGAACCAAGATGGATCTGTTGGAAGTCCCTGAAATTGTTGAACTGATTGCAATGTTGCGCGTAGTAGCCGAACCAGCCGCTAATTCGGCATGGGTACGTCTGTTGACCGGACCACGTTGGCGAATTGGTAATCGTGATTTAGCAATCATTGGTAGACATGCAAGCTCAATGGCGTATGACGCCCGCGTTCAAGGTGAGCGCGGTTTAGAAACCGCATTAGAGGCTGCAATTGCCGGCGGAGACATCGCTGAAAACACCGCATATGGCGATGCAATAGCTGACATTATTGAAAACGGTAATCCAGATTTATCGAAAGCAGCCTTCAATCGGATTAAGAATTTGAATCATGAAGTTCAATACTTACGCGCTCAAGCCGGTGATCCGCTAAAGCATTTCGTATATCGGGTTGCAAGCGTTAGTGGTTTGTTAATTGAATCAATCTCCGAACCAAATCGAATTAAACGTGGCATGGATTCAAACTTGCGTGCTTTCTTCTCGCTGGTTTCTGACTTCACCGCACTTGATGGCGAATCAAATCTATTTGCCCTATTGCGTTGGATTGATGATTCTCGAAAACACGACACCGCAATTGAGATCGCATCGGTTGCGCACGAAGGTGCTGTGCAACTCATTACGGTCCACTCATCCAAAGGTTTGCAATTTCGGGTGGTGGGTTTGCCACAAATGAGTGAAGGCATCTTCCCAGTTAGCACTGGTAGCGATAACTGGGTCACAAGCCCTTGGGTGGTTCCTTACGAATTGCGCGATGAGGAAATGGATTTGGTCTTAAAAAGATATCCAATTCGTGGCCGCGAGCTGACAAATGAAGACATTGAGGAATACGACGAGGCTAGAAAACTTGCAGATTCGTTTGAAGAACGCAGATTGGCATATGTAGCACTAACACGTGCTGAAGAAATGGTATTCATCTCCTCGAGTGCAATTGATCCCTCAATTACTAAACAACGCAAACAATCAGTCTTCTTTAACGAAGTTCTTGAGTCTGCAAAACTGATGGAAACTGCAATCGCCGAAGGCCTTGTTCGCATTGGTGCTATCTACGATGTTGTCCCAGTCAAGGGAGAAAAAATCCAAGTTGTTGAAACTGGTGAATGGCCAATCGAATTGAAATCTCCTGCCATCAAACGGATTCAAGATTCAGCAAATCGAGTTAAAGAGCTGATGCAAAATCAGTCGGTGCAAGCCCCGTCAGCTTCGACGATGGTAAATGAATGGGATAAGGCGATTAAGGCCATTGAACGTGAAATCAAATTGCATGACAATCCAACTCGTTTTGTTCCTTTGCCGGAAAGTTTGAGCGTGACTCAAATCCAAAGACTTGCGCAAGATGAAGAATCGTTTGTTGCAAACCTAATCAGACCAATGCCAACCGAACCTGCGCCAGCCGCTGCCCAAGGAACTGCTTTCCATGCGTTTGTTGAGCATTGGGCACATGAAGCTAAAGGTGGCAGTGTCACTGCAACTTTGCCGGACATGGAAAACATGGATCAAACCGAACCTGAAAGATTTGATCTGCCGACTCTCGAAAAATTCAAAGAGACTTTCCGAAATTCAATCTGGGCAAAATCAGTTCCACACATTGTGGAAGCACCATTCGCAATTTCATTAGGTGGATACGTTGTCCGCGGGCGAATCGACGCGATTTACAAAGATGGCGACATCTACACATTAGTTGATTGGAAGACCAATTCATCTTCAAATGCTGACACATTGCAGTTGGCCATTTACCGGTTGGCTTGGGCAGATTCTTTGAATATTCCACTAGAAAATATCAAAGCTTCGTTTTATTACGTAGCCCGAGATGAAACTGTTACGCCAGAGACTTTTCCAAGTCGTGAAGAAGTCATAAAACTACTTTTAGGGTCTTGACCATTCATCTGGAAGTTCGCTTCCGTACCAATGTTCAATTAATTTGCGGGCAACTGAAACTTTGGATGGAATTCTCAACTCTCCAGTTTTGCAGGCTGCAACAAGTTCAGCTCTTGAATACCAGTAAGCCTCAACGATCTCATCGTTATCAACCGTAATTTGATTGTCAGAAGTGGTGGCCGTGAATGCCAACATCAAACTTGAAGGAAAAGGCCAAGGCTGACTTCCCATGTATGTGACGGAATCAATTTTGATTCCGGTTTCTTCCATTGCTTCGCGCACCACCGCAGCCTCAAGTGTTTCACCTGGTTCAACAAAGCCGGCAACATGTGAAAAATGTGTTGGTTGCCAAACAGCTTGACGAGCCATAAGCAGTTTGTCTTCTGAGTTTGTGATTGCGACAATAATTGCTGGATCGGTTCTCGGATAATGTTCAGTTCCATCTTGGGGACATTGACGAGTCCAACCAGAGTTAGAAATAAAAGTTGCCGCGCCGCAAAGAGAACAATGAGTGTGGGCTTGATGCCAGTTATTCAAAGCAATTGCTGAAGTTGCCAATCCTGCATCAAGATCTGAAAGATCGGCACCATTAATTCTTAAAGAGTGCCATTCAAATCCGTGTTTGCTTGCAACTGCAGAAACGTCAGCATCTAAACAAACAGCAAAATGTTCACCTTCAAAACTTCCGAGGTATGCAACTGACTCAACTTCCTGCGCCATCACATAAGCCAGTGAGTTAGCTGAAGTTGAACTATTTGCCATTGCAAGTTCAGGCCCGTTCACCAAGAGCACCTTTAGATCGTTTCGGAGTGCCGCATCCAAGGCTCGAGTCTCGGCTAAGCGCTCAGCACGGCTCCTGCCTAGGGCTAATCCGCTCAGGGTCTCTTGGTTGACATTGCTCTTCACGCCCGTGAGATTACCGCTCAATGTGCAGGTGGGCTGCCGCAGGCTTGGGTGGAAAGATGCCCCCATGACCGACAACCCACTGTTTGCTGGCCTTGATGAGAATCAACGTCTAGCGGTTGAAGCTGTGCGCGGTCGGGTTTCAATCATTGCTACTGCTGGATCTGGCAAAACTCGAGTAATCACAAATCGAATTGCCTACGCGATTGAGACAAAAGTTCAAGATGCAGAAACTGGCTTGGCCTTAACTTTCACCAACAAAGCAGCTTCTGAAATTCGTGGTCGTTTGTCTCGGTTGAAGATTCCACCAGTGGCGGCGGCAACTTTCCACGCCACTGCACTTCGTCAACTATCACATTTTTGGCCACAGGTTGTTGGCGGGAAAATGTGGAGTGTTATTTCCACAAAAACTTCACTGGTTGAAGAAGCAGCGACTGCTGCGCGAATCTCTTTGTCAGATTTCACTCGTCGCTCGGTTGTTGGTGAAATTGAATGGGCAAAGTCTTCTGGTCTTGATGCCGAGAATTATTTGAAACTAAATCGCAAAGTTGATGAAATTTCTGGTCAAATGATCGTGGACATTTGGGGAAGGTATGCAGACCTTACAAAGCGCAAGCAAGTTTTAGATTTCGAAGATATTTTGCAACTAAATCTGGGGATGCTCTCAAATTTTCCTGATGTGCTTCAAAAAGTTCGTTCCCGTTACACCTGGTTTACTGTCGATGAGTTCCAAGATGTCACGCCACTTCAAAATGCATTGCTGCAACTATGGGTTGGAAATCGAAATGAACTTTGCGTAGTAGGCGATCCAGCTCAGACCATTTACACATTCGCTGGGGCTTCGGCCAACTATTTGCAAGAGTTCAAGCGCAACCACCCCGAAACCTTGCAAATTGAATTGAATCGCACCTACCGATGCCCTGAGCAAATATGTGTAGTTGCGAACAACCTAATGACTCAGTCTCCTACGCCAAGTTCGATGATTAGTGCCAAAACAGATGCCGGCCAAGTTGCACTGAAGCATTATTCGGACGAGGTCGTGGAAGCTAAAGAAATTGCAGTGCAAATATCTGAATTAATTGAAAAGGGAATCGATCCGCGTGAAATCTCAGTTTTGCTTCGGATCAATTCCATGTCTCAAGTATTTGAAGTGGCTTTTGAGGAATTGAACATCCCTTACACAATGCGTGGGCTTACTAGATTCTTTGAACGTCCAGAAGTTAAACAGATGCTGTTGGATCTAAGAGTCGGTTCGTATGCGAGTTCCGACATTGAATTGGTGGCAGCCGTAAAACAAGTTGCGAGTTTGCATGGCTGGACTGAAATACCTAAATATTCCTCAGAATCTGCGCGCAGCAAATGGGAAGCGTTGAGTGCCCTGATAAATGTTGCGACCGACTTGAAGTCTCATAATCCGAGTGCGGGATTTGAAGAATACTTCGCGGAAATTTCTCATCGCACAAATGAAAACCATGACCCGCAGGCAGCAGCTGTCACAATCAGCACTATCCACACTGCCAAAGGTTTGGAATGGGAACATGTATTTATTCCAAGTGCGGTTGAAGGCATATTGCCATTCGATCCAAAACGAGCTTCCGAAAACATTGAAGAAGAACGCAGGCTTTTTTATGTGGCAATAACCCGCGCTAAACAAGCTGTGCACATCTCCACTACCCGAACACGGCTTGGCTATGAGAATGCCCCATCAAGGTTTCTCAATTCTGTCGGCACCACCGCAGAGGTATTTTTCGCACCTATCAATCAGGCCAAGGTTTCTAAACCTGCCACTCGTCCAGAATTCAAAGTTGAAAAGTGCCGGGTGTGCGATCGGGGAATCAATCAGGTTCGCGAACTTGCTTTAAAGAAATGCACTCGATGTGAAAAAGACAGTCAAAAAACTCTATTCAGCGATAGCGTAAAGACTGGATTGAAATCTTGGCGTGAAGATTATGCAAAACAAGCCGAGATGCTCCCATGGTTACTTTTAAGTGATCTTGCAATTGAAGCCTTAGCTGAATTCCAACCAAAAGCAATTGAAGACCTAAGCGATATCCACGGAATCAACTCTGCAAAGGCCGATGTGATTGGTAATGAATTGCTGTTGGTTATAGCTGCAAACCAGCATGACTAAATTGAACTAAATCCTGGAACCCATTTGGCGACTTCGCCGCGGGCGGGAATAGTGCACTCAAGTTGCGAAAGCACACCAATAGAACCGAGCCAAACTCGATGAATCATCAAATAAGACGGCGGCAAATTAAGTTTTAAGCCAATTGTGAAATCAGGTCGACGGGGATCGCTTACGCGGGCAAAAGTTTCTCGCATCCATTCGCGACTGAACTTAAAGTTTTCGCTTTGTGCTGGGTCGGTAAATGGAGCTAGGTAGTCGTGAAGTTGTTGTGCGTCTACTTCCACGAAATAGACATCAATCTGCCCATAGTGGTTGGAAGTCCATCAGGTAGGTGAGCGCTTGCACCGAAATCTAGGACGCCAAGTTTTCCATCGGTAGTGATCCGGAAATTTCCCGGATGCGGATCTGCGTGCAAGTGTCCACATCTACTTGGGCTAGACAGCAAAAATCTTTCATACAAAAGCCCAACCCAATCTCGCTCTTCTTGTGTGCCCGATTCAATGACCCTAGATAGTGGTTTTCCGTCAAGCCATTCAGAAATCAACACACTTTCAGTTGCAAGTATTACGCGTGGAATTCTGAATTCTGCATCATTCTCAAATGCTGCAACAAAAGCACGTTGCACCCGCGCTTCTTTTTTGTAGTTAATTTCTTCGAGCATGCGTTCTTGAACTTCTTCTAACAAAGGTTCGATTTCAACGCCAGGTGCGATTATGGCAACCATTCGCGCAATGCGGCTTGCTTGCTTGATGTCAGCAGCCAGAGCTTTGCCAGCTCCAGGATATTGAATTTTTACAGCTACTTGCCTGCCATCATGCCAAGTGGCTTTGTGCACCTGACCAATAGAAGCTGCCGCACTTGGTTTGAAGTCAAACTCGATAAATTGTTTTTGCCAATCCTTACCAAGGTTCTTTACCAATACTGATTCGACTGTTGAATTTGGCATTGCTGGCGCAGAGTCTTGCAAACGTGTTAGCGATGCCCGATATGGCTCAGCAAATTCTTCAGGCAACATAGATTCAAAAATTGAAAGGGCTTGTCCCATTTTCATAGCGCCACCTTTCAACTCACCTAGAGTTTGAAAGATTTGTTCAGCAGTTTTTGCCTGCAATTCAGCAGTAATCAAATCTGGATTAGCCCCGATGATTCGTTTGCCAATAGACGCAGTTGCACGAGTTGCTATGCCAAGTGGCAAAGTCGCTAATTTCAAACTTCGCGACAAGATTGTTTCGAGGATATCTGACACTGGATAAGTGTGGGCGAATATCGCTGATTAAGCATTTTGAAATGAATTGGAATGTTCACAAGCGCCAGATTTATTCAGTGCCCAATTTCGGCTTTGCCAAACCGGATTTGGTGGCGCTAGTTCCAAACTACTACTTGTTAAATCCAAAACTTGATCAGTATCGGCAAACTCAACCGCAATATTCACGCAAAGCGACAATAAACTCAAAAGCCACCGCTCGCTCAATATCGGCAATGCCCGCTTTTGATGTAAAGCCTGGACTGTTAGTAATGCCCAATCTGAATCGTTTTGTTTTCTTAAATCATGCAGGCAACTAGCACATACTGAATTAACTGCGCCAAGGATTGGACCAATCGCCATTCGCCGACTGTGAACAGTGACCGGCACCACAATCGCATTTGGGTAGGAGTTCTCTAACTCGACTAAGTCGTGGCTTTCATTCATTGCGAAAACTAGGCGAGGAGAGATCACAGCTTTTGCGCATTGTGACCATTTTTGATTTATGAAATCTTTTGCGGGTAAGTCACGGGGAATTTCTTCTGCCCGAATCCGCTGGCTATTCAATGGCCGCCAGCCAACATTCATTTGCACTTCACCCAGCGCATTTACTAAACCAAACGCTGCTTGACCTGAGCCTTCGACTAATACGCGAAGATTTTGACGCTTGGTGATTAGTTTGTGTGCAGAAATTCCGATGAGGCGCGCATCACATCGTAGGTTTGTAGCTAAGTGAGGGGAGTTTCCACTGAGTGGAACGTTCTCAACGCTGTAAACATGACCAGCATTAATCAACTCATCGAGTAATTCGCGCAGCCATGAGTGTGCAAGACCCATTGCACTGCCAGTTAGGAGTAGGTCTTCTATGTTTCTACTGCCATCGAGCAGTCCAATCCAAGTTGAAATCTCACGTTGATGCGAAGTAACCACGAGTGGTTTTGAATTTGCTGAATCAGTGAAGCCAATTACGAGTTCACCGGTGCTTTTCCATGCTCGAGGGCACGAAGGATCGAATTTAAGCCGCTCAAAGGTGGCTGGGGGTCTTAGGGTCATAAATGGCAGATTGCCCACCAAAGCTCACAAAACCCTCTCTAAATGCTAACAATTTGCGCAATATAGGAAATTTAATCGGACATTTGGTACATCTAGTGTGTGGCGATGATGCAAAGAACCCTAGTTTCGGGCTACTTTGAGCCTGCTCAGAAATCCTGGCGCAGGCGCTACCCATGCGGTGGTCTGCCAATAAAAAGTTGGAGGAACAGTGGCTGAAACCGTTCAAACTACTGCTCGCTGCATGAAGTGCAAGAAAGACACCCCTGTTATGGCTCTTGAAGTAGAGGTTAACGAAAAGGGACGTCGTCAAGGTCGCGGTCTATGCCCAGTGTGTGGCACCAAGGTCTTCAAGTTTCTACCTAAGGCTTCCTAACACTTAATGCAACGTTGCTAAAGGGTCAGGTCCGATTCGGACCTGACCCTTTAGTCTTTATTGAGCATCTTTATTAAGAGTCTTTATCAAGAGAATTTATCGAGCAGTTCGATTTTTATTCATATGAATGTATTTCCAAAACGTAGTTGCATCGCGAATTAAGCGTGGGCGTAGTTCGAGCCCAACTAAATTTGAGAAGGTCTTTTCAGCCGGCCCACCACTTGCTCGGCGGCGGCTCATCGTCTCCATTAACTTATCCGCATTCTCAAGGCGATCTGCAATCACACGTTCCACGGTGAAGCTAACCCAGCCTTCAATTAAAGCCAACATAAATTCCAAATGGTTCAAAGCTTTTTGTTGAGCTTCGGTTGTAGCTGGCTCGAAAACGCCTGTGGCCATCAACTCTTGCATGGATTCAGGGTTACTCGGATCCACACTCTGCATCACTTCGCGAATTCGATCTTTGTCAACGCTAATTCCAGCGGCATAGCGAGAGACCGTATCGACAAGTTCATTACCAACCCAAGGCTCAGCAGAATACAAACGACAAAGGGCAGCTTCGCGAACTGCACACATCATCATCACTTCCGAAACAGGGAGTTCATAATCTTTTGCGAACTGAGCGATGTAGTTAGGGAGCAAACTTGGAATGTTGTTTGGAGCAAGCGGTAGGGAAATATCGCTCGCGCCCAACATTTCAGTAGATAGTTCAGCCAATCCTTGGCCAATCTGCATTCCAGTTGAAACGGCAGCCATCTTCTTGGCCATCTCTAACATTGGCTGCAACATCTGTTGCATTTCAGCAGGTACTTCTTCGTTGCCAACTAGCCCTTGCATGTCGGTAGACATAGAAGACATAGTTTCAGCTAAACCTTTAGCGATTGGTTCGATTAGTGGACGCCAAGCTGGCAAAGTGTTTTCCAGCCATTCACTTTTACTCCAAGCACCATAGTTCAAACTAGATGCTGGAAAGTCTGTGGCTTCATCTAGCCAAACTTGGGCCAAGGCAATTGCGTCACGTACTGAATTGCTTTGGTTTTCACCAATAGATGGATCGCCCTTTTGGGAAATTGAATTGCGGGCAGAATCATGAATAGTTTTCCACGAGATGTTTTCATCGCCTTCACCCTCGGCTTGCTGCATCATGGCGCCGATTTGTTGCAACATCGCACCAAGGGAGTTGAGGTCAAAGTTTTGACCATCTCCTGGGGTAAAGCCGAACGGAATCTGATTCATCGCACGTAAATCTTTGCACGTTCTGCTAGTGCGTGCCAATGCAAATGCCGGGTAACTAGTTCCGCAGTATCCTTGCCCTATCTAGAGGGGTGCAAATGCTCACAATTCTTGGCACGCTGATGTGGCTGGTCCTACCAGTAGCAGCGACCGTTGTTGGCTATTTCCTCCTACGCCGCAGGCAGAACGCCGATCCAAACGCCAACATTGAGGCTGGGGTAAATAGCTTGCGTGAGTTTCGAATTTTGCTCAATTCGGACCAGGACTAAATTTGCGATTCTTTAGTAAGAATTCCCGCCTCTACCTTGCAACCGTCGCATTTGCGCTGGTTTTGCTCATGCTGACCGCGCTTGCCCCATTTCCATATGTACGTGAAGAAGCTGGACAGACTTTCAACTCACTTGGAAAAATCGGTGGCACTGAGCTTTTGAGCGTTGAAGACACTGCAGAAAATCCAACTTTCAAAACCAATGGAAAACTAATTGTCCTAACAGTCGCTTCTTGGGGCGGTCCGTATGGCCGGCTTACTTGGATTGATGCACTTCGCACAGTTGTTGACGATTCGGTTCACATTTTGCCAGCGGCTTTCTTGTATCCAGATACTCAATCAACTGAAGACCTTCAAAACGAAGGCCAACAGATGTTTGCAAGCTCGGAATCCAACGCGATTGCCGCAGCCATGGGATTCCTGGGAATTAAAACCACAACTACTTTGATAGTTGCTCAAGTTGGGAAAGACAAACCAGCAACTGGATTATTGAAAGCTAACGACGTCATAACTAGCTTCAATGATGTTGAAGTAAAGAATTTCGATCAAATCAAATCGGCAATGAGCACGGTAACCCCTGGCACTAAAATCAATGTTGTCGTTTTGCGCGCTGGAGTTGAAAAAACTTATTCCATAAAAACTATTGATGATGGCAAAGGCCAAGCAGTAATCGGGATAACTGTTTATTCAGAGGTTAATGCGCCAATGGATATTCAGGTGCACCTCAAAGATGTTGGTGGTCCAAGTGCAGGTCTCAACTTCACACTTAGCATCATCGAAAAACTATCTAAAGAGGACTACATGCGTGGCCGCACAATTGCAGTCACTGGCGAAATAAATGAACTTGGAAAAGTTGGCCCAATCGGTGGACTGCCACAAAAGATTCGCGGTGCAATTGACTCTGGGGCAGAAATGATGTTGATTCCAGTGGAAAATTGCAAAGATGTCCCAAAGGACTATTCAGGAAAGATGGCAATCGTTCCGGTTGAAAGCATAAATGGGGCAATCTCGGCGTTAAACATGCGCTGGGAGAACAATGTGGCCACCTGCAGTAGCCCACAAATCTGGCATGACCCTTCACAAGACCATTAATAAGAAAGATTGATACGGTAAACCTATGAGTAATGATTCTTACAATTTTGGTCAAGATGCAAGCAATGGTTTGAATGCAAAGAAATCCCGCAGCCTGCTTTTCACGCTAATCACCCTCGGTGTGATTGCCGTGGTCTTTCTTTCGGTTGCACAATTCATCACAGATCGCATGTGGTTTGAATCAGTCAGCGCCACTCAAGTTTTTGACACTTTATTGATTACCAAAATCAAGCTTTTTGTTTTAGGTGCATTACTAGGCCTTGTAGCGGGATTCCTCACCATCAGATACTCACTGCGCAATCGTTCGGCATTTACTGTTCCATCATCAAGCCCAAATGCCCAGAGCATCAATGAAGTGCTTTCTAAAGTCAGCAAGTTCGGCACTTGGCTAGTGCCTGCAGTGTTGGGTCTTATCACTGGATCTTCATTTGCAGCCTTAACAGAGCAATGGTTGTTGTTTACAAACTCCCAACCATTTGGCGAAGTAGATGCCACATTTGGCCGAGATATTTCATTCTTCGTTTTCGAACTTCCATTCTTGCGTTCGCTAAACGGCTTCCTTTCCACCATTGTTGTTCTCTGTGGACTTCTCGCAGTTATCTTGCATTATCTGCAAGGCAATATCCGTGTGATCACGCAAGACAACAACCGCGTGAAGATGAACTTCAGTGATGATGCCCGCCGTCAACTAGCAGTCACAACTGGCCTATTTCTTGCACTCTACGCCTGGAGTTACTACTTAGATCGTTTTTCATTAGTGCTTTCCACAAACGATCTGATCACCGGTATGAAATTCGTAGACGCAAACATCAAACTTCCAGCCCTAAACATTTTGGCCGGTATTTCACTAGTTGTTGCATTCTTGTTCTTGGCAAATGTATTTATGAAGAACTGGGCTCTACCAATTCTTGGTAGTGCACTGTTAATCATCTCTTCAGTATTGATCGGTGGAGTTTGGCCAGGATTTGTGCAACAAGTTCAAGTTAAGCTAGATGAGCAAACTATAGAATCACCTTTTATTGAGCGCAATATCGCCGCCACCCGCGATGCATACGGTTTGTCTAATGTGAACTACCAAAGCTATGAGGGAAGCGAGACAGTCGACTCAGCAATTTTGGCTAAGGACGCTGCCACTTTGCAGAATATTCGTTTGCTAGACCCTTACGTGGCCTCAACAACCTTCGAACAACTTCAACAACTAAAGGGTTTCTACTCTTTCGCCCCAACCCTTGATGTCGCACGTTACAAAATTGGTGGCGAGACTCGTGGTGCTTTGCTAGCTGTTCGTGAAATTAATCTTTCAGGTATTCCAGAATCACAGCAAAACTGGTTAACCAATCACTTGATCTACACCCACGGTATTGGTTTGGCTGCTGCCTACGACAACACATCCACTGTCGATGGTCAACCAGCATTCTTCGAATCCGATGTGCCACCAACCGGCCTTCTAAATGTCACTGAACCACGCATTTACTTTGGTGAAGAATCAACCCAATACTCAATTGTTGGTGGAAGCAAAAACATCGAACTTGATTACCCAGATGATTCAAAACCATCTGGCCAACAAAACACCACCTACACCGGCAAAGGTGGCGTTGCAATCGGTGGCACACTAAACAAACTCTTGTTCGCTGCTCGCTTCGGTGAACCAAACTTCTTGTTGTCTGAACAAATCACCGACAACTCTCGTGTGCTCTACAACCGCACACCAGTAGAACGAGTAGAAGCTGTTGCACCATGGCTAACCCTCGATGGTGACCCATACGCAGCCGTGATTGATGGTCGCATCGTTTGGATTCTTGATGGTTACACCACAACCGGAAACTTTCCATACAGCCAGACCACATCACTAGCTGATGCAACTTCTGACTCATTCCAACAGCGCACCACCGACAGCAACATCAACTACATCCGTAACTCAGTTAAAGCAACAGTTGATGCATATGACGGAACAGTCACACTTTATGCGTGGGATGAACAAGATCCAATCTTGAAAGCTTGGAGTGCAATTTTTCCTGGCCTTGTGCAAAACAAATCGCAGATGAGCGACAGTCTGCTATCACAGATTCGTTACCCAGAAGACTTATTCAAAATCCAACGTGACATTTTGCGCAAATATCACATCAGTGATCCAAAGGCATTCTTCACTGGTGAAAACTTTTGGATTGTTCCTGACGATCCAACCTACTCAACTGGCGGACTACCTCAACCTCCTTACTACTTGAACATCAAGATGCCAGGAGACACAAAGCAACACTTCCAAATCACTGCAACCTTTGCGCCAGCAAAACGGCCATCCCTTGCAGGATTCATGGCAGTGAATTCTGACTTCGGTGACGACTACGGAAAAATCACGTTGCTCCAACTTCCAAGTCAGACCACAATCCCAGGTCCTGTTCAAGCACAAAACTTGTTTGAATCTGATGCAACTATTTCTTCACAACTTTCATTGCTCCGCCAAGGTGGATCAAATGTTGTGCTCGGAAATCTACTTTCACTGCCAGTTGGCGGCGGTATTTTGTATGTGCAGCCAATCTATGTTGAATCATCCGGTGCCGGTGGCTTCCCGCTACTAAGAAAAGTGCAAGTTGGATACGGTCAAAAAGTAGTTATGGCGGACACACTTTCAAGTGCATTAAGCCAAGTACTAGGTGAATCAGTAGAACCAAATCCAGGTCCAGACACTGGAAACAAAACTGATGCTGAACTTCTAGACGCAGCCCTCGCACGTGCTCAAAAGGCATACAACGAAGGCCAAGCAGCCCTGCGCACCAATGACTGGGCCGCATACGGAACTGCCCAAAAGAAACTAGCAGCCGCTATTGCTGAAGCCCAGCGAATCTCAAATCGAATGGTGATGAACTAAGAAATTAGTTCATCACTTATTCGACAATTTGACTTCGACTTAAAACTAGGCAGAAGCCCAGCCACCATCAGCACTCACTAAAGCACCATTGACGTTGGAAGCTTCATCACTTGCTAGCCATGAAATAACAGCTGCAATCTGATCAGGCTCTGCCACAGCCGGTGGCATGGTTGCCATTGATAGTTGTGCCCGCTCCATTGCCCATTGAACTTTAGGCATTGCAGTGGAACCGATTGCAGTTGCAACAGCACCTGGCAAAACCGCATTAGATCTAATCTTCTTTGGTCCGTAGTAATACGCAATGCTCTTCACCAAACCAATAACTGCATGCTTTGAAGTTGTGTATGCAGTACCAGAAGCCCCAGCACCCAAACTAGCCTTCGATGCCACAGTCACAATCGCACCACCACCTTGCTTTTCCATCACTGGAATCACAGCGCGACTCAAACGCATCGGACCATAAACATTCACTGCCATCACGCGATTGAAAGTTTCATCATCCATCTCACCAAGCGGGAGAAAGAAATCCATGATGCCAGCAACATTTGCCAATACATCAATTCGATTGCCAGCAGCTTTAACAAGTGCATCAACATCCTCTTGCTTCGTCACATCACAAATCAAGTATGTAATGTCTAAACTCTCATGCAATGCGATCTTCTTTGACTCTTCAATCGCCACCTCATTCACATCACATGCAAAAACCTTCGCACCTTCCAATGCAAAACGAAAAGCAGTAGCCCGACCAATACCGTTGCCAGCACCAGTAACAATTACAACTTTTCCATCATGTCGCTCGACATCCATAACACGCCTCCTAGCGCTCAATTCATTAACCAAACTCTCTACCCACACCATTCATCGCTCAAGTGCTGAAAGTCCCCAATTTGGTCGCCCTCTCGCTCTCAACTAAACTCACCCAAGTTCGCCTCTAAGGCGATGGCGCGGGGTGGAGCAGCTCGGTAGCTCGCTGGGCTCATAACTAGAGATAGTCGGGTTTTTGCTGAGGTGCACTCAAAATGCTCTCAGTAGAGTTTTTAAGATTAGTTAAATTGGAAAATATTAAAACTACTTCAAACCCAACAGAATGAGAGCAGGTAATGCTGTTCGGTCTGTATTAACAAGTGCCGAGTTAGTCATTCCGCCATTCCACAAGATAGTTGAACCTGATGATGCTGTTGTGGCAAGACCTTCCCACCACCAGACACCGAGGCCACGGTTGTTAGGTAGAGCAATCAGCATGTTCTGAAGTTTCTTGGTGTAGTTGGCTTGTCCAGTTGGTGTGTAGGGATATCCGGTAAGTGCCGGATAGCTCACATCAATAACATCAGAGCCAA
>JAPLBX010000115.1 GCA_026392535.1 Actinomycetota bacterium
ATTTTCCTCAGGATAAACAGCAGAAAGATTTGTCGCAGCATCGAACACGTAAGATTTTGGATCTAGAACTTCGATGTATTGGTAGGTATCAATGTCGCGAACGTAGAAACTGATGTTTTCAAGAATTACAGAATCCTCAGTTCCAGCTTCAAAAAATTCAAGTGTGTATTCAACGTAGCCCTTGAAGTTGTCTGCAGGGCTATAGACAAGGTCAGTGTCGCAACCATCGCAATTTACGTAGATAAATGAGTCGATTCCATCTGACTGTGACTCGTCTACATCCTCAAGATCAGTATTTTCTTCAAGAATGGTTTGGGTAATTCTTGCGTCAACAGTTGTTCCGTCAATGGTGACAACATCTTCGTAAAGGTGAGACTCTCCAACAGGCATCCAGATGCCGTCTTCATTGTAAAAATCGAGAGTTGCGCCAGTTGCGTCAAGAGTTGTGGTAGCTGAAGCAGGTGCCGCAGCCGATAGGGAAGCAAGGGTCAAAAGACCTGCAATTGCTCCAGGAATAAATTTCTTCATGTAGGTTTTGTTCATACCGACAGTCTAATTTATGTCGGATTTCAACCCAAATCGAGGGCGAATATGAGATCAGGCCTTCTTGACCACACTGGATTTGAGCATCATTGGGCCAAATCCCTCTACTTTGGCATCAATATCGTGATCTCCATTTTCAGGCACTAGCCGAATATTCGTAGCTTTCGTGCCTACTTTCAGCGATCCCGATGAGCCTTTTACTTTGAGGTCTTTAACGATGGTGACTGTGTCGCCATCGGACAGAATGTTTCCCACCGCATCTCGAATGATTTTCTGAGGCTCAGGCTGAGATTCTTCGGGAGACCATTCGTGAGCGCACTCAGGGCAGACAAGCAGGGAACCCATTTCATAGGCGTACTCGGATTCGCACTTTGGACAAGCTGGAGTCTCAGGCATTATTTCCTTTTTGGTTTTTAGACCTAAAAGTTTAGTTCAACTCTAAGATTGTGAACCTAAGGACAGGCAGTTGGGTTATATGGCAATCGATTTCAAAGTAGCGCTCCGAGAGAAATCTTTGGCTGATTCGCGAATTCTCGGCATAGTATGGGCAGGAAGTGCTGCCGATGTAGCAAGATTTGATGAGTATTCAGATTATGACTTCTACCTAATCACATTAGATGATCAAGTCGAGCCGATGCGACAAAATCTTGACTGGCTTCCAGAGCCCGAAAATATTGCCTACTTTGCTCGCGAAACTGCACAGGGACTCAAAGTCGTTTATAAAGATGGCACAATTCTTGAATACGCAGTTTTCACCCTCGATGAACTTTCAAACTCCGTCGTAAATCACTATGCCATTGATTTGGACAAAGCCGATGTTGAATCACGCACAAAAGCAATTCAAGCTAAAGGTGAACCAAAATCCCACGAAACAGTTGAAGATCATCTAGCAATTATTTACACATTACTTATGATTGCAATTGGACGTGCTCGAAGAGGTGAAACACTGATTGCTGGTCAATTCATTCGTTCCTATGCAGCACTTCATTTAATTAGAGCAGTGAAGAAGTCTTTTGAATCCAAAGATATTTCAAAGCGAGACATCTTGGATCCTTGGCGGAGATTCGAACTTGAGTATCCAGAGATTGGAATTAAGTTAAATAAAGCAATAGCGCAAGAGGTCGAACATGCAGCTTGGGCAATAGCCGATTTAACAGCCGATGTTTTCGGTGATCAGTCTCCAATCCCGGCAGCCGGAATGGCCACTCTAAAACTGCGATTCAAATGAACACTTCTCTTTGGGCAGATCAAGCCGAGCTAGGAATTAATTTTCCAAAGCTCGGGCACAGCCTTGAGACAGATATCTGCATTATTGGTGCTGGTTTTACTGGGCTCTGGACCGCCTATTGGCTCACTGAGCTAGCACCGCAATTAACCATCACTATTCTTGAAGCAAATTTCGCAGGCTTTGGTGCATCTGGAAGAAATGGCGGCTGGTTCTCCGCTCTATTCCCATCCGACATGGACAAGATTGCAATGTCTAGTGATGCAACATCTGCAGTTGCACTCCAAAAAGAGATGAATGCAAATGTGGTTCGAAGTGGGGAAGTGATTTCAAAGCTTGGCATTGATTGCGGATGGGCGCATGAAGGCAGTTTGAATATTGCTCGGAACAAAGCTCAGTTAAATAGAGCTACTGCTGAGATTGCTTATTGGCGCAAATGGGGATTTGATGGATCGGATTACCGATTTATTCCGAAATCAGAGTTTGAAAACAAATACCGCATTACCAATCAGCTGGGTGCGATATTCACACCTCATTGCGCCCGAATTCAACCTGCCAAACTTGTTAAGGGTTTAGTAAACGAACTTACAAAACGAGGTGTGAAGATTTTCGAACAATCACCAGTTACCGATTTCTCAGCTCACCAAGTTACAGTGAATGGATTTCAAGTTAAAACTAACTGGGTAGTCCGCGCCACCGAGGCATACACCGCCAATTTTAAAAAGTATAAACGTGATGTGATTCCGGTTTACTCACTGATGATTGCCACCGAGCCGATGCCAGAAGCTATTTGGGATGAGATTGGATTGCATGGTGAGACTTTTGCAGACCTTAGACATTTACTTATTTATGGTCAGCGCACAGCGGACAATCGATTTGCATTTGGTGGTCGAGGAGCGCCATATCACTTCGCAAGCAAAATATCACCAGAATTAGATCGCAATCCAAAGGTGCATACTGAGATTCGCAAAGTACTGGATGAACTTTTCCCGATGATTAAACCATTCAAAACCACTCACACCTGGGGTGGGCCATTAGGCATTCCACGTGATTGGTATGCACGAGTTGATTTTGATGAAGTTAACCAGATCGCTACTGGTGGAAGTTATGTTGGAGATGGTGTTGGCACATCAGCACTTGCCGGCATCACTATTGCTGAGAAGATAGCTGGCGTTGATTCAATTCGCCAGCACTTACCTTGGATTAACAGGCAGAGTAAAAAATGGGAATATGAGCCAATTCGTTGGATTGGAGCAAACGTAGGACTACGGGTGATGGGAATCGCAGATGTTGAGGAGCGGATAACGGGTAAACCAAGTGTCGCGGCACAAATGTTCAGTCCATTCATTGGACACGTCTAAGCCGTATAGATTCAGCCAAGGAGGAGAAAAATATGAAAAAAATTATTGCAATTTTGCTAGGTGTAGCTCTTAGTGTGAGCACACTGGCAAGTGCCAAAGCTGTAGAAATCACCGGGGGTATGTCAGACATCTGGTGGGCAAACACAGACACAAACGGTAAAACCTCAGTTGCATACTGGGACATCTGGAACTACGAAAATCAAAATTACGACAATTACTTTGTTTTTAACTTTGATGGCACAGATGAAGGTTGGTCGGAGCCAGTAGTTGTCGGTGCAGACTATGTTTTTGATGTCGAAGTACTCTCGAGTGGAAAAATTATTTATGTGTACTTAGACAACGATGACGATGTTGTTTATTTGCAATCCACAATGGATGGAAACAATTTCAGCATACGGACAGAATTGCCTGTTGACAACGGAATGACAATCGATAGTGATTCAGAACTTGTCATTGATAGTCTCGGAAAAATCATCACAATTATTGGAGAATTCAGAGATGAATCTAGTGTTCATTTATTTAGCTGGATTTCTAACAAAACCCAAAGTGCTTGGACCAAAAAGGTTGTCACTGACAATGTTTTCCCGACTTCAACTTTTGACTTTTGCGAGTATTCATCTGAAACTTGCTTCCACGGAATTCAGAATTTGACTTTTGGGCAGAATGCAAAAGGTCAGCAAAGTCTCGTCGCTCGAGTCAAGGTAGCAACTAACAGCGCTGATCCGAACACAGAACAGTGGGCCAACATCGCTTACCAACGCAAGAGCGCCACTTCAAATTGGAAATCTCCTCAGGTACTCGACACTTTTGGTCCTGAAGAAATCAATTCATACACCTATATGGTTGGACCGGTAGTGGTAACGCCTAAGGGTAAATCTGCATATGCTTACTCAAAAGGCTACAACGACGACCCGCACGCAATTCAAATCTTTGTAAGCAGTGGCTTTGGAAAGAAATTTGTCCGCAAGGATCAGGGAGTGTTGTCATCGGTTTATGGAACCGAATCACCAACCCTGGTTAATGTGGGCGAAAAGATTTATACCGCTTTCAATAAGAATACTTCTGCAGAAGACGAGGACCACCCAGACGTATATTTTGGTGAAGTTGGAAAGCTAAACAAAGCCAAGAAGGTCGGGACTGCAGGCTCTCATCGCATGGTTTCCTTTGGCCAACTGAACGGAAAACTCACCGTTGTCTCGGAATCTGAATCTGATGGAAAGTTCAGCGTTCAAGTGAGAAAATTCAATGGAAAGAAGTGGTCAGGCCCGAAAACAATTTTGAACCACCCAAATGGATTTGGAATTTCTCCTTGGGATAGCGGGTGCGACGTTTCTGCGAAGTTATTCATCTGTTCAGCTTCGGTCTTGGCAGAAGCTTATGATCCGGAAAATTATCAAAATCCGATTGGATTGAATGTTGAGATAATTAGGTAACTCTCAAAATAAACAAATGGCGTCGAGACCCATCGGCGCCATTTGTTTTACGGTGAGTTTAAAACCTTTTAATGCTTTTCGAGTGAGTTTCCCTCTGAAAGGCAAGGAGGGGCTACACTCGCAGAAGACCAGCCAACCGGCTCGCCTTTATTAAAGGAGCCAAAATGGCTGAAAAATCTCCCGCTAAAAACTCAGGTAAAACCCCCGCGGCAAAGTCCCTTAAAGAAAAACGTGCCGATAAGAAAAACAAAGCAGCTGGCAAGAACAGCACAAGCCTAGAAAAGTAGACAGCAACTGCTTTCAATATTTGGAATTGTCCAACGTAAACTGTCCCACTTCACGGGGCGGTAGCTCAGCTGGTCAGAGCAGCAGACTCATAATCTGTCAGGTCGTGGGTTCGAACCCCACCCGCCCCACGTAGATCTGTCTGTTTTTCTCTTACTTCTTTTTAGCCTTAACCAAGCTCACGGTTACGTACTTAGATGTGTAACCAGCACCGTTAAGTTTGAAGTTAAAAGCTTTGCCTACGGCATTAGCGCTAAGAGTCACAATGAATGTGGCTGAGCCTTTGGAATCCAATGCCATATAGCAACCTCTGCTTGCTGCCACACTGCGATCGCAACCTGCGCCTAGTGCATTAGTGCTGGTGTCTACTTGGAGTCCGAGTCCAGAAGTTAAATTATAGAAATCAACATAGATGTATTTGAATGCATAAGCAGAACTAGATTTGTAAGTGAAATAAAGTAAATCGTTGGTTGAAACAAGATTCGCCTTGAAATTTCCACTCTTGTCTGGTTTTGAGATTTTTACTTTGGTTGATTTTGCTTTGAAGCTCAGGTTTGTTACTGGTCCACAAATTTGCGTGTTGTAATCTGCACAAGCTTCAGGAGTAACGGGAACTTTGCCATCGGTCGAGTAGGTCACAGACTTTGTCGCTGATGTCCAAGCTTCAGGACCAACATATTTGAACTGAAAATGCATACCTGGTTCAGCATTTAGCAGGGTTAAGTAGAAAGTCTTTTTGCCATCAGCGCCAAGAGTGATTAAACATTCTTTTTGAATTGTGTTTCCGGAAGCACAAGCACTTGTCTCGTTTGACCGAACAAGAAGTTTCATACCTGCAGAGATATCAAAGAATTGCAAAGTTGCAGTTTTAGATGCGTTGTCTACGCCCGCATTAATACTGAAATTCAATTTAGTGACATTCTTACTTAAAAAAGTTGTACTTGAATTTGCAATCAGCGCTTTGCCCGAATCAAGAGAGAGCGAAACGGTTGAGATCGGTGCACACAACTGACTGGCGAAGTTATTGCAGCTGTAGGTGGTTGCGGCAGCCGGTTGAGTTAGCCCTACAAATGACAGGAGAACAGCAGAGATGACCGTAAAGATTGATTTAGAGGTAATGCGCATTTGTTCCACCCATATGTAACGGATGGACAGTGCGCGCATCCTGTATCGAGTCTAGGTGAGAAAGCGGTTTCACGGGTGGAACTGCTTAGGCTTATTCGATGACCGAGTACCTTTTAGCAGCAATTCTCGTGCTTGCAGTGAACCTACTTCCCGCATTTGGGCCCCCAACCTGGTTGGTTTTGGTCTATTTGACGCTCACATATGATTTGAGTCCAGTTCCGATGATTGCGCTTGCGGTTGTGGCAGCATCAAGTGGCCGATTCTTTATGGCTAATGGCGTACGAAGATTTCGCACTCGATTGCCTAAAGATTACGTAACCAATATGACCAATCTGGGTAGCAAGATCACAAACCACAACCTAGGTATGGGCGGGTTGTTTCTTCTCTTTATCTGGTCGCCACTTTCATCGGCGCAATTATTTGTTACTGCCGGTTTGATGCCACAGATTCGCTTAGGAATGCTGACCCTTGCATTTGCAATTGGAAGATGCTTTACATATTCAACTTATGTTTTCGCAGCTGATAGTTTTTCCCATACAGATTTGGGTAAACAATTCTTGGCGGAAATGTTCTCGCCACTAGTAATTGGATTTCAGGTTTTACTAATCATTGGGGTAGTTCTATTAGGTAAAATCCGTTGGAAGAATCAAATCAGCAATCATTGAGACATGATGT
>JAPLBX010000146.1 GCA_026392535.1 Actinomycetota bacterium
ACAGAAACTTATTTCAAAACTAGAACTAACTGAACGAGTGTCACAAGAGGATGCAAGTGATAGTGGCTTGGCCGACATTTACAGGCAGGCGGAAGTGTATGTCATGCCATCGCTCTATGAAGGGTTTGGATTACCTGCGCTGGAGGCAATGGCAGTTAACTGCCCGGTGCTTCTCAGCAGCACTTCTTCTCTTCCAGAAGTTGGCGGTGATGCTGCGCATTACTTTAGTGCTGGTAGCAGAAGTTCATTATCTGAGGCGATTCGTGAAATTGTCTCTAGTCCTGATCTAAAGCTATCAATGAAGGGGGCGGGGTCTATACAAGCAAAAAAGTTTAGCTGGGAAAAGTGTGCCCAAGAAACGGCAAATGGATATCGATTCGCGCTAAACACATAGCAATTAGCAACGCGAAAACCTGGATAATTCTCATCATGCTCAATTAACCTCTAACACATTCGGAACCAGAAATTCACCGTAAGACCGTAAGTGTTTCGTTATTTGCCATGTCAACGGTAATATATCGATGTGAATGATAATAAAAAGAAAGCCCTAATAACAGGAATTACGGGCCAAGATGGTTCGTATCTTGCAGAACTACTTATCGGTAAGGGCTATGAAGTACACGGCTTGATACGTAGAGCCTCAACATTCAACACGGTGCGCATCGACCATCTATATAAAGATGTACACGACCCGAGCGCAAAACTCTTTCTTCATTTTGGAGATTTATCTGACGGTTCACGCCTTGTCACTCTGATTGATCAAATCAAACCAGATGAGATTTACCATTTGGCCGCACAATCACATGTTCGGGTTTCTTTTGATGAACCGGAATACACTGGAGATACTACGGGTCTTGGAACAATCCGAATTCTTGAAGCCATCCGTCAGTCTGGAATACCAACTCGTTTTTACCAAGCATCAAGCTCAGAGATGTTTGGTGCCACTCCTCCGCCACAGAATGAACAGACACCGTTTTATCCACGATCTCCATATGGCGTAGCTAAGGTTTACTCCTACTGGATCGCCAGGAATTACCGCGAGGCGTACGGAATGTTTGCCGTTAATGGAATCTTGTTTAACCACGAAAGTCCACGCCGAGGCGAGACTTTCGTTACGCGAAAAGTCACACGTGCTGTTGCAAACATCAAAGCAGGTAAGCAAGATTTCCTATACATGGGAAATTTGGATGCTAGACGCGACTGGGGATACGCACCAGAATACGTTCATGCTATGTGGATGATGCTTCAACAGGCTCAACCTGATGATTATGTGGTTTCAACAGGAACTGATTACAGCGTAAGAGATTTCATTGAATTCTCGTTTGAGCATGCTGGCCTAGATTGGGAAAAACACGTTAAGTTTGACGAACGCTACCTGCGGCCAACTGAAGTTGACTCATTAGTAGGCAGTAGTGCCCTTGCTGAAAAGGCTTTTGGTTGGAAAGCTAGAGTTCTCCCACAGCAGTTGGCACAGATCATGGTTGATCATGACCTAGCTCAACTGAACGGTCATGTCGTTGATGTGCCTCAAATTGCACCATGGATTTGATCGATAACTCTGACATCGATACCGCAGTCGTAGTTCCTACGCTGGGACAAAGGCCTGACTACTTGCTCGCATCATTAAGTTCAATCAGGCTCGCAGGAGAGTCGCTGATATGTATTGTTGCACCGCAAAATGCTGGTCTTTCTGAAGTTGAAAAAGCTGGCTTGATAGACATTCGAGTTGATGATCCAAACAGTGGACTTCCTGCTGCGATCAACCATGCAATCGATTCTTTACCTTTAAGCGTCAAGTTTATTACTTGGCTAGGGGATGATGATTTGCTAGAGCCATCATCACTCACAAATACTTCTTTCTTCTTGCGAAATAATGAAACAGCCTCCGCAGTGTTTGGTGGCTGCCATTACATAGATTCAACTGGAGGAAGAATTCTGACTAATGCATCTGGAAAGTGGGCTGTTCCATTGATATCGTTTGGGCCTGATCTAATCCCACAACCAGGATCTCTAATTAGGCGAACAGCATTTCAGGCATTTGGGGGTTTACGCACTGATTTAGGTTGGGCATTTGACGTCGACCTGTTTATTAATTTAAAGAAGCAGGGGAAGGTTCGACATTTAAAGGAACCACTTGCATCATTTAGGTGGCATCCTGAATCGTTGTCCGTTGGACAGCGAGCTGATTCGGTTCGTGAGGCTAGCCAAGTTAGGATTTCCTATCTACCAAGGCCAATAAGGCGGCTTTCTTGGATTTGGGAGCCTGCTGT
>JAPLBX010000143.1:0-2460 GCA_026392535.1 Actinomycetota bacterium
GAATCAACATGTTCTTGCACGACATCAACTATGAAAAGTTCGACATAGCTCATGGGGATACACTCACCGATCTAATGCACTGGGATGACCAACCATTTGAAGCCATTGTTTCTAACCCGCCTTACTCAATTAACTGGGATGGCGACGCGAATCCTTTAATGATTAATGATCAGCGCTTTGCTCCAGCCGGAGTACTTGCGCCGAAGAGCAAAGCGGATCTTGCATTTACTTTGCACATCCTGCATTGGCTTGCTGTAAATGGCACCGCAGCAATCGTAGAGTTCCCCGGAGTGCTTTACCGAGGTGGCGCCGAACAAAAGATCCGCAAGTACTTAGTAGATAACAACTATGTCGATGCAGTTATCCAGTTGCCGCCAGACTTGTTCTTTGGTACTGGAATTCAGACTTGCATCCTGGTGCTTAAGAAATCAAAATCAGATAACAAAGTTTTGTTTATCAATGCTGAACGTGAATTTACGCGGATTGGTAACAAGAACTCACTCACCGATAATGATCGTGCCAGAGTTTTGGAGAGCTTTACTCAGAGAAACAATGAGGACTACTTCTCGCGAATAGTGGATCATTCTGAAATTGCCGAGAACAATTACACACTTTCGGTTTCTACTTATATCACGGCTGAGGACACTCGAGAAGCAATTGACATTAAAGCGCTCAATGCCGAGATTGATCAAATCGTTAAGCGTCAAAGCGAATTAAGAATCCAAATAGATGCGATAGTCGCAAACCTCGAAGGTAACAGTGCATGAGCAAAATCGATGACTTGATTTTTGAACTTTGTCCAAATGGAGTGGAATTTGTTCGTTTAGGAAACATTTCTACTCTTTATCGCGGAAAATCACTCTCAAAAAGCGATGTAGGAACCGGAGACGTTCCAATAATTCTCTACGGCGAGCTATACACAAAGTACGGAGACTACATAACGGAAATCTTCTCTAGATGTGAAATCAGTCGCGCACAGCTTGGAACACGACTTCAAGTTGGGGACTTGGTCATGCCGATCACTAGCACTACGAAGGAGGCACAAATTGGAAAAGCCTCTGCTGTGCTGCACACTGCTCCCGCGTATCTTGGCGGCGACGCGATCGCTCTGCGCCATAATCAAGAACCTGGGTATCTAGTGCACCTGATAAACGGGTCATGGTTCGAAGGCCTTAAGATGCTACACCGCACTGGCACGACTGTGTCTCATCTTTCCCCACAAGCAATTATGGATATTGAAATCCCGCTGCCGCCGCTCAAGGTGCAGCGAGAGATTGTTTCCATTCTGGATAAATTCACAGAGCTAGAAGCAGAGCTAGAAGCAGAGCTAGAGGCTCGAATTAGGCAAAGAGAATACTTGATTAGATCTGTTCAAGGTGGATCCCATCCTCTGCTGCGGGATGCAACAACCTTAACGCTAAATGAAATTGCTATATTTGAAAGTGGTAAACCACATGAACCATTTGTAGATCCAGAGGGTGATTGTGAGTTGATAACAGCAAAATTTATTTCCACTGATGGTAGTCAGGCCAGAAGAATAATGAGTAGTTCTATCAGAACGCACGCACTGATAGATGATATTGTTACAGTTTTAAGCGACCTTCCTAACGGTCGTGCACTAGGAAAAACAAAAGGATTGAGATTATCAGGGTTAAGGATGAAAATGCATTCAACCCTGAATACCTATATCACTTTCTTAACAGGAATCCGCAGATTCTGAGCTTTGATAATGGAAGCACTCAGACGCACCTGAAAAAGCCAGATGTGATGAATACAAAGATTCGAGTTCCATCGATTGACATTCAGAGGTCAATTGCGAGAAGTTGTAGCGAAATGGAAAAACTTGTGCTTGATATTTATGAGGGCTTACCAGCAGAAATTTCCGCACGTCGCAAACAATACGAGTACCACCGCGACAAGCTTCTAACATTCAAAGAACTTGAAGTCGCATGACGGGTACCCAGCGCTATGAACCAATAGCAATAGGTGGCGAGAGCACAGTTGTCGCTGAGTTTGATGCTGAAATTCGTAAGGCAATCTCGTATCAGAGTGAAGCGCAGTTAGAAATTGCATTTCTGGAATTGCTTCAGGAACAGGCCTACGCACACATTCGAATCGGCTCGGAAGATGATCTGGTATCGAACCTTCGACGACAATTAGAACTGATTAATCGAATCCAATTCACAGAACCTGAATGGGACCGTTTCTTTAAAGAGAGTATCTCTGGTGAGAAGGATGGCATCGTTGAGAAAACGCGCCGAATCCAAGAAGATCACATTCGAGTTCTACATCGTGACTCTGGCGAATTCAAGAACATCTACTTGATTGACAAGCAGAACGTCCATAACAACAGTCTTCAGGTTATTAATCAGTACGAGATTGAGGGTAACCGCCAGAACAGATACGACGTCACGATCTTGGTAAATGGATTACCGCTCGTGCACGTTGAGCTGAAGCGTC
>JAPLBX010000143.1:2489-3714 GCA_026392535.1 Actinomycetota bacterium
GCTTCATCAAGCAAGCAGGCGAACAAGACTTCAAACAGCTATGAGTTCACCAGCTGGTGGGCCGACGCGAACAATAAGCCGATCTTCGACCTGATGGCATTTGGCAAGACGTTCTTTGCCAAGCACACGATTCTAAACATTTTGACTCGATACTGTGTCTTCACAGTAGATGAAATGTTGTTGGTGATGCGCCCGTATCAGATTGTTGCAACAGAACGAATTCTCCAGCGAATCAATACAAGTGAAAATCAGAAGTCACTTGGCACAACGAGTGCTGGTGGATACGTCTGGCATACGACAGGATCAGGCAAGACACTAACTAGCTTCAAGACCGCACAATTGGCAAGCAAGCTCGCTGATGTGGACAAGGTTTTGTTTGTGGTGGATCGAAAAGATCTGGACTACCAAACAATGCGCGAATATGATCGATTCGAAAAAGGTTCAGCGAATGGAAACAAGGATACTGCGGCACTGAAGAAACTTCTGGAAGATCCAAGTGCTCGAATCATCGTTACAACAATTCAAAAGCTTTCAATCTTTATTTCAAAGAATCCAAACCATGAGATTGCCAAGAAACGTACGGTATTGATTTTTGACGAATGCCACCGTTCGCAATTTGGTGACATGCATGCATCAATTAGGAAAGCCTTTACGAACTACAACCTATTTGGCTTCACCGGGACACCTATTTTTGCTGCTAATGCGTCAACAGGTGGTAACCCACAGCTTCGCACTACAGAGCAGGCATTTGGCGATCGACTACACGCTTACACAATTGTGGATGCAATTACCGATAAGAACGTTCTGCCATTTCGAGTGGACTACGTAAACACTGTTCAGCTGCCTGCAGGTGTATCGGATAAGCAGGTTAGCGCTATCGACACCGAAAAGGCACTTCTTGCTCCAGAGCGCCTCAACAAGATTGTTGCCTACATACTCGAGCATTTTGACCAAAAGACCAGGCGCAATGAGACCTACAAGATCAAGGACAAGCGAGTTGCTGGATTTAATTCAGTCTTCGCCACCGCATCGATTGAAGCCGCGAAGCGTTACTACCAAGCTTTCAAGCAGGCTCAAGGTGACTTGCCCAGCGATAAGCAGCTAAAGATTGGCATTATATATAGCTTTGCTGCTAACGAGGATGATCCTGATGGCATTTTGGCTGATGAAGGATTCGACACTGATGCGCTAGATAAGTCATCAAGAGAT
Source organism: Actinomycetota bacterium (assembly GCA_026392535.1). Classification (GTDB taxonomy): domain Bacteria; phylum Actinomycetota; class Actinomycetes; order S36-B12; family UBA5976; genus JAFMIT01. The sequence continues at coordinate 3,699 of JAPLBX010000143.1, forward strand.
TTCCTGGATGCAGCAA
>JAPLBX010000144.1:0-1194 GCA_026392535.1 Actinomycetota bacterium
TAATGGATTAGCTATTCCTGATTTGGTACCAAATTGTGGATCAGAAACTACAGCTCCACCGGAAACTTCAGAACCAGTTCCAGCAGTAGTAGGTAAGGCAAAGAGCGGTACATCTGGTTGTGAATACTGTCGTTCGGAACTTAAGAACCCTCTAAAGTCGGTGTTAAGTTGTGCACACAACCGCGCCGCCTTGGCCGTATCAATTACTGAACCTCCGCCCAGAGCTATAACTGCCTGGGCATTAGAACTTTTCAGTACCGCAGCTGCCGCATCAATCATGTCAACGGTGGGTTCACCAGCGGGCTTGTCGTAGCGAGTTATCGTGATTCCACTAGCCTCTATGTCAGCCAACACTTTGGCCGCAGGTGGATTGAAATTCAACAGGCCATCATCGATGATTAGCGCAGCCCGTGAAACTCCCTCTGCTGCAAGCAAACTAGGCAATATTTCACTGATACCTTCGCCGAAATGGATTCGAACAGGCAAGTGGTTTCGAAAGGAAGGAATTGCAAAAGACTCCGACATTCGGTCTCCTAGGTCAGTATGCTTTTGAATATCAGTCTAGTTGTTTTGAAGATTTACACAAGAAATTTTGGTTGCTCTACTAATCAAGATGACTTAGCAATAATGATTTTTCAGAGACAGGATGACCAGTAAAAGTGTCGAATACAAATCCACCTCAAACTCGAGTAGCAATTATTGGCGCAGGCTTCAGTGGCATTGCAGCTGCAGTCGCGCTAACTCGACAAGGGATTACTGACTTTGTAATGTTCGAAGAATCCGAAGGCATTGGTGGTACGTGGTGGAAAAACCGTTACCCGGGCGCCGAGGTCGATTTAGAGTCGCACATCTATTCATTCTCATATGAACGAAATGACTGGACTCGGGTTTATGCGCATTGGTTTCAACTGCAAGAATATTTGGAAAAAGTTGCACGCAAGTGGGGACTCCTTGAAAAAGTTAGGTTTAGCACGAAGGTTGTATCAGCCGAGTGGTCGAGTGTTGATCGAACATATAAGGTTGTCACTTCGACAAACACAGATCCAGAGATTTTTACTGCAGTAATAAGCGCAGTTGGGTTCCTAAACATTCCTTTGATCCCGCCTTTTGCCCGTGGTGACGTTTCATACGAGGGCGACCTTTGCCACACTTCAAACTGGCCTAACGGGTTAAGCATGGTTGGCAAATCAGTGG
>JAPLBX010000144.1:1219-2529 GCA_026392535.1 Actinomycetota bacterium
AAGCTGACAATTTTTCAAATGGAACCCAATTGGATTTTGCCTAAAGAAAGTCGAGAATTTACTGAGTCAGAACGACGAATGAATCGATTCGCTCCGGTCTATTTCTGGAAGCGCCTAAATCTTTACCTTGGCTATGATTTACGTCAACGCAATTCTCAACATGCCCGTCTTGATGGTCGGATAAATCAAAAGCGCCAAATAGCGGCTCTTGAAAATCTAAACTCAAGTCTTGCTGATCGACCTGACTTGATTCCCGTATTAACACCAGAGTTTCCTGTTGAGGGTCGCCGCACTGTCATCAGTGACACATATTATGAGTGCCTAAAAAGCCCCAAGGTGACGTTAATCCCAAGTGCAGTCAAAGAACTTACCCAAAAGGGAGTTATCGACGCTAATGGAGACAACTACGATTTTGACATGGTTGTACTGGCAACTGGATTCGATGCTGCCAACTACTTGAGTACATTCACCATTAAAGGTGAAAATGGAAAAGAGTTACATGAGGTTTGGGAAGGTGAACCAGAGGCCTTTCTTGGTCTAATGGTTCCGGGTTTTCCAAACTTCTTCATGATGTACGGTCCTAATACGAATGCCGTCCCACTAGTTTCTTTCTATGAAGCTCAGGGCGCCTTCATTGCAAAGGTTTTGAAGCGAGCGCGCTCAAAGAAATTTTCGACGGTAAATGTGAAAGTCGATGCACACAATAAGTTCAATGCCGGACTACAACAGCAACTATCTCTGACAGTCTGGGCACAAACCAAGAGTTACTTTAAATCAGGAACTGGAAAAGTTGTAACTCAATGGCCCTTCAGTGCCTCTCGATACATTCTTTCAACTAAAGTTGCGCCTTATAAATCTGTAGATTATTCCTGATTGGAATCCATTTCTAAATTTTGCTTAGGCAAACTCGTTAAGTTTTTTGATTTATGGACGGCAATGAATTAAGGATCCTGCCGACATCACTCATTACTGAATTGGCTAAGGGACATCAATCAGAACCTTGCCGATAGCGCCAGATTCGACAGCAACGTGTGCATCAGCGGTCTGTTCAAGTGAAAAACGGTGAAGTGGTAATCCGTGTTCTTCCCCAACGTTAAATGCACGATCAGCTACTGCTGCACTGATGTCAGCGACAGCAGCGTCCTTGACCTCCTTGTTTACGGTGTAGACGAGCACGAATTGAAATCGCGTGTTGGTGTCAAAATGGGACTGAACAGGCAGATTGAAGTACTCACCGCCACCGAAGGCGTAAATGGAAACGGTTGCGTCGGGCGCGAGAATTGCCGGGTACATCTGGCAATTTTGTGCGG
>JAPLBX010000008.1 GCA_026392535.1 Actinomycetota bacterium
ACATGTCGCTCAATCTGTTTGGCGATTTCATCTCGAGTTAAGCGCTCAGGTTCGAGAATTGAGTTTCGCCGGCGCACATCAGGCCAAGTTTCTTCATCGGCGCTGCAAATGAAAACTGCTTTCCACTCTAAACCTTTTGCGCGGTGAGCAGTCATCAGTGCGACTGCATCAGGCTCGAATGCGCGCAAAGTTGGTTGGGCTGGAACTAAGAGGTCTTTGACTTCTGCAACAAAGGTAGAAATACCGCGAGCTTTTCCTGGAATTTTGCTTTGAGCTTTTGAAAGTTCCATCAATGTGATTACTGCGTCTAAGTCGTGGCCTGCTTGAGTTGATTGAACATCACCTGAAAGCGCTTTGGCTCGAAGTGAATCTTTCCAAGTTGAATTGTTCCAAATATGCCAAAGCACTACATCGACTGTCTTATTTGAAAGCACTAAGTCACTGGCTTTGAATAAAAGGTCACGCAAGCGAATCAATTTAGTTAATGCCAGACCGCCAACTTTTGGATCAATTAGATTTACTAGTTCTACATCCATAAGTGCGCGGGCAATGAGTTCTTCACTCCAGGTTTGGCTTTCATGGCCTCGGGTTGCATCGCGCAATTGCCGGCCCAGGTGTCTTAGATCTGCACTATCTAATCCGCCAAGACCACTTGTAAGTAAGAAACTTGCTGTGTTTGGATTCTTCACTAGTTCGTGTGGTTTAGCCGCAACTTCTAAAGCGGTTAGTAAAACCTGAACTGCGGGTTCTTTTGCAAGTGGCAATTCATCAAAAGTTACGTCAACCGGAATGCCAGCGCGAATCAGCGCTCGTTCGAGAATTGGAATTGAAACACTGCCAGATCTAACTAGAACTGCGACATCGCTCCACAGTAAATCTTCAGTGGTGACTAATGCTCGGATTTTTTCGGCAACATCTTCGGCTTCGGATTCGGCAGATTCATAATTAGTGATAGCGATTGTTCCAGCAACTGAATTCTTGGTGATTAATTCTCGATGGGCCTGTTTATCTATTCCTGGAATCTCGGTGGAGTTGTTTCGTTTAATGAGTTGGGCGGCGGCGGCGCGAATATTCTCGCCAAATCTGCGGGTTACAAGTAATGGCACGACCTTTGGTTCTGCAAAGGAGCTCATAAAACCAAAATCTTTTGTAAAGTTTAAAACTGCACGCGAATCAGCACCCCGAAAGCCATAAATAGATTGATCTGGGTCTCCTACTGCTATTAAGCAGGCATCTGAAGCAATTAGGTTCTGCAGAATTTCAACTTGAAGCGGGTCTGTATCTTGATATTCATCTACCACAACAACCCGGTAGCGTTTTTGGAGCACAGCTGTTGCGGTTTGGGTTTTAGTAATTTCTAAAGCTTTGACAATTAATTCGTTGTAATCAGTTAGAACTAGTTGGTCTAGATTGCCAAGATATTTGTCGAGCAATTTTGCAACTGCAGTCCACTGTTCATTTCCAACAGCTAGCTTTGCAAGATCATGTTGGTCAAGATTAAGTGATCGGGCGCGAGCCATTGCGTTTCGAAGTTCAACACTCATTGCTCTGGTTTTAATTGCCTGATCTAAAACAGCTGGCCAACCGATTGATTTTTCGTCAAGAGACTCGTCGATATTCGCTTGCACCAATTCTCTAACTACGAGCTCTTGCTCTGGTGCACTCATTAGTTTTAGTTCTGTGATGTCGTCATTAGAAAACTCGCGGACAATTGAAAGTGCTAGTGCATGCAAAGTGCTAACTGCGGGGAGTTTTCCCGATCCAACTCGAGCCACAATTCGATCTCGGATCTCTTCGGCGGCTTGGCGTGCAAAAGTTAAAACCAAAATCTCATTTGCTTGGATTTCGCCTTCGTTGATGATGCGAACAACAGTTTCGGTTACGGTGGCAGTTTTTCCAGTTCCAGGTCCGGCCAGCACTAAGAGCGCACCATGGCGATGGTTGGCAACGACTTCTTGAAATTCGTCTAATTCTTTAGCCACTGCTGGCTCTGGCGCTTTGCGCTCGAGCACCCACTTGGCAGTGGGCTTTGCAGGCAGGATGTGGCTAATTGGTGAATTCACAGCGCGAAACTAACTGTCCACCCTGACCCTTGAACCGATTCCCACGCACAAAATCCACGTGTATTAGGTGTGGCCCGAGGCCTAATGGGAGTATCTGCCGGTGAGCAAAGAGGCACAGCACACCCTGGTGATCGAAGACGGGGTGATCACCCGCAGAGTGCGAAGGCCGGTAGACCTATTTAGGTTTGTCGCAGCCCTTGCCGGTATCGCATCAGTTTTAGCAGTCGCCACCATTGCTCTTTCCACCTTTAGCGGCATCGACCAAGACGTTGCAAGCTCTGCGGCAAAGTTGCCAGCCATCATTGCATTGGCTTTAAGCACTATTTCTGGTTTTGGGCAGTTCGCTCTGCCATTGGTGATTTCTTTCTCACTATTGAATGCAAAACGTGCACGGCTACTTGGCGAGTCGATCGCCGCCTTCGTAGCAGCAACTCTTGTCATCACTTTAATGATTAATCTCGCTCGAGATTTAGGTTCGCAAGATTTTTGGTACGCGATTTCTGGAACTTTAAACAGAAGTGCAGTTCCGTTGCAACCATTATTCGCTGGCGTAGTTGCATTTGTAACAGTTGCCAGACTTCGCGGACAACTAAGTACTTTCTCAACATTTATTTTGGCAAGCACTTTGATCGCAGACAGTGTTTCTGGCGGATTTACCGTGACCGCACTTGTGGTTTCTTTGCTTTCGGGTTACGCAGTTGGTTTAGCGTTTCGTTACGCCATTGGAACTCCAACGGTTCGGCCAAAGGGATTAGAAATTGCAAAGGCTTTAGGCGAAGCTGGTATTCACGTCAGTATGTTGCGCGCGGTTGATTCAACAAAACATGGTCGCCGCTACCAAGCAACAACCCAAGATGGGAAGCGACTTTTTGTAGTTGTATTTGACCGCGACCTTGAAGGCGCTGGAATTTTGCCACGCTGGTGGCGATCACTTCGATTGCGCGACAGTGAAGCTCTCGGCGGATGGTCAATGCGTGAAGCGGTTGAACGTTCTTCATTAATGGCTTTTGCAGCGACAAACGCCGGTGCGAAAGTTCCAGAACTACATCTTGTTCGACGAATCGGTGACGATGCATCTGTTTTGGTTTATGAATGGGTGGATGGGGTTTCAGGTTCTGACCTAAATGCTCAAGGTAAAAAAGTCAGTGACAAAACTCTTAAAGCTGCTTGGTCTGAAATTAAACAATTGCACGACTCAGGAATTGCCCACCGTGGAATTTCGGCTGAGCATTTGTTAATCGGCAAAAATGGTGATGTCACAATGGTTCACATCACCAGTGGCACAGTTGCAATGAGTGATTTGCAGGCCAGAATTGATATTGCAGATATGGCCATCGCATTGGCAGGACTTTCAACTCCTGCAGATGCAATTCGCATTGGTGCAAAGGTCTTAGGAAAGAACGCAATCATGTCTGCTCTACCGGCGTTGCAAAAGTTTGCGTTGAGCCAAGAAAATCGCAAGGCGCTGCGCAAGAGCAAAGAAACTCTTGGCGCAGTTCGGGAAGAAATCGCAGCTCTTTCACCGGGCGAAGAAATCGCTCAGGTTGAAATCGAAAGAATGCAGCCGCGCAAAGCATTCACAATTGCCGCTGCATTTGTGGCTGGATATTTATTACTCGGTCAACTCGCAAATGTGAACCTGGTTGAGATTTTTGCAAGTGCGAATTGGCAATGGGTTGCAGTAGTTGCAATTTCAGTGTTTGTGATGTTTGTTGGATCGGCCATGACACTTGATGGCTTTGTGCTTGAAAAATTGCCATTCAGCAGAACTCTGCAAGTGCAAATTGCTGGTGCATTCGTAACCCTTGTTTCACCACCTGCATTGGGAAGCGTCGCAGTTAATGGTCGCTATTTGCAACGCAGTGGGCTCAGCTCAGCTGCTACTGGTGCAACTATTGCGGTTTCCCAAGTTTTAGCATTCATTGTTCATATCTTTTTGTTATTTGCAGCTGGTGTTGCTGCAGGTTCGGAACAAAACTTTATTTTCGAACCGCCAAGAGAAGCCGTGATCGCTTTTGGCGTATTTGCGCTAATCGGAATTATTGTTTTACCACTTCCTTTTGTTCGAAAATACATTGTTGATTTTGCTCGCCCTCGTATCAGTGAAGTGCTTCCAAGATTTGTAACTTTGGGTCAACGTCCTTCGAAACTTGTGGTTGGTATTTCAGGCATGATCATCATGAACGTTTCGCTTTGCATTGCATTGGTCGCTGCAGTTCGTGCTTTTGATGGCACTGGCAGTTGGGCAGCAATTTCGCTGGTCTATCTCGCAGGTTCCACAATCGGTATGGCTGCACCTACTCCAGGTGGCATCGGCGCCATGGAAACCGTAATGACCGCAGGTCTGGTTGCCGCTGGAGTGGATGCTGGAATCGCCCTGTCGGCGGTTTTGCTCTACCGCTTACTCTCATTTTGGCTTCCAGCTATCCCAGGATGGCTGGCCTTCCGCCAGCTAATTAGGCGCGAATTGCTGTAATTGAAAGTTCAATAAACTTACCCTCTGCATCATTTTTGATGTGAATAAGGAGTATTTGTGAGTTTGCCACCACTTGTTGAACCAGCGGAATCTTTAACTGTTGAAGAAGTAGTTCGCTATAGCCGCCACTTGATCATTCCTGAATACGGAATGGCTGGACAAAAGCGTTTGAAGAACGCAAAGGTTTTGTGTGTTGGTGCAGGTGGACTTGGCTCGCCGGCTTTGATGTATTTAGCAGCAGCTGGTGTTGGAACTTTAGGAATTGTGGAATTCGACACAGTTGATGTTTCGAACTTGCAACGTCAAATCATTCACGGTCAAAGCGATATTGGAAAATCAAAAGCTGAGAGTGCTCGCGAAACTGTTCGCGAAATTAATCCGCTAATCAATGTGTTCCTTCACGAAGTTCGTTTGGATTCTTCAAACGTTATGGACTTGTTTTCACAATACGATTTAATTGTTGATGGCACTGACAACTTTGCAACTCGCTATTTAGTTAACGACGCCGCCGTGCTACTTGGAAAGCCATATATCTGGGGTTCGATTTATCGTTTCGAAGGTCAAGCTTCAGTGTTTTGGTCTGAATACGGCCCTTGCTACCGCTGCTTATATCCAGAACCACCACCTCCAGGAATGGTTCCTTCTTGTGCAGAAGGTGGCGTACTTGGTGTGCTTTGCGCCTCCATCGGTTCAATTCAAGTAAATCAAAGTTTTAACCGGCATTGGTGATCCACTTGTTGGTCGCTTAATGACATATGACGCATTGGAAATGAGCTATCGCACATTAAAGATTCGCAAAGATCCAAACTGTGCACTTTGTGGACCGAATCCAACAGTTACAGAATTAATTGATTACGAAGCTTTCTGCGGTTCCATTAGTGTTGAAGCAGCTGATGCTGCAGCTGGAAGCACCATCACAGCAACCGACCTAAAACAAAAGCTTGATGAACGAGCTGCAGGTAAACGTGACTTCTTGCTAGTTGATGTTCGCGAGCCAGGTGAATACGAAATCGTCAATATTCCTGGTGCGATTTTGATTCCAAAGGGTCGGATTCTCGACGGTAGTGCATTAGCAGAAATGCCCCATGACAAACCAATCATTTTGCATTGCAAGAGTGGGGTTCGATCAGCTGAATGTTTGGCAGCACTCAAAGGAGCGGGGTTTGCCGATGCAACCCACGTTGCTGGAGGTGTGCTGGCCTGGGTTAATCAAGTTGAGCCTGAAAAGCCAACTTACTAACTGGCCAACCGCTAACAGCACTACTTACTAACAGGCCAACTTGCTCTCAAACGCTCTCAAAATCAGCGCTCGGACTAGTCTTTGCCCATGACCAATATGCCCGAACCTAGTCGTGGGGTGCGTTTATCGAAGAATGAGCGTCGGGCGCTCTTAATCAGCGCTGCTCGTGAGGTTTTCGTGGCTTACGGCTACCACTCAGCGTCCATGGACGAGATTGCTGAGCGGGCAGGGGTCTCAAAACCGGTCCTGTACCAACATTTCGAAGATGGCAAGCTGTCGCTTTACCTAGCGCTGGTCGACATCACTGGTAAGAATCTGATTTCAAAACTACAAGAGGCTCTGGCCTCAACCGCAGACAACCGTCAGCGAGTAGCAGCAACCATCTCGGCATACTTCGATTTCATCGAAGATCCAGATGCTGCATACCGACTAGTGTTTGAATCTGACCTTGCAAACGATCCAGTAGTTCGAGAAAAAATCGAGTTCTACGAAGATGAATGCGCAGTTCTTGTTAGCCAAGTTATTGCCGAAGACACAGGACTATCTGCCGAAGAAGCGATGATTCTTGCAATGGGACTAACTGGAATGGCAGAGACAGCTGCCCGCCGTTGGTTGCGTGAAGGAAGTCGAGTTCCAAAACGTATGGCAGTAAATCTTGTAAGCCGACTCGCATGGCGCGGAATCTCTGGTGTGCCGCGCGCATCACATGCTCTACCTGAGACTGATTAGAAATAGGAAAATAAATGGAAATCCGTATTGGTGTTCAACATTCAAACCGCGAAATCGTGCTTGAATCAAATAATTCTGCTGCTGAAGTTCGCAAACTTGTCGACAGTGCACTTGCAAAACCAGAAGCTTTGGTTTTGGAAGATGAAAAAGGTCGCACAGTGATTGTGCCGGCTGGCGTATTGGCTTATGTAGATATTGCCGCATCTGACGTGCGCAAAGTCGGATTCTAAGAATTTATCTTGACGCAAACTTTCGCTGATTTTAATTTAGATGCACGTCTTGTTGATGCACTTTCCGCAGTGGGCATTAAAGAACCGTTTCCAATTCAAACTTTGACCTTGCCGATTGCCTTGAGCGGCAACGACATTATTGGTCAAGCAAAAACCGGCACCGGCAAAACCCTTGGTTTTGGCTTACCACTTATTCAAAACGTTTTGAATGTCACTGAAAAAACCAAACTGCCCAAAGCACTTGTAGTTGTGCCAACTCGCGAACTTGCCACCCAGGTAGCAAGCGATCTAAGTATCGCTGCATCAAAAACCGATTTAAAAGTGTCAGTTTTTTATGGCGGTAAGGCATATGAACCACAAGTAGCAGAATTGAATTCTGGAGTTGACATCGTGGTTGGAACACCAGGTCGTTTAATTGACTTGACGAACCAGAAGATCTTGAAACTCAATGAAGTTCGAATGTTGGTATTAGACGAAGCAGATGAAATGCTCGACATGGGCTTTTTGCCTGATGTGGAAAAGATTTTGAAGAATCTGCCAAGCTCAAAGCAAATGATGTTGTTCAGCGCAACGATGCCGGGTCAGATTATTAGTTTGGCTCGTTCCCATATGAACAACCCAACACATTTGAATGCCACCGACCCAAATGATGAGTCTTCATTGGTTGATGCAATCGAACAACATGTGTGGCGAGCACATCCGATGGATAAAACCGAACTTATCGGTCGGATCTTGCAAGCTGAAGGCAGAAATCTTGTAATTATTTTCTGCAAAACAAAACGTAATGCCCAGAAAGTATTTGAAGACTTAGTCGAGCGTGGCTTCAAAGCTGGTGCAATCCATGGAGACATGGGACAAGGTGCTCGTGAAAATGCCCTCAAGCAACTTCGGGCTGGC
>JAPLBX010000192.1 GCA_026392535.1 Actinomycetota bacterium
AGTCAATGGATAAGAACTCATACAACTCAGGTGACTGGTACAACGCAATCGATTGGAGCTTAGGCACTAATGGATTCGGACGTGGACTTCCGATCGCAGCTACCAATCTTGGGCAAGCAACATCACTTTTGGGAATGTCATCTCTAGTTCCAACAGCTGATGACATGAACAAGACTTCAGGAATGTGGCAGGACTTACTAAAGGTTCGTTACTCCTCGAAGTTGTTCCGCCTTGGAACTGGTGCCGCAATTAAAAAACGAGTTAAGTTCGTAACTTACGGTTCCAAATCTCCACTTGGTTTGATCGTGATGAAAATCAATGACACTGGAAAAGGAATCACAAACATTGACCCTAATTACAAGTCGATAGTGGTTGTTTTCAATGCATCACATAAATCAATTACATACACTGCTAAGAGCCTGGCAAAGGTTAAATTGAGCCTGCACCCAGTGCTTAAGAGCGGCGTTGACTCAGTAGTGAAGACTTCAACGTACAAGAAGGGTAAATTCACAATCCCTGCTGTAACAGTTGCAGTCTTTGTTCAAAAGTAAATAAACGGCATTAATAAATACAAGAAATAAGTAAATAAAAAAGTGGGTGGCAATCGCCACCCACTTTTTTATTTGTCTGTAAGAACTTTAGAAGTCCATTTCTCCTGGACCACCAGGTGCACCAGCAGACTTAGGTTCTGGCTTCTCTGCGATCACAGCTTCAGTTGTTAAGAACAGGGCAGCGATTGATGCCGCGTTCAACAGTGCTGAACGCGTTACCTTTGCCGGGTCAATAATGCCGGCCGCAATTAGGTCAACATATTCACCATTTGCAGCATTCAAACCAAATCCTGGTTTCAAGTTGCGAACCTTCTCAACAACTACGCCGCCTTCTAGGCCGGCGTTGATTGCAATCTGCTTTAGTGGAGCTTCGATAGCTACTCGCACGATTGCCGCACCAGTTGCTTCATCACCAGTTAGTTTCAAAGTTGCGAAAGCCTTGTCAGCTGCTTGAATCAATGCAACACCACCACCAGCAACAATGCCTTCTTCAACCGCTGCTTTAGCGTTGCGAACAGCATCTTCAATGCGGTGCTTACGTTCTTTCAATTCAACTTCAGTGGCAGCACCTGCTTTGATGACTGCCACGCCGCCGGCAAGTTTCGCCAAACGTTCTTGCAACTTCTCACGATCATAATCGCTATCAGACTTTTCAATCTCTGCACGAATCTGATTTACGCGACCTTGGATTTGGTCAGCTGAACCAGCGCCGGTCACGATTGTGGTTTCATCTTTTGTGACCACAATCTTTGCTGCACGGCCAAGAAGTTCCAAGCCAGTGTTTTCTAGCTTCAAACCAACTTCTTCACTGATTACTTGACCACCAGTAAGAATTGCAATGTCTTGCAACATGGCTTTCCGGCGATCGCCAAATCCTGGAGCCTTTACAGCAACTGCACGGAAGATTCCACGAATCTTGTTTACAACAAGAGTTGCAAGAGCTTCACCTTCAAGATCTTCAGCGATAATCAAAAGTGGTTTACCTGATTGCATTACGCGTTCAAGAATCGGTAGCAAATCCTTAATAGCTGAAATCTTTTGGTTGGCAAGCAGAATGTATGGATCGTCGAGTACTGCTTCCATACGCTCTGAATCAGTTACGAAGTAGGGGCTGATGTAACCCTTGTCAAAACGCATACCTTCAGTTAGTTCAAGTTCAATACCGAAGGTGTTGCTTTCTTCAACAGTGATAACGCCTTCTTTGCCGACTTTGTCCATTGCTTCGGCAATTTTTTCACCGATTAAAGTGTCAGCAGCAGAGATAGAAGCAGTTGCAGCAATTTGTTCTTTGCTTACAACAGGCTTTGCCATCGCAAGAAGTTCTGCACTCAAAGCGGCAACAGCGGCTTCGATGCCTTTCTTAAGTGACATTGGATTCGCACCAGCTGCAACGTTACGCAAACCTTCGCGCACGAGTGCTTGTGCCAAAACTGTTGCGGTTGTTGTTCCGTCGCCAGCGACATCATCTGTCTTCTTGGCAACTTCCTTTACAAGTTCGGCGCCGATCTTTTCGTAAGGATCTTCTAGATCAATTTCCTTGGCAATGGAGACGCCATCATTAGTGATGGTTGGTGCGCCCCACTTCTTTTCTAGAACTACG
>JAPLBX010000084.1:0-4177 GCA_026392535.1 Actinomycetota bacterium
CTTCTTGACCAGGACTCAGTAACAATTGGGGTTTTCGCTTTAGCTATGGGCCATGCGATGGCAATTTACCTGACAATATTTATCCACGAATTGGGGCACGTGGTTGCTGCTAAGAAATGTAAATACGAAGTGCAAGGCATTTTTCTTCATCTTTTTGGTGGCCACACATCATTTTTCGGCAAATACCGCAGCCCGAGAGATCAATTTTGGACAGCAATTTCTGGTCCAATTTTTACGCTATTCGTTTCGGTTGCTGCTTTCGCGATCTTTAGGTCATCTGAGGGACTGACAGCCAGTTTGAGTTCTTGGCTTTTGTGGTCAAGTGTTGCTATAACCGTGGTGAATCTTCTACCGGGCGTTCCACTTGATGGCGGTGGAATTGTGGCAAGTTTGGTTTGGAAAATCACTAGAAGCCAACAGAAAGGGCAACTAGTTGGTGGATATGGTGGATATTTCGTAGCTGGACTTTGGGTTTCATCGCCATTCGTATATCAGTATCTCTTCGGATGGACGGTCACACAAATTGATGTCTTATTCAGCGCAATGATTGGTGTTTGGCTATTTTCCTCCGCAAGAATGACCGTGAGGATGGCCAAAGTCCAGAAAGCACCGAGTACAGATGTTGAAGAATTTCACTCGCTGCTGATCAAAGATGTTGCTCGAAGAGCAATAGCCGTTGATGAAAACACAAGCCTCGATCAAGCGCTAATCCAAATGCGAAACGAAGGGGCAGGCAGCATCTTGGTTAAATCTGGTGAACAGATAATTGGAATCGTGCATGAAAAGTATCTTGAATCGAGCGAGGAAGACAATGGCGCGAGCCCTATTAAAACGTTTGCATCACGGGCACGGATCGAAGATGGAATTAACTACGGCGAGCAAATCGCACACAACCTCAAAATCGACTTTTCATTTTTACATGGTCAGTGGATAACCGTTGACGATAGTGGAGCTATCTTTGGTGTTCTTCATCGTTCAGATATCGCAACAAGATTGAAATCATTATGACAAAGTTTGAATATGGCGACCGGGTGCAAGTTTCAGATGCAAAAGGAAACAAACGCACCGTTGTGCTCACTGAAGGCGGCAGTTACCACACGCATAAGGGTGCGATTTCTCATGATGACATTGTGGGATTAGATGACGCTAGCATCGTGAACTCGACGTCCGGCACAGAATACTTAGCGATCAGACCGCTCTTGCTCGATCATGTGCTTTCAATGCCACGTGGAGCGGCGGTGATTTATCCGCGAGATTCTGCATCAATTATCGTTGAAGCTGACATCTTCCCTGGAGCAGTTGTAGTGGAAGCAGGAGTTGGTAGTGGTGGACTGAGTTGCTATTTGCTTAGAGCCATTGGCGAAGAAGGGTTTCTATATTCTTTCGAACGCCGCGAGGACTTCGCTTTGACCGCTCAGAAGAATGTTGACGCCTATATTGGTAAGACTCCTAAGAATTGGCAGGTTCGAGTTGGAGACTTGCAAGAAGATGAGCTTGCAAATGACTTGTTTGGCAAAGTTGATCGCATAGTCCTGGACATGCTTGCACCTTGGGAATGTATAAAGACAGCATTTTCTTTGTTAAAGCCAGGTGGCGTGCTATGCATATACGTAGCCACCACCACACAAATGTCTCGAACAGCAGAGACAATAAGGCTTCTAGATTCTTGGACCCCAGTCAGGGCTTATGAACTGCTCACACGCGGTTGGCATCTTGAGGGTTTATCAGTGCGACCAGAACATCGCATGGTTGGGCATACTGGCTTTCTTATGACTACACGTCGAATGGCTGATGGCTTGAAGCCACTGGTAAAAAGATCCAAACCTGCGCCCGGCGCATATGGTCAAGACTGGACACCTCCCGAAATCGAATAACTTGAACTAATGGCAATTACAATTTAGACAAGAGAAAGAGCAAATAATGGATAAGCCAGAAATTGATTTTCACCCAGAACCAGCCCCAAAAGATCTAGTGATAAAAGACATAACCGAAGGCACTGGCCCAGAGGCAGTGCTTGGCGGTCGGGTAACCGTCCACTACGTTGGCGTTAACTACGAAACAGGCGAACAATTCGATGCTTCTTGGGATCGTGGCGAGCCAGCTACCTTTGGCCTAAACGGTTTAATCAAGGCTTGGCAGGATGGCATTCCTGGTATGAAGGTCGGTGGACGACGTGAACTTATCTGCCCACCAGACACTGCCTATGGCACTTCAGGAGGGCACAGGCTCTCAGGGCAAACTCTTATATTTGTGATTGATTTACTGCAGGTTGCTTGATGGCAGATGAGGAAACATACGAAGATTTCCCACCATTAGGTGACGATCAAGTCACTGAACGACTGGTAAATCTAGTTATGTTGCTCACCAGCAGCAGATACGGTTTTACCAAAGCTGAGATTGCACAACGTGTGCCAGGCTACTCAGACAACGCTGCCGCTATGGAAAGAATGTTCGAGCGCGACAAACGCATTCTTGCAGTTAATAACATAAATCTTTCTGAGCCAAATAACGATGAAGAATACAGATATAAAATTTCACTAAAGACTGCAACGCTTCCCGAGATGAACTTCACCACGAAGGAACAAGAAATCTTGCGAGCCGCAACGTTGGCATGGGATAACACATCCCAACGAGCAGATGCAGTATTGCTGCAGACAAAACTCGAAACCATAGGCATTACCGGGACCGCAAACAAAAGTATTGCAAATTTTGAACTGCCATTAGATTTAGAATCTGTATTCGCCGCCTTAGCCGAAAAAAGGATTCTTAATTTCAACTATCGCCGTCCAGAACAGTCAGATACTACAAAACGTGAACTAGAGATTTGGGGCGTTGCGGTCCGAGAAGGATCTTGGTTCATTTACGGTAAAGATCGAATCAGAGGCGCTGTGCGGGTTTTCAATCTTTTCCGAGTCGTAGGGAATTTCTCCATTAGCGGCGAAGCAGGTTCATACGAAATTCAAACTGCGGATTTGAATGAATTGCTAGATCCGGCAAAACGAGATGATATTAGCTACGAAGTTACTTTAAAAATCGAGCAAGGTAAAGGTGAGTATTGGCGAGATTTGGCTGGGGTACAAGATTCAGACACATCTGCGCAAAATCTAAAAGTTTTATTGGATAACCCACTTGACCAAATATCACGACTAGCTGCTGATGCACCTGGGGTAGTAGTAATTGCTCCGCCTGAAGTCGTTCAATTAGTTTCTAATGTGGTGTGGGGTCAGCATGAATAGATTCGAAAGACTTTTGGCCATGGTTCCGTGGTTGGTCAAACACCAAGGAATATCTCATCAAGAAGTTGCAGAGCATTTCCAGATATCTAAGGCTCAAATGTTGCAAGACGTAATGCTGCTAACTGTGACCGGAATTGGGCAATTCGCAAACGAGCAATTCGATGTCGACTACAGCAATGAAAAGATTTTTGTTCGCGACGAACTTGGTTTGGATAGGCCGTTCACTTTCGATTCGACTGAGGCCGCATGTTTGCTTTTGGGACTCGATGCACTTGCAAACCTTCCCTCTCAAGCGAGCGGTTTTGAAAGTTCTGAGATTCAATCGGTGCGAGATCGAATCTCAAAGGGAATTACTGTGCCAAGCGGAATTAGTGTCATACAAGGACCTGTGCAGGCGACGAAGTTAATCGAGGATATCGCTAATGCCTTGCAAGACAATTTACAAATTTCCTTCGACTACTGGAATGACGCTCGAGATGATGTAGTGAGACGCACTGTTTCACCTTACGAGATCTATACGATAAACCAAGTTTCGAAGCTCAATGCACTTGAACACGGCAAAGGTTGGCGCTCCTTCAAGGTGTCCAACATTGATTCTCTTGTTATCGAAAGCACACCAGCAGATTTCGAAAATTCAACTTTCAAACCTATGAAAACAATGGAAGTAGATATCAAAGTGCCATTGAGCATGCACCACATACTTGAAGGCTTCTCGGTAACGAAACGTCGTAACATTGACGAGCAAGCGTTCAAGGCAACCGTATTGATATCTCAGCCTCTTTGGTTAGCGCGAAAAATTCTGGCCAGCGGGTGCGCAATTGAAGTGCTCAGCCCAGTTGAGGTTCAAGAGCAGGTCAAAACCTTCATAAACACCGCTAGGGCGGCTTATCCGCGAAGCTCAAATCCCAAGTAGGCTTGAGTCCTGACTAATGGAGGTTACA
>JAPLBX010000084.1:4183-9298 GCA_026392535.1 Actinomycetota bacterium
TAGGCCTAGCGATACCAGGTGGCTCAGAAATCTGGATTATCGTGCTCATTGGTTTACTACTCTTTGGCGGCAAAAAGTTGCCCGATTTGGCTCAGGGTCTAGGTAAATCCCTTCGTATTTTCAAATCTGAAGTGAAACGCAAAGACGACACTGACGATTCAAATCCATCAGCATAGGTACACGAACAATGGGTAAGAACCCACAGGCTTCTATGCCACTGATGGAGCATCTTGCTGAATTACGCCGGCGCTTAATCATCTCTGTTGTTGCTATAACTATTGGCGTTTTCCCAGCTTGGGCTTATTACAAGCAGATTTTTGGTTTCCTCCGAGAGCCTTTTGACGAAGTTGTTAAGAACAATTCAGCTCAAGCGTCGCTGACACTTGGTGGAGTTGTTGATCCCTTCACGCTACAGATACAAGTTTCTCTTGTCTCAGCTATTGTTATTTCGTCTCCCATTTGGCTATTCCAAACTTGGCGTTTTGTGACTCCAGGACTACATAGAAACGAAAAGAAGTGGGCACTACTGTTTGCAGGAATTGCTACACCTTTGGTTGGTCTGGGTGCTTGCTTTGCTTACTTTGTAATGCCAATCAGTTTGCAAGTCTTAATCGGTTTCACCCCAGATAACGTGTCGAACTTGATTGCTGTCGATAAATATTTTGATTTTCTATTCAAGATGGTTTTAGTTTTTGTTATTGGAGCCCTGATTCCATTCGCGTTGGTCTTGATGAATTTTGCTGGTGTTTTAACCGCAGCCAAAATCCGCAGTTGGTGGCGAATGATCGTGATGTCTACTTTACTTTTCGCGGCAGTTGCCACACCAACTGGCGACCCACTAAATATGACACTTGTTGCCGCTCCGATTCTGACTCTAATAGTTCTCGCCTGGGCGATTGCCAGCTTGAACGACCTTCGACGCAGAAAACGCTCAGCAACAAGCGGCGTGAACAATGCCTAGCCACAGCGAAAAGTATGAGGCCTCTCGATTACGTCATATTGAAAATAAGATGCTTCTTAGCGAATTCAAAAAGACTAAAGAATTTCCGCTTGATCACTTCCAGATAGATGCTTGTAAGGCACTGGAGTCGGGTAACAGCGTTTTAGTAGCTGCCCCAACTGGTTCAGGAAAAACCGTTGTTGGTGAATTTGCCATCTTTTTAGCGCAGCACAACAAAGGAAAAGCTTTCTACACGACACCAATCAAGGCATTGTCGAACCAAAAGTTTCATGAACTAATTGAAATTTATGGCGAAGCAGGAGTCGGACTTTTAACAGGCGATGTGAGCATCAATGGTGATGCGCCGATAGTGGTGATGACCACTGAAGTCTTGCGAAACATGTTGTATGTGCAATCATCAACACTAATTGGGCTAATGCATGTAATTATGGATGAGGTCCACTACCTAGCCGATCGAAGTCGTGGGGCAGTCTGGGAGGAAGTCATCTTGCACTTGCCACCAAGCGTTCAGATTACTGCGCTTAGTGCAACCGTTAGCAACATTGAGGAATTTGGCGCTTGGTTAACCAGTGTCCGTGGAGAAACCAGCGTGGTGCTTGAAGAACATCGGCCAGTTCCTCTATGGCAATGGGTGGCAGCTGACAAAGAGATTCATGATCTTTTCATTGATGAAACTGGCCATCGAATTAATCCAGCACTGATCAATATCTTTCGAGATGATCAACGTCAACTAAAGGGAGTTCGTGGCCGGCAGAGATATTCGCGCCACACACCTTTCAAGGAACGCCTAATTCAAGACATGGATCGAGAAGGACTACTGCCTGCAATTTGGTTTATTTTTAGTCGTAAAGGCTGCGACCAGGCTGTTGAGCACTGTCTTAATTCGAATGTAAAACTTACAAATCCTGAAGAACGTGAACAAATCTCTAGATTCATTCAAAGCCGAACAAACGACCTTCCGAATGATGATTTGGCGGCCTTGAACTTCGGGAATTGGGCTGAAGCGCTGGGTAGAGGAATAGCAGCTCATCATGCTGGATTGATCCCTCGCTTTAAAGAAATAATCGAAGAGTTGTTTCAAAGAGGATTAGTCAAGCTGGTATTTGCAACTGAAACGCTAGCACTTGGAATAAATATGCCGGCTCGATCTGTCGTGATTGAAAAATTATCTAAATGGAATGGTGAATCCCATGTTTCGTTAACTGCAGGGGAGTACACCCAGTTGACAGGTAGAGCTGGGCGAAGAGGAATAGACGATGAAGGCAACTCCATCGTCTTGTGGCACGAAAATTTTGATCCATTGGTTCTAGGCGGGTTGGCCAGCACTCGCACTTACCCGTTGAAATCTTCGTTTAGACCTGGTTACAACATGGCAGTTAACGTCATAGATGCCCTTGGTTTTGAACGCACAGAGACGCTACTAAATGAATCGTTTGCCCAATTTCAATCGGATGCAGGATCGGCAGGACTCTTAACATCTAAACGCAAGAATGAAGAAGCCTTGGCAGGGTATGCGGATGCGATGACCTGTCATCTTGGTGATTTTATGGAGTATTCCGCCATTCGTAACCGAATATCAGACATCGAAAAAGGCACTGTTCGCAATAACCGATTACTGACTAATAACGCCATTGAAGATGTCATGCGGAATCTGCAAATAGGGGATGTAATTTTGGCTCAACATGGCCGTCGATCAGGTCCGGTTGTTGTGATTGAGAATCTATCTGACGCCCAAAATGAACCTCGACTAATGACTATGAATTTGGAAAAAGAAGTTCGGAGGATGCGCCGTGCCGATTTCGTAAAAGAGATTGAAGTTATTGGCAAAATCAAATTGGCAGCCAACTTCCATGCTAGGTCTGCATCCTCAAAGAACGAACTTCTACAAAAGTTGAAAAAGATTCCCATTTCGAACGCTAAAGCGCATAAGAACAATACCTTTGATAGTGCGGTCGAAGTTGAAATAGCAACTTTACGGCTAGAAATGCGAAATCATCCTTGTCATGGCTGTAACGATCGGGAAGAGCACGCCCGCTGGTCTGAGAGATACTTCAGGTTGATGCGCGATAACTCATTTCTTGAAGAACAGCTTCGCAAACGTAGCAATATCATCGCCAAAGACTTCGAAAATGTATGCGATGTGTTGCTCAAGCTCGGTTACCTTTCTGGTGAGAGGCCAAACTTGAAAACAACGGCCATAGGCAAGCAATTGAAGGGGATTCACGCCGAGTCCACATTACTAATTAGTGAGTCACTACGAGCTGGAATGTTAGAAGAATTGAATGCTGCCGAATTAGCCGCTGTTGTTTCTGTATTTGTTTATGAAAGCCGCAAAGAAGAATCCGATGGCTTGCGCATGAACAACCCCAACGTAGTACATGCTACTTCGGAAATAATGAAACAGTTCCAAGAACTTCGAACTCTGGAACTTACGCATAAATTGAGCACGATTACGAAACCAGACCCTGGGTTTGCAGCCTTGATTTATAACTGGGCTAATGGCAACAATTTATTGCAAGTTCTTAAACGCACAGAGATTTCCGCTGGCGATTTTGTGCGCACAACAAGACGAATTATTGATGTTCTCGAACAGATATCGCATGTTGGCAACGAGCATATTAGGAAAACTGCTTTGGATGCCGTCTATGACCTTCGTAGAGGAATTGTTTCGGCATCAGAACTTGAAGATTAGTTCATAACTTTCGCTGCGGTTTTTTTCCAAAGCTCGTTATATTTTTCAAGGCCAAGATCAACCAAAGTTTGACTGTGACCTGGATTTGCCCAATCGATAACCGGAGTCTCGATTTTTAGTTTCCGATCAAGGCGGACAACCTTGTCAGCAGATTTAATGTATTCTTTATGTTCAAGCAATGAGGCAGAAATTCGCGGCTTTATCGATTCATGTGAAGCTTTAGCTGCTGATAAAATTTGTTTCATATCCCCAAATTCAATCAATAAATTTGCGGCTGTCTTCTCACCAATTCCTTTCACTCCAGGCAGGCCGTCAGATGCATCTCCACGCATGACGCTGTAATCGACATACTGGTGTGGGTGAATTCCAAAGCGATTGAAGATGTAGTCGTTATCAGCAATAGTGTGTTTCGCTATTCCAGTACCTATGTAGAGCACAGTGCGTCCAAGATCATCGTCTATCAATTGGAAAAGGTCTCGATCTCCACTGACTATAAAAGTTGGAGTGGAGCCGTTTCTAGAGAAATGCGCCACAAGATCATCTGATTCGTAGCCATCTAAACCAACTGCTGGAATACCCAACTCATTCAAAATTTCCCAGATTAAATCAACTTGTTCGCCCAAGGAATCAGGCATTTGTTCTTCATCATCTGCTGCCACCCGGGCAGTTTTGTAGGTTTCTATAAGTTCTACGCGCCAATCAGGTCGCCAATCGAAGTCCCAGCAGGTGATTAGATTTCCAGGCTTGTACTGTTTGGAAAAATGCATCAAAGCATCAAGTGTTCCACGAATCGCGTTGACTGGTAATCCACTTGGTGCAACAAACGTGTCTGGTAGAGAGTAAAAAGCACGGTAATAGATAGTGGCTAGGTCCACGACTATCAGAGACACGATTTTCTCCTAAAACCATCATTTAGCGCACCAAAATCTCCCGCACATTAGGTTAGGGCGGTGAGCAAATACAGCCAAAGGTTAGCCCGTCTCCAGGCCGAAATTCGTCTAGAGGGTATTGACGCAATTTTTATCTCGCCAGGACCAGATTTGCGGTATTTCACCGGTTATGACGCAGTTGCCCTAGAGAGGTTGACCGCCCTGGTTGTGCATGCATCAAAAGATCCCATGGTCATTTCGCCCTTCCTGGAGAAAGCGGCAGCCCAAGCTAGCCCAATTGGCGAACTCGGTCTTGAAATCTTGACATGGCAAGAGACTGAAAACCCTTATTTAAAGGCCAAAGATACTTTTGGAAATCCTGAAAAATTTGCTATCGATGGTCGAATGTGGGCCGACAAGCTTTTGCATTTTCAATCAGCATTTTCGAAGTCGATCAGTGTTTCAGGAACTCAAGCTATTGCTAATCTAAGAATGGTTAAAGACTCTGATGAAATAGCGAGTTTGATAGCAGCCGGAAAAGCGATTGATGCTGTTCATTCGAATGTTCCAAGCTTTTTGAAAGCCGGCAGAAC
>JAPLBX010000114.1:0-1068 GCA_026392535.1 Actinomycetota bacterium
TCCAATTCGTAGAGATGCCCATGGAGTTCTACGGGAATTTGCCTACCGGTCATTGTCGGATCAAAAGCGAGCAAGTTTCATAGCTACCGCTATAGATTCTTTCTTGGCTAATGGGATTTATCAGGTGCACGAAATGTCTGGGCCTCGAATTAGCAGTTTTCGTGATGCTGAACAAGTTCAAGAAATTGCTAGCGCAAAGAACATCCAAGTAGATCTATGGTGGGGCGAACTTAATGGCCATAAGAACGCTAAAGATCTCAATGCCTTCGGCTGTTGTGGAGATCTTTTTATTGACGGAAGTTTTGGCGCAAAAACAGCCTTCGTTAAAGATCCATATATAGACGGTGGCAATGGCCATCAATACATATCTCTTGATGAAGCGATTGGTCATATTTTGTTGGGTTATGAGGCCAGCCTTCCAACAAGTTTCCATGTAATAGGCGATGGGGCAATAGAACTAGCAACCGAAGCTTTTGAAGCAGCTCGAAAGACTCTTGGCAATTCTGCATATTCAAAATTACAAAATCGATTAGAACATGTGGAGCTTTTGTCTGATTCGGTTTCCGACAGATTAGTGGATTTGAACATAGTGTTCAGCATGCAGCCACAGTTTTCGGCAAATTGGGCAGGGGAGAATGGGATGTACGCCAACCGCATCGGCTCTAAGTGGACCAATATGAATCCAATTAGAGTTTTATTGAATAAAGGCGCAAAACTCATTTTCGGTTCTGACGCGCCTGTCACTGATATAAATCCTTGGAAAACCATTCATGCTGCGATGAACATGCATAACGAGAACTTCTCGATTACTCAAAAATCAGCCTTTCGAGCTCACACAAGTGGCAGCGATAGAACTAGAAATGAATTAGGAGTTGGGTCTGTAGCTAACCTTGCGGTTTGGGACGTGCAGGAATGGACAGAACAACAAGTAGATGAAGTGAGAAATCGCTGGAGCACTGATGCTCGTAGTTTCCCAAACGATTTTCCTAATCCAGCTTCAGAACCTAAATGTTTGATGACAATCACAAAGGGCAAAATTGCTTATTCAAAGCTTGGTGATTTACTTGC
>JAPLBX010000114.1:1088-15847 GCA_026392535.1 Actinomycetota bacterium
TTGCTTGAGGACCTATCCCTGATGAAATTCGCCATTCTCGGAGTTGGCTTAGCGATGCTTTTGCCAACAAACAATTTCCCGCCTTACTTTGCGCTATTTTTAATGATCCCACTAGTTGAATTCCAAATGCATGCCGGGCCGACAGCAAGGTTCACTTCCGGCCTGTTTTTTGGTCTTGGATATTTTCTATTGCTTCTCAAATGGATGGTTGTAGTCGGAAATGATGCCTGGTTCGCCCTGAGCCTTTTGTGTGCAATTTGGTGGGCGATAGCAGGTTTGGTAAGTACCTATTTCAAAAGCGCCAGGTATTGGCCAACTTGGTTTGCGACCAGTTGGACGGCCTTAGAAATATTGCGAGATCGCTTCCCGTGGGGCGGGTTTGGTTGGGGGCAAATAGGAACTATTTGGTTAGACACTCCTTTGTCTGGTCTTTACGCATCACTAGGCCAAATTGGCATGACTTTCTTAACTTATCTAGCGATTGCAATTATTTATCTGGCTCGATCAAACATTAAGGTTTTAAAACCTGTAAGGGCTTTCGGATATATATCCATAGGCATCTCTTTGTTGATAGGAGCTAGTTGGATTTCGCTTAACAATCAGCCCATCACAACCGACGATAAGAAAACTATACAAATATCCGGCATTCAAGGCGGGGTTGAACACACAGGTCTAGGTGTTTTAGGAGCACCTCACGCTGTTTTAAACAAACATATTCAAGAGACACTTAAGCATCTAGATGCCGTCAACCGGTCCGATCTACTTGTTTGGCCCGAGAGCAGTGTGGACTTAGATCCTTATCAAGACTCTGAAACTTGGGAAAGTTTGATTGCGTTAGACGCGCAGGTGACTCCGCCAGTGTTGATTGGTTCTACATTACATAGTGAATCTGGCTTGAAACAAAACAAATCACAGATTTTGCAATCTGGAGCAATAACCAGTGTTTATCAAAAGAGGCATTTAGTGCCATTCGGAGAGTTTCTGCCATTGCGGGATCTAATTTCGAATTACACGGAACGGGCAAAAATGCTTGCTACTGACTATGAGCCCGGCCTTACTCCTGGGAATTTGAACATCTCTGGTATCTACGCCGCAATATTGATTTGCTTTGAAGTGGCAGATGTTTCTCTAATACATGACAACATCTCTAATCAATCCGTTGTTATCGTTCAAACCAACAATGCCACGTACCAGCATCTTGGTCAATCAGAACAACAACTTGTTTATGCAAGAGTTAGAGCGATTGAGACACAGCGTCCAGTTGTTTCGGTTTCTACAAGTGGAATTTCGGCCATTATCGATGCCAAGGGTAAAATCACGAATTCAATAGCGCAAGATAAAACTGGCATTTTGAGTATAGAAGTCAACAAGCTCACTGGTGCGACAATTGCAACTAAACTGCATGGCGCTTTGATATTACTAATTCTCCTTTGCTTTGCTGGTGGGCTTGGAATAATTGCACGAAAACAATTTAGACTCTAGTCATGAAAAGCCAATTTCTCGTCTGTATCCCTACCTACAATGAGCGAGAGAACATTGAGAAGATTCTGCACCGCTTGTTTGCATCTAATCCGGAAATTGAAGCACTCGTAATTGACGATAATTCGCCAGATGGCACTGCTCACATGGTTAGAACCATGCAAAATAGCAATCCGAAGCTTCACCTCTTAGTAAACCCAATGAAGTCAGGACTAGGTGATGCCTATCGGTCAGGATTCAAATGGGCGATAGACAACAATTACGAATACGTTGTTGAAATGGATGCCGATGGCTCTCATCAACCAGAACAACTGGCAAGCCTGCTAGAACATGCTGCGACGCAGGATGTGGTTATTGGCTCTCGCTGGATCAAAGGTGGTTCAGTGGTGAATTGGCCACTTCGTCGCAAAATCTTGTCGATCGGAGGCAATTTCTACGTTCGCTCAGTGTTAGGAATTTCCGTCAAGGATGCGACCGCTGGATTTCGAATCTATTCAAGGTCGGCTCTCGAAAAACTACAGATTCTTCAAAGTGAATCCCAAGGATATGTCTTTCAAGTTGAAGGAACCTATCGCGCGGTCGTGAACAATCTAAATGTCTTCGAAGTTCCAATTGAATTCGTGGAACGCGAAATTGGAGTATCCAAAATGTCAAGCTCGATAGTCATCGAAGCCATTGGACAAGTAACAGTCTGGGCGATCAAGCACAGATTGCTACGTAAACCAATCTCTTAGACTTTAAACTACCGCTGGCACTTCATTTCCAGCTTCTTTTATGCCAGCTCGTACATCAACACGGTGAAGTAGTGATCCGCCAACCACGAAGAAGACAATTAGAACAATAATCGCATTTCGATAATCGCCGGTGAACTGGTAGGTGAGTGCAAAGAGCAAAGTTCCAAGCCATGAGGTACCGCGTTCGCATGCTTGATACAACGCAAAGTATTCTGCTTCGCGATTCACTGGTACTAGTTGGCTAAATAGGCTTCTTGAAAGTGCTTGTGTTCCACCAAGAACGAAACCAATCGCTGCGGCTAGTAAGAAGAAAAGCGTTACATCGCCATACGGCACGAATCTTCCACCGATAATTACAACGATCCATATGAACAAGCTATTTCTGATCGTAGCTCTCGCACCGATTCTGGCGGCTAATTTTCCGGTAATGAGCGCGCCGGCTATTGCAACGAGTTGAACAATAACGATTGCAGCAATCAAATTGCTCGTTTTCAAACCTAAAGCGAATTCGCCATAAATTGCTGCAGCATAGATAACGGTTTGCACTCCATCGTTATAAAACAGATAAGCCAACAAAAATCTCTTAGTGTTAGGAAAGTTCTTTAGTTCAGAGAGAGTTGTGCGCAGTTGACTGAAAGAATTGCGTGCAACCGCAGTGAAATCCGTTCCACCTTTTGGAGCATCTGCAGAATTTTTGATACCGAAGTAAGGCACGAAAGTCCATGCAGCCCACCACACACCTGCGGTCAAAAGACTGATTCGAATAGAGATTTCTGATGAGTCGCTCATCGTTACATATGCCAGATTTGCTATAAGGAGCATTCCGCCACCCACATAACCCAATGCCCAACCCTTACTGCTGACTGCATCTCTTTCGTTAGGAGTAGAAATCTCATTCAATATTGCGTCATACACAACCAGCGAACCGCCTAGTGCCAAATTTGCAATAGTAAGTAAAACAATTCCGAGTAACCAATTAGTTCCTGAAACGAAAAACATGCTAGCCGCACCAATAGAACCGATCCAAGCTAGTTTTGCCATCAACTTATGTTTGTCATGCCGAATATCTGCATAAGCGCCTAGCAATGGCAATAGGAAAGCTGATAGGAGAGTGGTGAACGTAATTGTGTATAGGAACAAGGAACCAGGTGCGATTTGCAAACCGATTAGTGACAAGTTGGCATCGCAAGTTGATTCTTTGTCGCAATTGACCGCGCTCAAAGCAATGTGAGTTAGATAAGGTCCGAATAACACTGTTGTAGTTGTTGTTACATAAGCACTATTTGCCCAGTCATAGAAATACCAAGCTTTTTGGGATTTAGTGCTGCGGTGTCTAACTCTTGACATGACTGGTTCCTCTCCAAAAACCTCGGTCCTGTAAAACCTTTTTCAAAACGCTTGGCCGATCTGTCATGATTGCGTCAACACCCATGTCATAAAGCCGGTGCATTTCTTCTGGTTCGTCAACAACCCAAACATGGACTTGTAGTCCCAGGTCATGAACGAACTTGACGAATTGTGGCCGAACAATCTCTATTCCGTAAGCCCTGACAGGCAATTGGACTGCAATTTGATTAGGAAAACTGCTACGAATTGCTTGCTTCATCAGGTTCACCTTTGAAAAAGCTAAAAGCCGGGCAATTTCACGTCCTCCTAGAGACATTGCAATATGGGGCAGTCGCTGCCGGATTCTCATCAACCTGTCGGTGGAAAAGGATCCCAAACAAATTCGTGGGGCGAGCTCTGGTCGGGTCTGAAGGAATTGCTCTAATGGATCTATTACCTCATAATCTTTAGGGTCAATATTCAAAATTACGTCCTGTGGGATTGAGTCAACTAAGTCTTGGAACCTCAAAATCTGATGGCCACCGAACACTTTAATTGTCGATAATTCTTGCCAGGTTGTGCCACTAATGCGGTCTGGCAATTGTGCCGATCTTTGCAAAGTTTCATCGTGGTGAATAACCAATACGCCATCTCGGCTAACTCTTAAATCAGTTTCCAAAGCTTTGTATCCAAGGTCAATCGATGATTGAAAAGCTTCCAGAGTGTTTTCAGGATTCTCTAGTGCGCCACCACGATGACTGATGGCAAACGGAAGGCTCAATTGAGCGTATGGATTGATGAATTCTGGTTCATTCATGTGCTTTCGCAAACCTGTAAGTAAAGCCGATAAGGATAATTATGTCATTTCCAATTATTTGACCACGCGTCTCTGAACACCTTGATACTGCCCCAAATGTCAACGCTGATAAGTTCATACTGATAACGGTAACCTTTAGTCAATTCACATGTATGGAAAGTTGAACAAGTGCCGAAAATAGCTGTTATTGGTGAAGGCGTAATCGATCGCTTTATCCAAGGTGATTCTTACCATGACGTGATTGGCGGTTCAGGGCTAAATACAGCCGTTGCAATGCGAAGAGCTGGTGCTAACGCCACTTGGTTCACAAGGTCCGCGAGCGACCCAAATGGACAGGCTCTAACTAAATATGCAGAAGCTGAAGGCGTTGCCTTACAGCCGCCGATTGAAGGAAATGAGCCTGCTTCCCTGGTCAATGTCACTATCTCGAACAATGGCCAGCCTCAATTTGAATTTCACCTAGACGGCTCGGTTGATTGGCACTGGCAAGAAGGCGAACTCGACCGGTTAGGCGAAGGTTTTGAATTAATCCATCTAAGCAGCCTGAGCGCCGTATTGGATCCTGGAGCCGAGTTAATTCTCCATAAAATCAAGGAAATTAAGCAGCAGCCCACTTCTCCCCTAATCTCATTCGATCCAAATGCGCGACCTTCTGCAGCCAAAGACGAAAACCAGGCCTGCTTGATGAGAACTCGGATAGAAGAGTTTGTGAAACTTGTGGACCTCGTGAAAGTTTCTGACGAAGATTTGGGTTGGATAAGACCAGAAATTCCTGCATACGAATTGGCAAGACTTTGGTCCACAGCAGGGCCAAAACTTGTGATTATGACCTGCGGTGGCGAGGGTGCGGTCGCATTTTCGGAAGGAATCGAAATATGTACCGTTCCAGCGGTTACCGTAGACGTTCTTGACACGCTTGGAGCTGGTGACACATTCATGGGTTGGTTGCTCTACCAAATAGCAAACGAACACAATTGCAGAATTCCAGTAGACCACAATTCGGCCGCTTCCCTACTCAGCACTGCAGCAAAAGCGGCCGCTATTACTTGCAGCCGCAACGGCTGCAATCCACCATTTAATTCAGAGATTAATTAGAGCGCGAAATCTTCAATTGGCGGACATGCGCAAACAAGATTGCGATCACCGTATGCACCATCGATTCTGGAAACTGGTGGCCAATACTTATTCGCCGGATTCACGCCCGACGGGAATGCTCGATGCAAACGTTCATCTGCTTCTAAATCGCTCGCGAGTAAAACGTGGGAAGTATGTGGAGCACTTCTTAAAGCTGAATCGTCGATTTTGACTTTTCCACTTCTAATCTCAGATATTTCAAACGCTATTTGTGACATAGCATTGATAAATCTCTCAATTTCAAAGAGAGATTCGGATTCTGTCGGTTCAATCATCAAAGTGCCCGCAACCGGGAAAGACATAGTTGGAGCGTGGAAACCATAATCGATTAAGCGCTTAGCTACATCGTCAACTGTTACTCCGGTTTCTTTAGTAATCTCACGCATATCCAAAATGCACTCATGCGCAACAAAACCATTCTCGTTCGTGTAAAGAGTTGGGAAATGGTTTTGTAGTTTCTTTGAAATGTAGTTGGCGCTCAATATCGCTGTTTGCGTGGCCAGCTTTAAACCTTCACCAGACATCATGCGAATATATGCGTAAGGAATCGGAAGGATTCCAGCAGATCCAAATTCAGATCCAGAGATGGCTCCAGTTTCAGTACCAAGTGGGTTTGTTGGTAAGAACTTGGCTAGGTGCGCACGCACTCCAACTGGTCCAACGCCAGGTCCACCACCGCCATGCGGAATGCAAAATGTTTTGTGCAGATTCAGATGTGAGACGTCAGATCCAAACTTGCCTGGCTGTGCAATACCAACTAGCGCGTTTAAGTTGGCTCCATCTACATAAACCTGGCCACCTGCATCATGAACCGACGCACAGATTTCGCCAATGCCTTCTTCGAATACACCATGCGTCGAAGGATAAGTAACCATAATCGCGGAGAGATTTTCTGCGTGTTCAGCAATTTTGGTTTTTAGGTCCGTAAGGTCAACATTGCCAAGGTCATCACAACCAACAACAACTACCTTCATCCCGGCCATTACAGCTGAAGCCGCGTTGGTGCCATGGGCGCTGCTTGGAATGAGGCAAATGTTGCGATGACCTTCTCCCCTGCCTTGTGATCCCGCATTTGGTTGCAAGCTAACCGCGTCGTATCCAGTAACTTCGACGAGGTAATCCTCTAAATTTTTTATGAGTTTGCGCCAACCTAAACTTTGATTTGCTGGTGCGAATGGATGCGCATTAGCAAACTCTGGCCAAGTCACTGCCGCCATTTCAGTTGCTGCGTTCAATTTCATTGTGCATGAGCCAAGAGGAATCATGGTCCGGTCTAAAGCAAGATCCAAATCAGATAGTTTGCGAAGGTACCGCATCATTTCGGTTTCACTGTGATAGGAATTGAAAACTGGATGAGTTAATGCCGTTTCGCTACGTAATGTTTCAATGATTTCTACAGCTGGTTCGCTCTTTATTCCGATAGCTGAACAGATTGCGAATAAATCTTCCATCGTGGTTGTCTCGTCAAAACTGACTGCGCACCAATCAGCATCGATTTTACGGATGTTATAACCCGCGGCCAAACACGCTGAGACAATCTTTTCTGATGGACCAAAAGAAAAACAAACTGTGTCAAAGAAGGACTCTGATCGGATTTGTCCGCCGCCACTTTTAACAGAGTTGGCAAACTGTCTAGCTAGATTGCTTGCGGAGAGTGCTATTTCTTGCAATCCAGAAAGCCCATGGTAAGCCGCGTACATCCCGGACATCACGGCGAGCAAAGCTTGTGCAGTACAAATATTGCTTGTTGCTTTTTCCCGGCGAATATGTTGTTCACGGGTTTGCAAAGCGAGCCGGTAAGCACGTTTACCTTGTGCATCTACTGATACACCAACAAGCCGGCCAGGCAAAGTTCGCTCTAGTCCATTTCGCACAGCCATAAATCCAGCATGTGGTCACCCAAATCCCATCGGAACACCAAAACGTTGCGCGCTGCCGACTGCAATGTCAGCGCCAAGTGATGCGACTGATGGCAAAATTGTTAGAGCGAGCAAATCTGTAATTGCACAAACCAGGACATTGGATTTATGCGCCCGATCAACTAAACCTTTTAGCTCATTAATTACTCCACTTGATGACGGGTATGAAACAACTAAACCGAAAGCAGAATCGAAGTTAACCTCTGAATTGACATCAACTAATTCAATTTCAATTCCAAGCGGTAACGCTCTTGTTTTTATTACGTTCAATGTTTGTGGATGTGTGTCGCTATCAATAAGGAGAATTCTCGAGTCACCCTTGTGCTGTCTCATCATCAATGTCATTGCTTCCGCGGCAGCTGTCGGTTCATCAAGTAAGGAAGCTCCAGCGATGTCGAGTCCGGTTAAATCTGTAATCATGGTTTGAAAATTAAGTAACGCTTCAAGACGCCCTTGAGAAATCTCTGGCTGGTAAGGCGTGTAGGACGTGTACCAAGCTGGATTTTCTAGAACGTTGCGCAAAATTACTTGTGGCACAAACGTGTTGTAGAAGCCCTGTCCAATTAAAGTTTTTGTCTTTGAATCATTCTGATCCGCCAATGTTTTAAGTTCATCTAGAACTTGGGATTCTGTTAACGCATTTGGCAGATTAAGACCTTGAGTCATCCGAATAGATTTAGGTGACGCTTTTTCAATCAATTCGTCTAGAGATTGCAAACCCAACTCGGCCAACATGTGGGTACGGTTATTGTTATTTGGACCGATATGTCGCACAGAGAAATCGTGTACTTGATTTTTTCGCATAGATGGCTCCCTTGGTTAAAGACCCATCTGTAATCCGCAAAAAAAATGCGACCTGAGAGTTTCGAAAGTATTACTTTCTTTCACCTACGGTGAGCAACGCTGCTCTTTTCAGATGTACACACGAAGCATCGGTACCTTTGCCTGAGAGTTTCCGGGGTGTTGCTCCTTCGGCGGATGAAATTCACCGCTCTCCCGACGCACGTATTGCGTACAGGATGACTTTAGTAAGGAATTATTTAGCCGGCGCTTCGGCTCGCCCGACGCATTGACAATTCGTCTGAACCGGTGACCAAGTCATCTGTTGATTCGATTTCTACTAGCAGACCAGCCAAGCTACCTTCAACTTCTTGAACTACTACTCCAAGAGCAATACCAAACACCGCTTGACCGCCATGCAAAAGGTCAAGAACTTGTTGATCTGAAGTGCACTCATAAATTGAGGCCCCATCAGACATCAACGTGATGCTTGAAAGATCTTCAATTCCCTGTTCACGCAAATGGTCGATCGCAGTACGAATGTTCTGCAACGAAACGCCGGTGTCAAGAAGTCGCTTTACTACCTTTAAAACAAGGACATCTTGAAAGCTGTATTGACGCAATGTTCCAGAACCAGTTGAGTTGTCGGTATGTAATTCCAGCGACTGAACAAGCGATAGCACCTTTGTAACCGGCGGTATGAGTGGTCATTTATAAACTCCTTGGGAAGGAGTCTAAATGTAGATTCGATTGACGTTCAGGTCAAAGACATCCACATTTGACACGCCGTAAAGTCTAAAGTGAGACTTTAGAAATCTTCAGGTTTTAAAGTCTCCAAAAAGTCCTTAAATGCAGCTATTTCAGATTCTGAGCTGGTTTTACTGGCGTCGAGATCGGTATCGGGAAAGATGCCTGCTCGATCAAATACGGCCTCGGAAACCAAAATTGGACTATCTGTTCGAATAGCCAGCGCTACTCCATCACTCGGGCGGCATTCCACCGTAGAGCCGTCGCTTAGTACAAGTTCCGCAAGGTAAATTCCATCCGAAATCTCATTGATTCGAACTGTAACAAGGCTCATATTCAAGGTTTTCAAGAGATTAACTATGAGGTCGTGAGTCATAGGTCGAGGAGGTGCGGCTTCCTGTTGCGCCATGGCTATAGCACCGGCTTCGACCGCGCCAATCCAGATTTCTATAACTCTACCTTGGGTTGAGAGTTCCTTTAAGAGTAAAACTGGAGCAGACGCTCCTTCGTCAATCCGAATCCCGAGGACTTCCACAGTTAACACTGTTGAACTAATCCATCTTGGATAAGCCGGCACGAACCAAACTTGAGTGCAACCCAACCGATAGTGCAGCCATGTCTCGAGCCACATCTTGTGCTTGCTGGGCCAATTCTGGGTCTTTTTGGTGTGCCAGTGTGGAGACCACTTGGGTAATTAGGCCAAGTTCACGATCTGCGGCAATTTTGAATGGTCGCAAATGTCGAGGCTCGATCCCATATTTCCCTAGCGCAACAATCGATTTGAGGATTGCCACGTCATCGGCCGTGAAAGCCTCCGCGTTGGCGGAAATCAACCCGAACTCTTTGGCCTGATCAAGTTGGCCTTTTTCTGCATTTGCTGCCTCAAGAATTTCTAAACTAGTGAGTCTCAACGGAGCATTTTGTAGAAAGTCTTGCGCGCTAGGGAGTGAATCAACTGAAACCAATGCGCGTGGAGAGACCTTATTGATTTCGTCTGGTTCCAAACCTCTGTCAAGTGCATCTAAACGATCTTTGATGACGCGAAGTGGCATGTACTGATCTCGTTGCAACGACAACACATAACGAAGCCGCGCTATGTCAGCATGGGAATATTTTCGATATCCAGAAGCTGTCCGTTGTGGTTCAACTAAACCTTCGGTTTCTAAGAATCGAATCTTAGAAATTGAAATATCTGCAAATTCAGGTTTTAGGTACTTGAGGACATCGCCGATGCTCAAGAGCTGCTGTGGTTGAAGTGCGCTCACTTTTTACTCGCTTCGTAGAAACTGAACCGGAATTTTCCGATTTGGATTTCGTCACCTGTTTTAATTCTGGTGGGAACCTCAATCAAAGTTTTATTCACGTAGCAACCATTCAATGAACCAAGATCAGTGAGTTGCCAGAAGTCTGCTATCTTTTCGATAATTGCGTGTTTGCGGCTAACCGTGATGTCATCCAAAAACAGCGAATTGTCGTCGGTTCGACCGACTTCGATTTTGTCTGAATCTAAAGTCCAGATTTCTCCCGAATTCGGACCACGTAGCACCACTAGTGCCGCCTTACCAACTGGAATATCAGTAACGTTTACAAAATGATGAGGCTCTTCAATGGTGTTATCTGGAGAAATTGTTGTGGTCGAATCAAGACCCGTTGCATCATGATTGCAATTTGAACATTGTTGACTTTGGGTTGGCTCACCGCAGTTTTTGCAAATCATTAGGTAAGCCTAAAAACAAGTGGCGAAAGGGTCAACCTTGGGGTTAGGTTTAGGAAGCCGTCGTAATAGCTAGGTATTCGTCCGCGCTTAAAAGCCCAGAAAGCGACGAAGTCTCAACCTCTACTTGCGCTATCCAACCATTGCCGTAGGGATCTTGGTTGATGGTTTCTGGTGAAGTCTCAACTAGATCATTCACAGCACAAACGCGACCTGAAACTGGTGCATAAATATCTGAAACGGATTTAGTGCTTTCAACTTCCCCGCAACTCTCGCCCGAAGCAATGTCATCTCCAACTGCTGGCAAAGTTACAAAAACAATATCTCCCAAAGCTTCTTGTGCGAAATCAGTGATTCCAAAGCGGATGGTATTTGCATCTAATACTTGCACCCATTCGTGTTCTTTGGTGTAGCTCAAGTTGTCAGGCACCTTCGACATTGTTCCTCCTAAAAGACTTGGATAATTCTAATTAGCGCGGAGCTGGCGCATCTGATTGCGGTACAAAACTCCAGCCACCCAATAAGTGCCTATCCCCCACCAGAGAAATGCAATACCTAAAGACTTGAACACACCTGCGTACGTGAATTCCAGATTACCTAAAAATATGGCGGGTAACGAATACAACAAAAGCAGTGTGCCCGCTTTACCCACGTAATGAACCTTTGGCGGTGCATAGCCAAGTTTGCGGTTTCGCAATTGCAAAACAGCCAACCACACCTCGCGAGCAAGAATCAAGACAACTGCTATCAATGGCAATAAGCCTCGAGCCAGCAGCACAACAACGGCGGTCAGAATATATAGGCGATCCGCTACAGGATCTAAGACCTCGCCCAATTTTGAGAACTGATTCAGTTTGCGTGCAAGAAACCCATCTAACCAGTCGGTGAAACTAGCAACGGCAAATATCCAAAAAGCGTATAAGTCATTTTGTTCTATTAGACCGTCGAAAGAAACGATATTTGGGATAGTCCACATTTCTTTCTCCTTAGATATTCGTGTTAACAGTTGTATGTCTAGGACTTTTTCTTAGAACGTATCCGCATTTGAATCCGGATTGGCGTTCCTCTGAAATCGAATTCCTCACGTAAACGTCTCTCTATGAACCTTCGGTAACCGGGATCTATAAAACCACTAGTGAATAGAACGAAAGTTGGTGGACGCACACCGGCTTGTGTGACAAAGAGAATTTTCGGTTGCTTTCCACTTCGCACTGGATGGGGATGGGCGGCTACTAGTTCACCCATAAATTGGTTCAATTTTCTAGTAGGAATTCGTCGATTCCAATTCTCAAGCGCAGTTCGAACATGGCCAGCAATTTTTTGCACATTGCGGCCAGTCGTTGCAGCGACATTAGCGCGCGGCGCCCAATCAATTTGTTGTAGATCGTTAGAAATTTCGCGTTCCAAGTAGAACTGACGTTCTTCATCAAGCAAATCCCACTTATTGAGAAGCAAAACTAATGCCCGACCTGAATCGACCACCATTGAAAGAATTCTTTGATCTTGTTCAGTGATGATTTCCGATGAGTCGATCAACATCAAGATCACTTCAGCGCGCTCAATCGCGGCTTTCGTTCTCAAAACGGCGTAATACTCGTGACCAGATGCTTCATCAAACCGCTTACGAATTCCAGCTGTATCTACGATTAGCCAATCTTCTCCATCGATTTTCACAACTTCGTCAACCGGGTCAACTGTCGTGCCGGCAACTTCATCAACGACAACTCGATTTTCGCCAGCCAATCTGTTGAGCAGTGAGGATTTACCAACATTCGGTTTACCAATAAGTGCAATTCGATGGAGGCGGGAATGTGTTTTATTGGCTGGATCAATGTCAGCAAACTTATTGACTATTTCGTCCAACAGGTCACCGCTGCCTCGCCCATGTAATGCGCTTACGGCGAAAGGTTGACCAAGTCCCAAATTCCACAAAGCGGTGGATTCATTTTCGGTTCGTTGGTCGTCAACTTTGTTCGCTACCAAGATCACCGGTTTTTTAGCGCGTCGACAAATCTTGATGACGGCTTCATCGTCATTAGTCGAACCAACTGCGGCATCGACAATAAGCAGAACGATGTCTGCCATTTGCACCGCGATTTCAGCTTGGGCGGCGATTTGTGCACCTAGACCTTTAGCATCACTTTCATAACCGCCAGTGTCTATGAGTTTGAAATATTTACCGTTCCACTCTGCGTCGTAGAAAACTCGGTCACGCGTGACACCAGGAACGTCTTCAACAACTGCTTCTCTTCGGCCAATTATTCGGTTAACAAGGGTTGACTTGCCAACGTTTGGTCTTCCAACTACAGCAACGACAGGAACCAATTCATTTGCATGATCAGAATCATCGTAACCAAACTCAAAATCAATTTCTGTAATTGCATTGATAGCGTCTTCGTCCGAAAGGTCCTCGGGAACTTCCCACTCTTCGTAATCGGTTTCTTCACTCATTGAGCCACCTCATCTGTTGGCAGTGGGTTGGCAACTTCTTGGGCTACAAATAAAAGCTGCTTTTGCAATCTCTGACGTAGGCGCTCCCCAGCGATTGAAATTTCCTTACGATTTGTATCGGAAAAATCATCACCGTAAATATCTACAGCAGCAACTGGTTGCCCAACAACAACTTCGATAAGCGATTTGTATGGAGGGATCCAATTCTTTGACTTGCCCGTGAGTCTAGTTCCAAAGATGAAGACTGGAATGAAATCAGCTCTTTGTTTAGCGTTTAAAACGATTACTCCATCTTTTAACCATGAATAGTCGCCTTTACATCGAGTTCCTTCTGGAAATAGGCCCACATCAATGCCTTCTTCTAACTT
Organism: Actinomycetota bacterium; assembly: GCA_026392535.1. Lineage (GTDB taxonomy): Bacteria > Actinomycetota > Actinomycetes > S36-B12 > UBA5976 > JAFMIT01. The sequence goes on from JAPLBX010000114.1 coordinate 14,558, forward strand.
AGATCGTGATTTAGCGACCGCGAAGTAGTCAGCATCTTTCCAATCGGTCTCAATTGCTCCACCAGATTCAAGAATTCGACGAGTAACTGAATTGAAAACTTCAGTTTTTGTTAAAACTGCTATTGGTCGCTTGGTAGCAAAAAATAACATGAAGCCATCCATGAAACCAGAATGATTAGCAACTAACACGAGAGGTCTATCAGTTTTGGGAATATCACCGGTAACGCGGATTTCAAAATATGATCCAAGCAGCGAACGGCCAAAATTTTGAATAGACATTGCAAGATTTATTTTCATAACAATTTCTCGATTTTTTCAATCATGATTCCCACAACCTGCATGGGATCTAGATCGCTTGCATCAATCAAAATTGCATCAGAGGCTTGTATTAGTGGAGAAACTTCTCTGGAACTATCTTGTTGGTCGCGGATTTCAATCGCACTAGCGATCTCTTCAACTTGTCCACCAACCTCCAAAGCTCTTCGCTCTGCTCTGCGTTTCGGGTCTGCGGTTAGAAAAAACTTTATTGAAGCATCAGGCAAAACCGTAGTCCCAATATCTCTTCCCTCAAGAATCACACTTTTGCCCTCTAAAAGTTCGTGTGTGACAAAACTTTGCTGATTCGCAACCGCAATCTTTCTAACATCGCCATCGGCAGCCACTTTTGAAACATGTCCAGTTACTTCGACTGTGCGAATTGCATTCGTAATATCGACACCATCGCATTCCACACACTGATTTTTGAGGATAATTTCGGACCGTAGTTTTTTTGTAGGTCTAGCCAAGCAAATGCACGATACATCGCGCCTGTGTCCAGAATTTCGAATTGCATCGCTTCTGCCAATAGCCGGCTAACCGTTGATTTGCCAGCACCTGCGGGTCCATCGATTGCAACACTTATAGATTTCATTTGCGACACGGCGAAAGCCTAATCTGCAATGTTTGTTGCGCGCAGTTTCCAACCATCAGTTACTAATGCGTCCTTTAAAACCTGAACTTTTTCGGTCAAGACAGATAACTCAATTATTGCAACCTGCTTGCCCAGCGCATGATCAATCCGAACATCTTCAATATTCACATTTGCATTACCCGCTGTCGCAAAAATTCCAGCGAGCTGTCCTGGCTTATCATCTATTTCAATCGCAATATTTTGAAACGTTTGAGGTGCGCCGCCATGTTTACCAGGTATTTTTAATTTACCAAGATTTCCTAAAGAAAACTGTTCGACAATTAGTTCTTTCGCTTCATCAGACACAAATTTTTTCATGTTTTCTAACTCAGTAATTGTAT
>JAPLBX010000089.1 GCA_026392535.1 Actinomycetota bacterium
CAGGTGGATGTGGCGGTTAATCTAAATAGGCCTACTTCTTTGAATTTAAGTTCATTTGGATTCGATGTAATGCAGTGAGAATTTTGTCTGGACTTCTTACATTCAAAATTTATTGAACTACGAGCATGCAAAGTCACCTTGACGCCCAATACTGTCCGAGTTCTATTGATGGACTCTTTGGACAAAACTTCATATCTCAATACTTGCCACAAAATCGCATCATTTGAGGGCAGGTATCTAATTCGCAGGGCTGGGATCTTTTGCAATGATGACTGTTTAAGAGCAATCGAAATGTCTAAGGTGCTGATTGGTCCAGCATCACCGATGCAGGAATAGCCGACCAAGTACCAATCTTCTGATGAAAACTCAGGTCTCGAATTCGCATTTGCTCGAAAGACTTGAACCAGTTGCATATCGACTGGGCACTGCAATCGAAGCCATGGACAAGATCCATGATTTGTATCAAGCCAGGATTTACAGATCTCGGTAACTTTCCAAAAACAATTTGAGCAAGTGGCTGCTTCATCTCTATCTTTGGTGAAGTTGCTGTGGTGAATAACTCCGCCGCTTATAAGGTATGAATCGCTTTGACCAACCACATCGACATTGGTTGCAGAGCTCGGTGGTGGGCAATAGAGCAGGGCAAACAACAAAACCGAGATCAGGGCTAAGGTTCTTAACTTAAAAGGGGAAGATTGCATGTGCGTAGGTTGTAAGCGCCAGGGCGGGCTTTCTATGGCGAAAACGGTTAACCAGATGGTTCAGAAGGGCGATTGGTCAGGTTGAGGGCTGAGAATGGGTTGTGGGTAAGGGATGTGGGAAGCCTGTTCAGCTCGGGTCTGAGAGTGTGACACAATAGGCACAAGCGTTTTGACGCCTGCCCGTTTGAGAGGAAACTCTTGACACGGGCCTTAGTTATGCGACTACAGGAGATTTCCAGATGGCACAAAAGCCAACACCTGCAAAGAAAGCAGCCGCAAAAACCCCAGCCAAAAAAGAGTCTGCGGTTAAAAAAGTTGTTGGAGCAGCAAAGAAAGCCTTAGCGCCAAAGCCAGTAGCAAAGAAAGCTGTTCCTGTTAAAAAGGAAGTTGCAAAAAAGGCAACTCCTGTTAAAAAAGTTGGACCAGTTCAAAAGTCTGAACCTGCTAAAAAGTCTGAACCTGCTAAAAAACCAACTGTGAAAACTCCGGTTGCACCAAAAAAATCTGAACCTTCCAAGAAACCTGTTGTTAAAGGCGAGGATGAACTAGAAATTGAAATCGATGACATCGTAATCGAGGAAATTATTGAAGTTGACGCCGAAGCTGATGTTGATGGCGTAAACGTCGAAGGTTTGGCCGAGGCTGCGAAACTTGAAGTCGATTTGAATAACAAAATTGCCGAAGATATAGCCGCGTTGAATAAGGAAGAAGGCGAAGCTGAAAAACCAGCTGAACCAGAAGGCCACGCATTTGTTATCTCTGCAAAAGACGAAACAGACGAACCGATTCAGACAGTTACCCAGGCTGGCGCTACCGCCGACCCAGTCAAGGACTATTTGAAGCAAATCGGCAAAGTGCCATTGCTAACTGCTGAAGAAGAAGTTGAACTTGCAGAATGGATCGAAGCTGGCTTAGCTGCTGAAGAGCTTCGCGACACCAAACTTGTCGAAACCCCTGCTAGCAGAAAAATTAAATGCTGGGTTTGCGGTTGGGAAGCAAAGCGTTATGTAGGTATCAAAGAAACTTCCGATACTCCAAAGATGAACATCTGCGAATTTTGCCTAGATAAAGCAATTAAACGTGGTCATGAAAAGAAAATCCATCTTTTAACTGCAAACCTACGCCTCGTTGTTTCGCTAGCTAAGCGCTACACCGGTCGTGGCATGTTGTTCTTGGATCTGATCCAAGAAGGTAACTTGGGACTTATCCGAGCAGTTGAGAAATTTGACTTCGTAAAAGGTTACAAGTTTTCAACTTACGCAACTTGGTGGATTCGACAGGCAATTACCCGCGCAATGGCCGATCAGGCGCGCACAATTCGTATCCCAGTTCACATGGTTGAGGTAATTAACAAACTTGCCCGCGTGCAGCGACAAATGTTGCAAGACCTTGGTCGCGAACCAACTCCAGAAGAATTAGCACGCGAACTTGATATGACTCCTGAAAAAGTTGTTGAAGTTCAAAAATACGGTAGAGAACCAATTTCGCTTTCCACGCCACTTGGTGAAGAAGGCGACAGCGAGTTCGGTGACTTAATTGAAGACTCTGAGGCTGTAGATCCTTCTGAAGCTGTTGGATTTACTTTGATGCAAGAAAAGATTAATGAAATTCTCGATACGCTTGCAGATCGTGAAGCTGGTGTTGTACGAGCAAGATACGGCCTAGATGATGGACAACCTAAAACCTTGGACGAAATCGGAAAGATTTATGGCGTTACCCGTGAACGTATTCGTCAGATCGAAAGCAAAACAATGTCGAAACTTCGTCACCCAGCTCGAGCAAATCAGATGAGTGACTTCCGTCCGTAATTAATCCAATACATAAAAAAGGGCCACTCGTTTTGAGTGGCCCTTTTTTAAATAGGTGAAGTTGTTAAAACTAGATGAAGCGGGTCTCGTCTACCACTTCGGCAGCCTTGTTGGAAAGAATTTCAGCATTTGCGCTGTAATGGTGGGCGCAGAACATCAAATCGCCACCACCTGGAAGAACAACACGTACGTATGCTTGAGCGCCACAGCGGTCACAGCGATCAGCTGCGGTCAAAGTTTGGGTTGCAGTTTCAGTCATGTTTATCTCCTCTGTTTACGCTTGTTCCTAATTAAGACGCAGACCCTAGCCGAGTCCCTGCGTCATTGCCCGTTGAAATTCAGCGTGTCTGTGCGTGGGAATTCCCACGGGTTCATAGGTGCGCAGGGTAACCTGACGACCTGAAATAAGGAGATTTAGTGGCGCGCGCGACTAAGCAAAGCACCAACGAATACTCAGCTAAACACCTAAGCGTCCTTGAGGGCCTTGATGCTGTGCGTAAGCGGCCAGGCATGTATATCGGTTCAACCGATAGCCGTGGCTTAATGCATTGCCTGTGGGAGATTGTCGATAACTCCGTTGATGAGGCATTGGCTGGATTTGCAACGCATATTGACATCATTCTGCATCCTGATGATTCAGTCGAAGTTAGAGACAATGGCCGAGGAATTCCGGTAGACATTGAATCAAAATCTAAATTGACTGGCGTTGAACTTGTTCTAACAAAATTGCATGCTGGCGGAAAGTTTGGCGGTGGCTCTTATCAAGCATCGGGTGGCTTACATGGCGTTGGAGCCAGCGTTGTTAATGCACTTTCAAGTCGTCTCGATGTTGAAGTCGACAGGGAAGGGCAGATTTACATCATGTCATTCCAGCGTGGTGCTGCAGGAGATTTCAGTGACGACACACCTAACGGAACTTTCACTAAGCGTTCCGGATTGCAAAAAGCTGGCAAAGCTAAAAAAGGTGTAACCGGAACTCGAATTCGTTATTGGAGTGATCGACAAATATTTGATAAGTCAGCAACCTTCGACATGGAGGCACTTACAAATAGAGCTCGCCAGACAGCCTTTTTGGTGCCTGGTTTGTCAATTACGATTAATGATCAGCGCAATGGGAAGCCAGAAATTGAAACTTTTTCCTTCGCTGGTGGTATCTCTGAGTTTTGTAGCCACATCGCAGTTGGCGAACCAGTAAGCCCAGTAATTCGACTCACGGGTACATCGCATTTCACTGAAACTATTCAAGTTCTTGATGGCAAAGGTCACCTCGGTCCGCAAGAAGTTGAGCGCGATATGTTCGTGGACATTGCAATGCAATGGAACAATGGATACGAAACTGATATTCGTTCATTTGTTAACATCATTTCCACGCCAAAAGGTGGCACGCACTTAACCGGTTTTGAAAGATCCATGACCAAACTTTTCAATGAAGTATTGCGAACAAACAAAATTCTTAAAGCATCGGAAGAAAATGTCATGAAAGATGACATCCTTGAAGGCTTTAATGCAATCTTGACCGTTAGGTTGGCAGAACCACAATTTGAAGGCCAGACTAAAGAGATTCTTGGAACGCCAGCTGCGACTCGAATCGTTTCTTCAATAGTCTCAAAAGAACTTGCAAAATGGTTGGCAAATCCACCGCGCGGGGATAAGCAAACAGCCAAAAATATTCAAGAAAAAGTAGCAAACGCCATGCGCGCTCGGTTTGCAGCTCGGCATCATCGAGATGTGCAACGGCGCAAGACTGCACTCGAATCTTCTACCTTGCCTTCAAAACTGCGTGACTGTCGCGGCGACGATGTCGAGCGTACTGAACTTTTTATTGTAGAAGGTGAGAGCGCTCTCGGAACAGCTAAGGACGCGCGCAATTCGGAGTTTCAGGCATTGTTGCCGATCCGCGGCAAAATTTTGAACGTTCAAAAGGCATCTTTAGCTGACATGTTAAAGAATCAAGAATGCGCTTCCATAATTCAAGTGATTGGCGCGGGGTCAGGACGCACATTTGACCTTGAGCAAGCCAGGTATAACAAAATCATTTTGATGTCCGATGCAGATGTAGATGGTGCACATATCCGATGCTTACTTTTAACACTGATTCACAGATATATGCGACCTCTTCTTGAAGCAGGCCGGGTTTATGCAGCAGTTCCACCTTTGCACCGCATAGAAGTGATCAATCAGGGCAAAGCCAATGATGTCATTTACACGTACTCAGATTCGCAAATGAAACAAACTTTTGAAAAACTAACTAAAGACGGCAAACGCTGGAAAGAACCAATTCAGCGTTACAAAGGTCTTGGTGAAATGGATGCAGGTCAATTGCGGGAAACCACAATGGATCCAGCTCGTAGAACCTTGCGCAGAGTCACCATGGCAGACATACAAGTAGCTGAATCAGTTTTTGACTTGCTAATGGGTTCGGATGTTGCACCACGAAAAGAATTCATCGTGCAAGGTGCTGCTACGTTAGACCGAGAAAGAATCGATGCTTAAGCGTCTTGAGGCAAAATTTTGCCAGTATTAACATCATAAGTGTGCGGAATAACTAAGACTCGGCTTACGTTTAGTAGCCAAGTAGCAAGAACCAAAGTCCGCAAAACGTCATCGGTTACTCGAGCGCCAGCATTACGCAAAATCTTTACGTCACCTGGCTTCATTCCAACAATCTCAAGCGGGTTAATTCGTGAATCCATACAGGTAATGATTGCCAATCCTTTTGCTGCGCTACCAGTTAAGTCCATGTGCTGAAAGGTTGATGCAAATTTTGCATTTGCATCAATTACATCTTTGAAAGCGTCAAGTGGGAAGGTGTGATCGTCAATGTGTGGGTGACTCATAGGACCAATCTAATCCAATTAGGGGTTAAATGCTTGGCTTGCATTGATTAGAGCGTTACTTTGAGGGAGTGATTGAAACAGATGTCGCCATTATTGGCGCTGGCCCCGCAGGTTTGTATGCGGCGTATTACTCCGGTTTTCGCGGATTTAGTGTTGTGTTGATTGATGCCTTAGCTGAAATTGGAGGACAAATAACTGCAATGTATCCGGAAAAAGAAATTTTCGACATTGCAGGTTTTCCGTCAGTAAAGGGCCGAGATTTAATCGATGGGTTGATTGCGCAAGCAAGCTCCGCCAAGCCGATCTACAAAATGGGTACGCAAGTTTCCAGCCTTGAAGAGAATTCATCTGGCATCAAACTGACATTAGATTCTGATGAAGAAATGTTTGCCAAAGTTGTAATCATTGCTGGAGGTATTGGCGCGTTCACCCCAAGGGCATTACCAACTGGAATGGAATGGCTTGGAAAAGGGTTAGTTCATTTCGTTCCATCGTTGTCCGAACATGCAGGTAAACGTGTGGTGATTGCAGGTGGTGGAGATTCTGCTTTCGATTGGGCATATTCATTACAACCAATTGCAAAATCAGTAACGCTAATTCATCGAAGAGATGCATTTAGAGCACACGCGGCAACCGTGGAACAAGTCAAGGCAATGGGAGTTGAATTAATAACTTCGGCAGAAATCACCGCTATAAATGGTGATGAGAAAATCACTTCAGTTGAGATCACACTCAAAGAAGATGGTCAGGTACGGAATCTCGAGTGTGACACAGTTGTGGCGGCGCTCGGGTTCGTTGCAAACATTGGTCCGATTGCAAACTGGGGATTGGAACTAGAAAAACGTCATATCGTTGTGAACTCGACTATGGAAACTTCGATTAAACGAGTCTTTTCAGTTGGCGATATCGCAACGTATACGGGAAAGGTTCCACTTATCGCTGTTGGTTTTGGCGAAGCAGCCCTCGCGGTTAACAACGCTGCTCCGTATATAGACGAAAAATATGGAGTGTTTCCAGGTCACAGCAGCGGTTCAAGCTCAGACTAGGAATACCAATTTTCGACTTGCTGTACTTCTTTTGCTAGCCAAGTATCATCTACAACTTCATCACCTGTGCAGAGTTTCTTTCGAGAAATAGTTTTTGCTGAGGTTAGTTCCACATTCCAAGATCTGCCATCGCTGTGTCGGACTTGCACATTGTCCATCTCAGCCAAATTTGAAACACTGGAAGCTGAAATCGGTTTGCCGCTACGCAGTACAACTACGTCAAGCGAATCAATTTGGTTGACTCCAGCATTTTTGCGAACTTCGATTTCAGCTACTTGTGCAAATCCTGGTTGGGCGGTGCGACCGCGCATGTATTCAGGTTTGATTTTTCCAGTCCAGGCATCACTTAAAAGGTCTTGAGCAGATTGCGATGTCATTCGGCCAACAACGATGCCAAATGGAAGTAACAGACCAGTAGCTGCGAATCTGTGACCACCGATATGCGATGTTTCATATATCTGACCAGTTAACTCCGGGTTAGGACGCAACTCATCAATAATTTTTCTAGTGTGTACCGCGCAACACTGATCTTTTTTACCGTTTGTACAAAGAAATAGAACTGGGTCTGCCGAACGTCTTCCAACTGCCGGGAGTTCTCCGCGAATGATTCCTGGCCAGTCCCACCGAAGTAAATCAGTGATGTTGTCTAGCGAACCAGAACGCATTCGAACCCCACCTGGGCTTGTATGTGCAAGCCAAAATCGGCGCTTGATGTCCTAGGTCTGGACGGCGAGCTAGCAGTACTCCAACTTCAGGAAAATTGATCTGGTCTTTTATTGCTTGACCAAATCCTTCCGGCAAAGAACTTTCAATGAGTGCATCTTGACCCCAAGTGCCTGGTTGCTCGATAATCAAATAGATCTTCTTGTTCTCAGCAGTTCCAATCATGGATTCACTGATTGCTGAGTCATGGCATGTTGTCATTGTGCAAAATCACCCACTAGGTGAGTTGGAGCAATTTCGGTTGGGCTGCCACTTGCATCCCGCTTTGATAGAAAATCAGGTAGTTCGACAGGGTTAGCGCCATTGCTAGCTCGGACTGGGCCACTAGCAGCACCAGCGAAAATCAGAATGTCTTCGCCACGTTTGAGTGTGTGGCAACGAACGCCACCTGTTGCTCGGCCTTTTGCGGGGAATTGAGCCAGTTCACTAATTTTTATAGTGCGAGCTTGTGTACCTGGCAGTGCGTCCGAATTTCCACCGACAGTTACCACTTGCGTGTCCTTTGAAACAACTGAGAACGAAATAACCCAAGCGCCATCATTAACTTTAATTCCGGCCATACCTGCGGCACCTTTGCCTTGTGGTCGGACTAGATCGGCTTTGAACTGAAGAAGTTGTGCATCTGAAGTGATGAATACCACGGTGTCAAACTTTTTGGTTGTGATACCAAAGCCAACAACGTCATCGCCTGATTCGAGTTTTATGATTTCAGATGTTTTGGATTTTGCAGGTTCAATTTCAACTCTCTTAACTACACCGGTTGCGGTTCCGATTGCAATTGTGACTGGTTTGTTTAACGGTACTAATCCAAGTGGCACTTCGCCTTTGTCCAAAATTGCAAAGTCTTTGATTGCACTGCCACCTTTTAAGGTAGTTGCAGCGCCAACCTGTAAAGATGGAATATCCATTACTGAGATTTGATGCATTTTTCCGGCACTAGTGATTAGACCAACTTCGCCACGGGCAGTTGCAACAACCTGCGAAAGGATGGTGTCATGCTTCGAACGATTTCCACGGTTAGCGTTAGTTTTAGGTTCAAATCTTGCCACTAAGCCAGATGCAGACATCATTACGAGAGTTGGGTCATCTGCAATCTCAAGGTCTACTGCTAGTGCACTACTGCCATCATCTTCTTGTAACAGTGTTCGACGAGGGGTGCCAAATTCTCTCGCTACATCTGCCAACTCGTCACTAACAACCGACTTGATAGCACTTTCAGTCTCAAGCAATTGATCAAGTAGGGAAATAGCGTCTTGAAGTTCCTTTTGTTCCTTCTCGATCTCGATTCGCGAAAATTTTGTTAGTCGGCGCAATGGCATTTCTAAAATGTAATTGGCTTGAATGTCACTCAATTTGAATTGTTTGATCAGTTGTTCGCGTGCAGAAGCGGTGTCATCGCTGGCGCGAATGACCGCTATTACCTTGTCTATGTCAACAATCGCGACTAAGAGACCCTCAACCAGATGTAATCGCTCTTGGGCCTTCCGGCGGCGATATTCACTGCGCCTTCGAACCACTTCAATCCGATGCTTCAAAAATACTTCCAACATCGCAACTAATCCGAGAGTTTGGGGCGCTCCGTTTACTAAAGCAACGTTGTTTATAGAGAATTGTTCTTCTAGAGGCGTTGTTTTGTAGAGCTGACTCAGTACGGCTTGCGGATTAAAACCAGACTTGAGTTCAATAACTAGTTGTAAACCTTTTTCACCGTCTGATAAATCAGTAACATCTGAAATACCGGTAATCTTTTTACTGGTGACACCCTCTTTTAATT
>JAPLBX010000148.1:0-18644 GCA_026392535.1 Actinomycetota bacterium
AACCACAACAATGATCTCGTCATTTGAAGTCAGAAGGCGGGAAAGCGATTTAAGGCTATGTGGCAGCGTTTTCTCGCCATTCATTGACGGGATAATGTAACTGATTCGCAACGAATTGACCCATCTACGACTACATATACTTCTCTACGAGCACTAGACTACGTTATATGTCCTTGCAACCGGTGGAGATTCTGACTCGAACCTCACGGACTAAAGTTAGATTTTATGCAGATTTGTTCGCATTTCTAATTCTAATTGTTGGAATTCAACTGCGTTTTAGTTACGGTGCAGGTCTAAATGATCAGTTTGTGTTAAGCCCGCTCGGAATCTCTTGGTCAGACAAAACTGCTTTTGTAAACGATTTTTTTGTTTCTAATGCACCACAACCGCATGTTTTCTTTGATTTTGTGACAAGTTACGGCTACACAATTGGGGCGCTTAGTGCCACATACTTTGTTTTTTGGCTCGCCACATTGGCAGTATGTGCCGTGGCAATTCGCAAGATCTCTGAATTTCTATCTCCTGAGCGCTTCCTTGTCGGAGCGATGCTAAGTGCGTTGTTTTTAGTTGCTGGCCCCGTAACAATTCTGGGAACGACGACTATCGCACTGCCACAAGCTCTACCGCACGCTCTTGGCGGCGCACTTGTTCTCCTGGCATTAAGTTTTTGCTTCGAAAAGAAGTGGGCACTCGCCGGCTTTGTTGTTTTGCTCTCGAGCGTTGCACATGTTCAACAAGGGTCAATCGCACTTGCAATACTTTTGTTTTTCTTGATTCTTGATTTTTATGAGAATCGATCTTTGAGATTGATTCCTTATGTGTTAATTCTTGCATCGTCGGCGACAATTATTGCGATCTTGCAAAGTCGACCGGTACTCGGTGAGCTGTCTGACTTTGTTCGTGTATGCAATGAGTACATTCCATATCACTGTGACTCAAATTCGTGGCTGCCTAATCGATTTGTGCTAGGAATTTGTGCAATTGGTTTGCTCATAATTGTTGCTAACAGTCGAAAGGGTCTGAATTTTGATCACTTTCGAATCTTTGTCTTTACTTACTTAATAGGGGGGCTAGTACTCCTTGTAGTTGAATTCCTGAACTTTCCGTTCTTGGGAGAAATAATTCAAGGATCTAATGGATTTAGGATCTTCTCGCTTTTGGTTCCTTTAGGTGCAATTAGCGCTGCTTGGGTCGTCATCGAAGCACACAAACTCTCTTTCAAAAAATTGTTGCTTGGACTTGTGTCAATCTTACGTTTTTCTCACTGCGTCAACTGACTTAGGTTTTTTGTCTAGCTATTCATTCTTTCTAGCCTTATTCTTGATTCTCTTTTACTTTAAAGTTTTGGACGATAACTCAAACATCACGACACCATCGCTTCGCACTAAGGAAGCTCTAAATGGGTCACTCGGCTTGTTCGTTGCTATTTCAATTGTTTCCGTCATTGCATCCGGGCTCACAGTCCCGCGAATAGACATTGGATTCATGTCCGACTACAAGAAGAGCTTTAAGCTCGAACAAATAGTCCCATCTGGGGAAACTATCGCTGCCGATCCTACGTGGACATGGGTTCGCCTTGCATCAAAGCGTGCGGTGATTGTTGATTGTAAATATCTGCCTTACGGTGGTCAGCCCCTTGTTGAATTTGAATCAAGATTGGAATCAATAGGTGGATATGAGGAAATATGTCTTGGCGGCTCCTTTATGGACCTAAAGGCTCCCCGCCTAGACGCATGGGCTAAAGAGAATTCGGCGAGTTATCTTTTACTAGAAAAGGCTGATAAACGGATTTCTGAGCTAAAAACTCTAGGTTGGGCCATCACTCAAGAACCAGGATCCGACAAAATTGAAGTTCTAAGGCCATATGACAAACATAGAATTCGTCTTGTCCTCTTAGAAAAGGTTGAAGGAAACTAGTCTGAAGTAAACTGTCGATTAGCCCTTCAAGGGAATGTCTGCTTGAAAGTTGTTTAGCTATGTATAAAGGAAAGTCGATAGCGGTTGTCGTTCCCGCTTTTCGTGAGCAAGAGCTTATTGCAGACACTATTTTGGGCGTTCCAGATTATGTTGATCACATAATTGTGATTGATGACTGCAGTCCTGATGCCACATCGGAGCGCGCTGCTGCTACTGCTCATCCGAAGCTGACATTGATAACTCTTGAAGAAAATGTTGGTGTTGGTGGCGCAATAATTGAAGGTCACAAAAAAGCCTTAGCGCTCGGAAGTGAAATATGTGTTGTCATGGCAGGCGACAATCAAATGGATCCCGATGAAATTCCTAAACTTTTGAACCCAATCATTGATGAAGGCTTAACGTTTCTAAATAAGGCAGCATCTGGTTATTGGAATCTTGTCGATCCTCAAAATGGTTACACCGCAATTGCGGCTTCTGCGCTGGCTAAAGTTCCACTAGACAAGATTGCAAAACGATATGAGTTTGAAAACGACTTACTTATTTGGCTGAACATCGCAGGAGTTAGAGCAAAAGACATAAATATTCCAGCGAGATACGGCCTAGAAACCTCAACAATTAAACTCCTGCCTTTCATAACTCGAACCACCTGGCTTCTGTTCACTGGATTTTGGCGCCGGATATGGCTTAAGTACATTCTTTGGTCATTTTCACCGATTGCACTTCTCTTGATTGCAGGACTAATCATGATGGGTATAGGTTCAATTTTTGGTATCTGGGCAACTACTCAAGCTTTTAAGGGAATCTCACCGACGGCAGGAACAACGATGCTAAGTGTTGTTCCATTTATGATTGGCTTCATTATGCTGATCCAATCATTTGTACTGGACATTATGGAAACACCAAAGTAAATACTATTTTGTAAGTGTTTGAATCATTTCGTTGACAAGTATTTCTGAAATTTTGGTTGCAGCTTCTGGAGTGAAGTGACTTCCATCTGGTCGTGAAATCTCAGGCGTTAACTTTGTATCGGTACAGGGCACAAGATTGTCGCTGCATATATCATCCGACAGATCAATGACATAAACGTTTTCACGCATAGACGCAATGGTTTCTAGTTCTTGATTCCACCAATTGATTAAGACTTGTCCACTTGGGCTCTTTAGTCGCTCAAGAAACCAGTGGCAATCAGTTCCCTGGCATTGTGGATTTGTGGCAAGTCCAATTCCTACTGGTTCTATCTTTACTAAGTAAACGGTTGCACCTTCACTTTGCAATACGTTCAGTCTCTCCGTTAGCGACTTTCTCTGAGCAACCCAGAATTCTTCAGTCCCAGCTGGTAGATGAATACCAGCTTCGCTATACCTGTCCGATATCTCATATCGAGACCACAGAAGTATTGCGGATGGTCGATAAGTGTTTAAGGCACTTTCCTGGGATGACTTAACCGTTACCTCGCAATCCTTTCCAGGACCCCAGGACGACCCATTTGGATCAACAATTTCAAAGGCTAGAGCTGGGCAATTTCCGTATGCAGCACTAACTGCAGACCAGCCCTGCTCGCTCACGGCGACATTCAACTCTGGAAGGATCCTGTCTGGGACTGAATCTCCAACAACAAGCAAGGTTTTTTCAGTAGAAGGTAGAGCCAATACGGCTCCCGATGTAGCACCTACTAGGACTATTGATGCGAGGGCTGCAACTATTGATTTTCGATGACTAACGGCAGAAAATCTTGATCCGAATCGGATAGGATTTTCGAAAAAGTGGTAGCTAATAGCGGCCAGTAGCACTGTTAGTGGATAAAGAAAAAACACAGTGGCCAGTGCCGTCGAATTTGGATACTTTTCACGTATTAGGTCAATGGAAAAAATATAGATTGGCCAATGCCATAGGTACATTCCATAAGAAAGTTTACCTAGATAAGTTAATGGGGAGACTGATAGCAGTTTTGATGAAGCGCTTGGCCCTGAAATCACTCCAAGAATTACCAATGCAGATAGGACTGCGACTGCAAACGCACCACCCGATGCGTACCAGTTCTTCAGTCCATCGGCTGTTCCCAGTTGAAAACTGAGAACAAAGAGCCCAATGAGAGAAACAATAACAAGCAATTCACGTTTAATGCGGTTTACGCGAATAGGGCCAGTACCGAAGCAAGCCGCAGCAAGTGCTGCCCCAATAGCTATTTGGAATGCTCGGCTATCTGTTCCCATATAAGCACGATCGGGAGACATTGGATCCCAAAGGCGATACAACTGAAAAGTCGACAAAAGAACCAGCAACATGGAGAACAAGAATGTCTTTATCCTTATGGATACGTTTGGTCTGATCAAAGTCAGAACCCAAAAAATCAAAGGCCAAAAAATATAGAACTGCTCTTCGACTGCCAGCGACCACATGTGTAGCAATGGAGACAAAGTACCGTCACCCAAAAAATAACTCTGCGTAACAATAAAGTGCCAATTTGCGGTGTAGGTCAACGTCGCAAAGATATCAGAAGAAACAGATGGCTTTAAGTAAATCGGAGAAAATGCTGCTGTGTAAACTGCCACAAAAATTACAACCAGAATGATTCCCGGTAGCAAACGGCGCAAGCGCCTTGACCAAAACCACGCGAATCTAACTCTTTTGTGTTCTTGAAAATCTTTCATCATGATCGTTGTAATCAAGAAGCCACTCAATACGAAAAAAGCATCTACACCAATGGTTCCAGCGAATATAGGTAACCCAAAGTGGAAAAGCATCACAATGCTTACTGCGAAGGTGCGAAGTCCATCTATTGCATCGAAATGGGCAGGAGACTTACGCATCTTGGTATCGTAGCGTAATAGATCTTGGATACTTAACTTTCTTGGAGGCGCTCTTGAGATACAAGCCTGAAGCAGTTGTCCCCGCTTCGTGAAAATTAATCAGTGAAGTAATGACCGGTAAACACAACCAACTTGGCGTGGTTCTAACGCCAATACCTTTCAGTTTCGATCCTCGTCATAGTTTCTGGCGCATTGAGTTGGGCAAGCGATTTGAGCAAGTGGAGGTTTGGCAGTTTTTATCAAGTGGTTCACTCGTTGCCTCGAATAAAGCAGGCATTGCGGTGGCTGCAGGAGCCGACGAACGTGATGTTTTGGATCTTGAAGCATCGTTAAGTAGTTCACTTAATCAGATCAACTCATACCTTCGATTCACCAATGATGAAAACTCAAAAGCGCTTCAATCGCTAGTTGATCAGTTTTCTAGTGACAGCTCCATCACTCATAAGTATTTGCTTGGCCAAGTGGCTCGAATGACAGCGTCCCTAGCGTTAGCTGCAACCGTTAAGTCGCCTGCATTAGTAGTTGCCAATGACTTGGTAGCTGCGATTGCTGCTGCTTTAGTTTGGCCAAATGGTGAGACGCGCCTTGTTTATGATGCGCAAGAAGTGTTTATAGACATGTATCGAAGTTCTCCAGCCGATCGAATGACTGAATCGGAAGAAAAATTCTGGCTAGACCTAGAGACTTTTGTCTGTAAAAAAGTACATGAAGTTGTGACGATTTCACCGGGTATTTCAGAACTGTACTTAGAGCGCCATGGTGTTTCACCGTTTGTGCTCCCCAACTGGGTCCCTCTTTCAAGTGCACATTTTGCAAAAGAGTCTGACCAAGGCCCAACGAAATTTGTCTACATGGGACACGCAGCTCCGCATCGAGGCCTGGAAGAACTGATAACACAGTGGACCTCTGACAAGTCGACAGCGACTTTGGATCTCTTTATTCCTGAGCGCCCTTACACGCAAGACTTACGAAAGTTGATTGCCAGTCACATAAAAAATTTCCCCGAAGTTGCAATTGCATTAAGGGAACCAGTTGGTGAATCTCAAATGATCCACACGCTAAGTAGATTCGATGTTGGAGTTATTCCTTATGCACATCCATACCCATACAACCATTGTTCACCTAACAAGCTCGGGCAGTATCTTGCAGCAGGGCTAGCAGTAATCTCTAACGAGCTTCCATTCGTTAAGCAAATAATTAATGAAGCCACTTGTGGTCATGTCTATGATTGGCAAATACCTGGATCGTTCAATCAGTGTGTCTCTATTTCTATTGCGGATAAGCATCTTGTTGAACTGAAGGAAAACGCCAGAACGGCATTTCTATCCGGCAGGAATTGGGAAGCCATTATTCAGAAATGGGACCAGGAAACTAACGCCCTGGTTCCGGTTGCTAACACGCGGGTTAATCAAGATTGGGCAAATTCCTTCGTGGATCTGGCGACGTACCCAGACAATCACGAACAAATTATTGCAATCGTCGGTCCAGGCAGACTTACCTTAAAGCAGGCGATGGTTTCGGCCCTGGGCAAGATTGGGCTACGCGATAACGTTCAGACGCGGAGAGTTTTCATACAGCTGAGCAAGGTTCCAGTTATTGGTGGAGTCGCCAAGAAAATCGCGAAATCCATGATTTAAAGTGTCGATGCCACGCAGGTAGGCTTTGAACATGAACACGATCGGGGTCGAGAAACCACTTGCCGTTGTTTTGGCTCCTGAAGAAGTTACCGCCACATTTGACCGACGGGTAATGCAGCAAATTGATTTGCTAAGCGAGAATGGCTGGAATGTCATCCTGCTTGCCCATAATTCTGGGCAACGCGAAGTAACGGTCGAAATCCATGCCAATCACATTTCCTTGCTGATTCCGCGTCGTGGATTTACCGGAATTAGTCCTGATGCGAGCGCTTTTGCAAAGCTAGGAAATGCATTTGGTTACTACAGCGATCAGATAGTTAAGGTTTCAAAAAACAAGACGCGTGGGGTGCGCTCCAAGATGGTTTCTCCAAAGCCATTAGTAGCGTCAGAGATTGATAAACGGACGCTGATTTATGCAAAGGCACTTGAAATCTTCAATGTCAAAGGTGTGGACTTCGTTCTTTGCTGTGATTTACCAGCCGGCGAAGTCGCAATTGAGTTAGCCCAGCGAAATGGAGCTGCGCTTTGGTTTGATGCCCACGAGCACTATTCGGAACAAGCATCATTGTCCGATTCACAAAAAAGAGTGTTAGCTATACAAGAACAACGCATAGTTTCAAAAGCTGATCGAAGTTACACAGTAACCCCGCAGCTTGCCGAAATCATGAGTCAGAAGTTTGGATCTACCGGTTCAGTAGATTTCCTTCCAAATAGCTTGCGAGTTGATCGAATGCCAAGCAAAGGAAGGCTACGAAGAATTCTTGGCATAGATGATTCGGACACAGTAATTCTTTATCATGGTGGATTCTTTTTCGACAGAAACCTTGATGCACTCTTGTCTGGTTTCCAAGAATCAACAAATGAAAATTTGCATCTAGTCATGATGGGGTATGGCGATAGAGACAAAGTTCTAGGAAAGTTACTTGACCTGAATGATCGTCGCGTGCATTTTTTGAGTGCAGTGCCGTCAAGTGAGTTGCTTGAATACGTGATTGATGCGGATGCGATTGCGATTCCGTATCCTGCCGTGGATATCAACACCTTGAATTGCTTCCCAAACAAACTTGGTGATGCGATTGCACTTAAGAAACCAGTTATTGCAAATAGTGAATTGATTTTCTTGGGAAATTACATTCAAAAGTATGACGCCGGTGTTTCAATTGATTTTTCAAGTTCACAGCAGGTGGCGCAGTCATTTAACAGTTTGGATCTATCTAAACTGAAACCAAATTGGGAAGCAGCAGAAAAAGACCTTGGCTGGACTTTCCATTCTCAAACATTTGTTGGTTGGCTAAAAAATGACTTCCGATAATCTTCGAGTAGCAATCGGGTCAACCAATGTTGCTGGCCAGGGATACCAGATCGCTCGCAGTCTGCGGGAAATCAAAAACATCGACGCCATAAATTTCATGCTGAACAACAACTCGTTCAGATTCAAGACTGATCTTTCTGTGCCTTCCGAAGGCTGGATAACTTCATTGACCAAGGCAATAGGAGGGCGTGCAGATTACTGGCCGGAAATTGATTTTCGAAGCCATGTACTTACAGAGTATTTTGATGCATTTCGAAACCGCAATGGAATTAGATCCTGGTCCTTAGATACCAAGGTAAGCCAAGAGCAAGGTCAAGTTGTTGGTGTCATTGCTCATGGCAGTGACGTGCGAGTGCCATCCATTCATTCCGAGCTTGATGAATTAAGTCCACATCGCAAACTAGGCAAGAGCTACAACGCTTTGCTTGAACAAATTACAAAACGAAACATTGAGAATTCTGAATTAGCAGATGCCTGCTTTGTTTCAACTCGAGATTTACTTCACTTCGTGCCGAATGCTACATGGCTGCCTGCGATTGTTGACTCTGAGCTTTTTAGTGCACCTCTACCAACACCGTCTAATCGCCCTGTTGTCTTGCACTTACCTTCCGATCCGCGATTCAAAGGTAGTGAATACATCGTTCCGGTTTTGGAACAACTTCACCTAAGTGGGGTTATCCGCTATCGGAGCATGCTTGCCAGTTCACATGATCAGGTTTTACGAGCGATAAATCATGCCCACATTCTGGTTGATCAAATTGGAGTGGGTCATTACGGAGCGATTGGCGTTGAAGCTATGGCTTCTGGTCGCATTGTTATGGCTTACATGGGCAATCTAGGAGCTGGCGAACCAATCGTGAATATTCGTCCTGAAACAATCGAAGAAGAATTAGTCACGCTTGCTAGAGATCTTGAATTACAAGAAAGAACTTTCAAACTCAGCAGAGAATTCGCCGAGAAGTTTCACAATGGCAATGCCAGCGTAAGAGCTCTTGAGCCTTTCCTAGATCTAAACAAGTAGTTGCTAACCAGCAACGCCAAGCACAACGACATCTGCTTGAGATAGTTGACCAGGCTTAAGCATTTTTCTGCCATCAACAACAGTCCGGACTCCCGGTAAGTCTGCTGAAACGATGTCGGCGTATGCAGCGTGGTTGGCCTGAACGATTGCTGCATCTGCGGTCTGACCAAAGTTATATGGCGTGAAGCCATATCCAGCTAGTTCGGCATCGGTATACATCGGATCATGAACCAAGACTTCAGCGCCTTTTGCCTTCAGGGCATCAACGGTTGCGAATACACCAGAGAACGCAGTCTCTTTCACGCCGCCACGATAAGCAGCGCCCATGACAACTACCTTTTGCCCACTAAGTGAACCATGACGCTTTTCTAGTACATCAACGGCGTAACTTGGCATTTGAACGTTTGCTTCGCGAGCTGCGCGAACAACTGTTGCGCCCGGATCGTTCCATAGGTACATCCGTGGGTAGATCGGAATGCAGTGGCCACCAACAGCGATACCTGGTTGGTGAATATGGCTAAACGGTTGACTGTTACAGGCGTCAATTACGGAATACACGTCGATGCCATTGTCTGCTGCAAAGCGGGCAAATTGATTGGCCAGACCAATGTTCACATCGCGATAAGTTGTCTCGGCAAGTTTGGCCATCTCGCTGGCCTCCGAACTACCTAGATCCCATACTCCGTTTGGTCTTACCAGATCAGAACGTTCATCAAAATCTAAAACAGACTCATAGAACTCTTTAGCAGCCTTACCGCTTGATTTATTTATTCCACCAACAAGCTTTGGATAACGCCGAAGGTCTTCAAATACTCTTCCAGTAAAAACTCTCTCTGGGCTGAAGGCTAGGTGGAAATCTACTCCTGCGATTAATCCTGATTCCTTTTCCAAAAGCTTGGCAAATCGATTCCTTGTTGTTCCAACAGGCAGCGTTGTCTCATATGAAATCAGGGTTCCAGGCTTCAGGCCTTTTGCAATTGAAGCCGTCGCTGTGTCCATCCAAGCGAAGTCAGGTGTACCCTCTGAATCGACAGAAAGTGGAACAACTACCACTACCGCTTCGCTCTCAGCAACTGAGCCTGTTGTGTCATTTGTTGCGACTAAGCGGCCGCTGCGAACAACGGCTTCTAGTTTGTTCTGTAAATGCGCTTCACCAGGAAATGGCTCAATGCCTTGGTTGATGAGGTCAATTGTCTGCTGGTTTACATCTGTGCCAACAACGTGGTGGCCACGCGAGGCAAATTGAACCGCTAATGGAAGGCCAATTTTGCCCATCGCTACGACAGTGATCTTCATTTAAACCCTTTCGATTATGTAATTCTATCTAGAATTCAACAAGGAGTGATCGCTGGTCCATGCCTGACAGGTATTGTTGATAAGTTGGTAATTCATTCCTATGGGAGTTAATTTGTGCGGTATTGCAGGCTACATCTCGCTTAATGGCGAAGAGCCGATAAATTCAAAAAAAAGGCTTTCCGCCATGAATCAACTCATCCAACATCGCGGTCCGGATGGCGAAGGTACATGGCAAAATGCTGACAAATCCGTTGGTTTTGTTCATCGAAGACTGGCAATTATTGACCTATCGGATGGCGGCGCGCAGCCCATGCATCGAGATGGGGGGACTTCCCTCGTGTTTAATGGCGAGATTTATAACTATAAAGAGCTGCGAGCTGATTTGGAAATGTCCGGGACAGAGTTCATTTCAACTTCTGACACCGAGGTTATTCTCGCTCAATATGCAAAGGATGGTTCAAATTTTCCTCGCAAGTTAAGAGGAATGTTTTCGACCGTAATTTGGGATGAGTCCAAACAGCGTGCGATTCTCTCCAGGGATCGATTTGGAATCAAGCCTTTGTACTACACCGTTTCTGATGAAGTTTTGTATTTTGCATCAGAAGCCAAAGCGCTACTTCCGTTTCTAAATACAATTACCACTAATGCTGAGGCTTTTGCTGAATACATAACCTTTCAATACACGCTAGGTGAAAAAACTTTATTTGATGGCATAAATCAAGTTCTGCCAGGTCACCAATTAATCGTAGGCAATGGTGAGATACTCGATGAGACTTACTGGGATGTCGAATTTCAGGCTGACAATCTTTCAAATGAAGAATTCTTTGCTCTAGAAACTCGAAAATTAATCGAAGACTCTCTCGATGCACACTTAACGAGTGACGTGGAAATTGGAACATATCTATCTGGAGGATTTGATTCTTCTCTGATTTCTCAGATGGCTCGTGAAGACTTAGATCAAAAAACGATGAAGAGTTTTCACGGTAAATTTACAGAGTATCCGGGTTACGATGAGAGCAAATTTGCTGAAGTGGTTGCGGCTGAGGCCGAAATAGACCTTCACACAATTGAAATTACTCATAAAGACTTTGAAGAAAACATAAGAAAAGTTATTTACCACTTAGATTTTCCAGTTGCTGGGCCCGGTGCTTTTCCACAATTTATGGTTTCAAAGCTCGCAGCTGAACACGTGAAAGTAGTTCTGGGTGGTCAAGGCGCAGACGAAATTTTTGGAGGGTACGCACGTTATCTAATTGCTTACTTAGAGCAATGTATTAGGGCTGCCATAGATGGAACATATGAAAACGGAAATTTTGTTGTAACTCTTGAATCAATAATTCCAAATCTAGGTATTCTCCGTGAATACACTCCTTTGCTGCAAAGCTTTTGGAGTAAAGGGCTGTTTGGTCCACTCGATGAAAGATTTCTACGCTTAATTGATCGATCTACCGACATGCAGAATGAAATTAATTGGGATCAATTAGATAAGCAAGCTGTTGATGACGCCTTTTACGCCATTTTTAACAGTCGCAAGAATGTTTCAGAAACGGCGTATTTTGACAGCATGACGCACTTCGAATTCAAAACACTTTTGCCTGCATTGCTACAAGTCGAAGACCGAATGGGAATGGCTCATGGACTTGAGAGCAGAGTTCCATTCTTAGATCATGAACTAATTGAATTCGTGGCAACAGCACCTGCAAATGTTAAGTTCAAGGCAGGCGACATGAAGCACTTATTAAAAATTGCCTTTCCAAACGACGTACCTGTTGAGATTCTTGAACGCCGAGACAAAATGGGTTTCCCGGTTCCACTTAAAGAGTGGTTTTCAGGACCGCTTCGCGAATTCATTTCGGAAACACTTTCTGCAATGGCAAATGCCAATAGGCCATTTATCAACAGTGAGGCATTGATGCAAAGCCTCAATTCTGAGTCACAGTTTTCGCGCAAATATTGGGCCTTGCTTAGCTTGGAACTTTGGTATCAAGAATTTCACGATAAAGAGGTATACTTCAAAGGATTGATTAAGTAATCTCGCATCAAATTGTGGGTATATTGTCTTTATGCGTGTCATCAGTGTCGTAGGCGCTCGCCCGCAGTTTGTGAAGTTAGCAGCGGTTGCCAATGGCATGAAAGATACGGCTATTGAGCATGTAATTGTTGATACTGGCCAGCACTACGACAGCAATCTATCTGAGGTTTTTTTCGATGATCTTCAGATTCCAAAACCTGACGTAAATCTGGGTATTGGCTCAGGCTCTCACGGAGTTCAAACCGGAGCCATGCTTGCCGCATTGGATGAAGTATTCACCAAGTACTCGCCTGATTGCGTACTGGTTTACGGCGACACCAATTCAACTTTGGCTGCAGCCGTGAGTGCCGTGAAATTACACTTTCCAGTCGCTCACCTCGAGGCCGGTCTTCGGTCATTTAACCGTGCTATGCCTGAGGAACATAATCGAGTCCTCACCGATCATGCAGCTGACTTATTACTGCCACCGACACAAGTTGCGCACGATCACCTGGTTCGTGAAGGGCTTGGCCATCGCTCCGTGATTGTTGGTGATGTGATGACTGATGTATGTTACCTAACTCGCGATAACGTGAAAGCAAATCCAGTTGATTTAGGTATCTCAGGAGCTTACTTAACTTCCACTATCCACAGAGCTGAAAACACTGATGACCCAATTCGACTTAAGGAAATCATCAGTGCACTTCAGGCGCTTCCAAATCCAGTTGCACTACTAGCGCATCCTCGCCTACAGGCACGAGCTAAAGAATTTGGTATCGAGTTAGAAAAGGGTTCGGTTCAAGTTTTTGATCCCTTGCCTTACCCGCAAACTATTCAAATGATGTTGGGTTCGGCTGGTGTGGTAACCGATTCTGGCGGTCTGCAGAAAGAGGCCTATTTGTTAGAGGTTCCTTGCACCACAATTCGAACTGAAACTGAATGGGTTGAAACATTAGTTGATTCATGGAACGTGTTAAGTCCTGAAGTTAAAGACTTAACTAATGCTGTTATGCGACCAAAGCCATCTGCACCTACCAAATCTGTGTATGGGGATGGTGCTGCTGCAAAGCGTGTGGTGGATGCTTTGTTGAACTTTTCGGCCCAGAGTTAGGTCAGCTTCTCCGTGAAACAAGAAAATGAACGGTTGATTCCGCTTCACGTAGCCAAAGAGGTTTTGGGTCAGTACCCAAGTCGCTCGCGACGGGCCTATTACACATATGTATTGCTGAGAATGGGGCTTGGGGCTTTCGATGTGTTAAATGCTTTGGCGCTTGGCGCACTCGCTGCCCTAGCCGCAGTGGTTGCCGGCGCCGTGGCTCCAACTGGAGTTTTGGCACAATTGCTTGATCAAATTGGAGACCCACTTCGAGCCCTTAGGATCTGCGGAATCGCAGCAATTATTCTTTTCGCAGTTAAGGGTTTTTCGGAGTACTACGTCCGTCGTCGAATGCTGATGTTTATTGCGAATCGGGAATATCAGATTTCAGCTGAATTAGTTCAGCGCTTCCTTAGGCTTCCACTTTCTCGAATTCAAAGTTGGGGTAACGTCGATGCGGCTTTCTCGGTAGGCCAAGGTGTTGCAGGTGGATCATTATTGCTTGGCGCAATAAGTTCAGCTTTTGCCGAACTGCTAGTGCTGATAATTATGACCGGACTGCTGTTTGCATTTAATCCACTTGCTGCGCTTTGTGTTCTAGGAATAATGGGACTGCTGGCATATAGCCTTCAAAGGTATTCAAGTCCTCGACTAATCAAGAACACAGCGACGATAAATCAATCTGCGGTGCATACCGTGAAGTAAATGCAGCTGGCAGAGTTCCTTGGTTAGTTTCTCGCTACACGGGATTTCGCTCACAAGGAGCGCTTGCTACTGGAAATCAAATCATCACCAGCCAAGTGCCTTCCTTGATTTTGCAGTACGGAATCTTTATTGGAACTGCAGCTTTCACACTTTCGATTTTCTGGGATGGTGGTGGCCCGCAGTCGTTTGCGATCCTGGCAATCTTTGGCGCAGCTGGAAGTCGAATGGCTGGCGCCGTAGGACCATTACAAAACTCTTGGAACATAGCTATTAGCGCAGTTCCCCAGGCACAGAGAATGCTTAAGTTAACCCGTTGGCTTAATGAAAATGAGTCAGCATCAGTTCAGCAAGATTTTGCTTTGTCTCTTTCAAGCCGTGAAAAGTTTGTTCCAGCGATTGAATTTAAAGATGTTTCATTCAGTTACGAAGATTCGGAATCTCCAGCATTGACGAATGTGTCATTTAAAGTTCCCAAGTTTTCTATGCTTGCGATCGCTGGTCCAAGTGGATCAGGCAAAAGCACACTGGTCGATCTTTTGCTTGGAATGAATTCACCTGACAGCGGCCAGATACTTCTTGGCGGACAGGATCCTCGTGGAGTTAGATCTGAATGGCCTGGAATTCTCGGCTACGTGCCGCAGTCGGTTTATGCAGCTGATCGTTCGCTTGCTGAAAATATTGCACTTGGATTTGATCGAGATGACGTTGATGAAGCCCAAGTCTGGAAGGCGCTTGAGCAGGCTCAGCTAGATGTTTTGGTACGGACTTGGCCAGAAATGCTGAATACCAAGATGGGTGACCTTGGTTCACGAATGTCTGGCGGACAACAACAGCGCTTGGGACTTGCCAGAGCCTTATACACACAACCATCAATTTTGGTTTTGGACGAGGCCACGAGTGCTTTAGACGCGGAGACTGAAGCAGCGATTACTTCAACTCTGGAGTCCTTGAGATCCCAGATGACTTTAGTTGTAATCGCTCACAGACTTTCTACCGTACAAAAGGCAGACTCAGTGATGCTGCTTGAAGATGGTTCGTGCTTGGGCGCGGGAACCTTTAATGAAATGCGTGAACGTTTTCCACAATTCGATAGACAAGCAAAACTCCTCGGCCTTTAGAGGCCAAGGAGTTTTGTTGCTTACAAGAAATTACGCTTTTGCTGACTCAATCATCCAGTCTGCAACCTTCACGGTGTTTAGACCTTGTCGCATTGTGACAATGTCTGAAGGCTTTCCAAGAACAGCATCACGGAAGTTTTCATGTTCAAGCTTTAGAGGCTCGGGCTTTGCAATTGCATAACGAATAACGTCACCCTCTGAAACTCCACGGAAGTTCGCGACGTCTTCCCAGGCTTCAACCTGGGTGCCATTTGCGTAGAAGGTTAGATCGGCGGTTAACGTGTCACACACATATGCGCCACGTTCGCCAGTGATCACTGTTACACGCTCTTTGAATGGAGAAAGCCAGTTAACCAAGTGATTAGTCACAGTGCCGTCAGCAAGCTGACCCACGGCTGATACTAAGTCTTCGTGATCGCGGCCTGCGCGGTGAGCGGTCCGAGCCTGTACCCAAACAAACTCTTGCTGAGTTACCCAAGCCGTTAAGTCAATGTCGTGAGTAGCTAAGTCTTTAACTACGCCGACGTCAGCAATTCGTGCTGGGAAACCATTTTGGCGACGAGTAGTTACTTGGAATACTCGGCCAAGGTCACCGGCTTCAATTCGTCGACGAGCTTCTTGCAAAGAAGGGTTGTAACGCTCGATGTGGCCAACAGCGCCAACCAATCCAGCGTTTTCAAATGCTTCAGCAAGACGGGTTGCAGATTCAACATCCGGCGCAAGAGGCTTTTCGATAATTGTATGAACGCCTGCATTTGCAAGTTTCAAGCCCACTTCTTCATGGTAAATAGTTGGGACCGCAACCATGCAGTAGTCGATTCCGGAAGCGATTAGTTCATCAATGCTCTTTAGAACTTCACGGTTACCAGCAACGCCATGAGGGTCGCCAGCAGGGTCAGCAACAGCAACTAGGTCTACTCCTTCGAGTGAACCAAGCACACGGGCATGATGTCGACCCATCATGCCCAGGCCAATTAAGCCTGCTTTCAAATTTGCCATTATGCGCCTGCAGAAGCTACGGAGTTAATAACTTCAACAATCTTTTCAAGATCACTTTGGGAAAGTGAAGGGTGAACCGGAAGTGACAGGCACTGCTTTGCGACCTGCTCCGTTACCGGAAGATCAAGCGTTAAACCGTATGAAGGTAGGCGATGGTTTGGAATTGGGTAATAAACACCACTACCAATTCCACGCTTACCAATTTCTTCAGCAAACTTATCGCGGTCTTGGTCGACAACACGAATTGTGTACTGGTGGTAAACGTGAGTAGCACCTGGTGCAACCGGTGGAACTACTACACCCTTTAGATTGTCATCCAAGAACTTTGCGTTGTCTTGACGCTGCTTTGTCCAACCAGCAAGTTTCTTTAGCTGGACGCGACCAATTGCTGCGTGGATGTCGGTCATACGAGTGTTGTATCCAGCGATTTCGTTTTCGTAACGCTTCTCCATGCCCTGGTTACGAAGCAGTTTGGTTTTGCGAGCGATGTGATCGCAAGGTGTTGTGACCATTCCACCTTCACCAGACGTCATGTTCTTGGTTGGGTAGAACGAAAATGAAGCAGCGACGCCCCATGCGCCAACCGGAATGTCATCCAAAGCAGCAGCATGTGCTTGAGCGGCGTCTTCGAAAAGCAACAGGTTGTGGCGAGCAGCGATGTCTTTGTATTCACGCATCGCGGCCGGGTGACCATACAAGTGGACTGGCATTAGGGCGCGAGTGCGAGGAGTGATGGCTGCCTCGGCTGCCTTTGGATCCATGTTGAAGTAGTCCTGCTCGATGTCAGCAAAAACTGGAGTTCCGCCGGCAAGCACAACTGAGTTTGCAGTTGCTGCGAAGGTGAATGACGGAACAATAACTTCATCGCCAGCCTTGATGCCTGCAGCAACAAACGCCATGTGGAGTGCTGAAGTTCCTGAATTCACCGCAATGCTGTGACGGCCAGAGACAAGCTCTGAGAATTCTGATTCAAATGCGGCAACTTCTGGACCGCCGGCGATCATGCCAGAACGCAGCACGCGGTCCACGGCTTCGCGTTCTTCGTCACCAATAATTGGTTTTGCGGCTGGAATCATTTCAGTCATGCGCTCTCCTCTTTAAGAGTGTCTGAATCAGTCTGGATATAAA
The DNA here is from genome assembly GCA_026392535.1 of Actinomycetota bacterium. Taxonomy (GTDB): domain Bacteria; phylum Actinomycetota; class Actinomycetes; order S36-B12; family UBA5976; genus JAFMIT01. Next base: position 17,051 of record JAPLBX010000148.1, read on the forward strand.
TTGCTCCAGTCTGAGGACACTTGTATTTGTTTTCTTCAATCTTTTCTAACGGCACGCCAGCTTTGCCGACCCAGCCAATTCTTTTTGCAGGTACTCCAGCAACGAGTGCGAAATCCGGAACGTCACGAGTTACCACTGAACCAGCGGCAACAAGAGTCCATGCACCGACAGTTACAGGTGCAACGCAAACAGACCGAGCACCAATAGATGCGCCTTGCTTGATGGTTACACCCACGGCTACCCAGTCATGGCCTGACTTAAGTTTGCCATCTGGAGTAATTGACCGTGGGTACTCATCGTTTGTGAGAACTACGGCAGGGCCAATGAAAACTCCGTCGGCGAGTTCGGCTGGTTCGTAAACAAGTGCGTAGTTTTGAACTTTGCAGTTGTCGCCCATCTTGACACCGGTCCCAATATATGCGCCTCGTCCAACAATGCAGTTTTCGCCCATAACAACTTGCTCGCGAACCTGGGCATAGTGCCAAACTGACGCTGAGTCTGGAATTTTCGCGTCCGGACTTATGTCGGCTGTTGCATGGAGCATCGTGGGCTTCACTTTCTGGAACTTGGCCTTAGGTACCCTTAAATCGTAGTGGTACGGGCCTTGGCGCCTCGCAATTCAGCCAAATCTGGCTATTTAGTGAGCCGCTTCACACGTGCTATCGCTGACCAATAAATTGGAGTCGAGATGGCTCTAGGCATTTGAAGCCAGGCTGATAAAGGTGACACACCGATGCCAGTAGCCATCTCACTTAATGAATAGTCAGGGATTCGACGCATCCTCAATACAGTGAAAGCCCACCTCATAGCAGCCAAATAAGCGATACCTTTATCGGTTTCTTTAGAGGCCCCTGCGTGCTTACTCAAAAACAGTGCTTGGTCACGTAATTTGTGGCTATCGCGCCTGGACTTTGATCCTTCTACAACTCGGTATTTGCCCACGGACTTGGTTATGTACTTAAACTGGCTTGTTTTTGAGATTCTCAGCCAAAGATCGAAGTCTTCAGTCGTAATGCTTGAATCCCAGCCGCCGGCATCAACTACAGTCTTGGTTCTAATCAGGGTCATGCCACCCGGGATGAAGTTATTGAATTTAAGTAAGTCTTTAAATGGCTTGTTCGGAGTTTTGTATCTCGTAGAGACAGTCCCTTGCCAGGTATCTCGCGGGCGTGAAAATCCTAAAGAATCGCCTTGTTCGTCCATTACATCCAGGTCACCCCAAACAACATCGACCGAATCAGTGACCGAGTCGAACAAGTTTTCAATTGAGTTAGGTAGAAGCACATCATCTGCCGCTAGAACCAAGAGCCATTCGGTGCTCACTTCTTTGAGCGCTTGATTCAAACGTGCGGAAATTCCTAGGTTCTTTGCATCTTGAATAAAGCACTGAGCTTCAATTCCAGTTTCAGATATGAGGCGGCGCAGGTCTTCGACATCGGTCGGGGCTGAACCATCGTCAACAACAATAACTTTTTCTGGAGACAAAGTTTGGTTTCGAATGCTTAAGAATGCATCTTTGATGAATCGCGCTTGATTGAAATTGACAACGATAACGGTTACAGAGGCTGAGTTATTCATGACGATCTAGCCTCAC
>JAPLBX010000148.1:18704-24597 GCA_026392535.1 Actinomycetota bacterium
CGATCTAGCCTCACATTCCGCATTTTGGTTCTTCTGTCACCTGAGAATAACCCAATAACAATGATGTCTTCAGTTCCTGTAGGGTTTGAAAGGTCAATTGTTTAACCGCATTTGGCCCCGTAGCTCAGGGGATAGAGCAGTGGTTTCCTAAACCATGTGCCGCATGTTCGAATCATGCCGGGGCCACGTAGGTCTAACATGACCATTACTAAGTAGAGGAGCCAGAACCAGATGACTTGGCTTGTAACTGGCGGTGCGGGATACATCGGCGCCCACGTGGTTCAAAAACTTGTTGATGCTGGTCACGATGTGGTTGTCCTTGATGAGGCCACAACCGGTACGCACAGATTGCCGCCACAAGTTACTTTGGTTCAAGCCAACCTAACTCAGAACCAAACTCTGCACAGACTATTTAACGACTACGACTTTCAAGGTGTAGTTCATGTTGCTGCGCGTAAACAAGTTAGAGAGTCGGTAGAAAAACCACTCTTTTACTGGCGCGAAAATATTGGCGGACTTACAAATCTGCTAACAGCGATGCAAGTTCATTCGGTGAAGAATCTCGTGTTTAGTTCAAGTGCTGCTGTTTATGGACAGCCACAATTAGGTAGTGATGCGATTATTGCAGAGGACGCCCATTGCAATCCCATCAACCCTTATGGTGCAACAAAGCTTGCCGGCGAATGGATGGCAGAAGCGCTAACCGTTTCTGATGATTTCAAAGTTGTCGCCTTAAGGTACTTCAATGTTGGTGGCGCAGGAAATGCAAATCTCGGGGATGAATATTCCTATAACTTAATTCCAATTGTTTTTGATGCATTAGAAAAAAATGAGTCTCCAATTGTTTTCGGTAAAAACTTTGAGACGTCGGATGGAACTTGTATCCGAGATTACGTGCACGTTGAAGATCTTGCCGATGCACATGTATCTGCAGTTGAGTACGTAAGTGCGGCCGAGCCAAAATTTACTGCGATAAACATTGGTACTGGAAAAGGTTCGAGTGTTTTGGAAGTAATGAACATGGTTGCCAAAGTTTCTGGAATCGAATTTGAACCTAAATTTGTTCAAGCGCGACAAGGCGACCCTGCAGCTTTGGTTGCTGATGTAAGTCGCGCTAAGGAATTGCTCAATTGGGTAAGTCAGCGCTCGCTAGAGGACATTGTTCGTAGCGCATGGCTCGCAAAGAATCCTTGATTCTTAAGTTCTAAACACATTTAACAAATTCAATATTTCTGTTCCGATAGTCTTTAGTAACAACTTTGAACCCGAAAGATCGCCATGCCATCAGCACTTATAACTGGAATAACAGGACAAGACGGTCTTTATCTTGGCGAGCTTTTGCTCGATAAGGGATACGAAGTCTACGGATTGATTCGTGGTCAGAATAATCCCAAAGAAGATTTAGTTAGAACCGAACTACCCGGCGTGAAATTGATCAATGGAGACTTAACGGATACCGCAAGCCTGTTTCGCGCTCTTGATACTTCAGCCCCTGATGAGGTTTATAACCTCGGGGCAATTTCTTATGTTGCTTACTCATGGGATCAAGCGCAGTTAACTTCGCAAGTTACAGCAATGGGTGTTCTAAATCTTTTAGAGGCAATTCGTATTAATACTGTGGGTGGATCAACCAAGCCAAAGTTTTATCAAGCATCAAGTTCTGAAATGTTTGGCAAGGTTCAGGAAGTTCCACAGCGCGAATCAACATTGTTGTGGCCACGCAGCCCATACGGTGTGGCAAAAGTTTTCGGTCATTACATGACAATTAACTATCGCGAGTCCTACAACTTTCATGCTAGTTCAGGAATTCTTTTTAATCATGAGTCACCTCGACGTGGACCAGAGTTTGTCACCCGAAAAGTTACTCAGTCAGTGGCACGTATCGCTTGCGGCAAGCAAGACAAATTGGTTATGGGAAATCTTGATGCCCAACGAGACTGGGGCTTCGCTGGAGATTACGTGAAGGCCATGTGGTTAATGCTGCAACAAGATGTAGCGGATGACTATGTAGTTTCAACTGGGGAAACTCATTCAGTACGCGAGTTAGTTGAACTTGCATTTGCTGTAGCTGGAATTCCTAAATGGCAGGATTACGTTTCACAATCTGAAGCCTTTATGCGGCCAGCCGAAGTCGATTTACTTATTGGCGATCCAACAAAAGCTAAAGAGAAGCTGGGTTGGCAAACTGAAACGAGCTTTGAAGAGTTAGTCACCATGATGGTTGAAAATGATATGCGAATAGAAATGCAAAGCGTCTAAACCTACATGCGTGCATTAGTTACTGGTGTTGCTGGCCAAGATGGATATTTGCTTTCCAATGCATTGTTAAAGCGTGGCTGGGATGTAATCGGTTCAAAACTAAGTCATGAAGTTCTTAGCGCTGGACATCCGTTGAATTCTGAGTTTGTGGTTGACCTAGATGTAAGTAATCGTGCTGACGTTGAAGAATTAATTGGCAGGGTCGAACCGGATGTCATTTACCATCTTGCGGGAATTAGCTCGGTTTCGTTTTCTATAAAAGAACCTGAGATAACCAATGCGATTAACGTCGGTGGAACTCAGAATATTTTGGATTCAATTGTTAAGAATGAGTTGTCAGATACTTTGGTTGTTCATGCTGCCAGTACTGAGATCTTTAGCGATCAAAGTGAAATGATTTCAGAATCTTCAGATCTTGGTCCGCGCTCGCCATATGGAGAATCAAAGGCTGAAGCATTTGAACTTTGCCGGGCATATCGTGCTCGTGGAGTTAAAGCAACCAATGCAATCTTGGCGAACCATGAGTCGTTTTTAAGGCCCATTGAATTCGTGACCGGAAAAATCGCAAATGGAGTTGCACGAATTTCATTAGGCCTTGAATTAGATCTGACACTTGGGAACACAGACGTTGCTAAGGATTGGAGTGCAGCAACTGACATTGTCGAGGGCTTAGTTCTGATCGGTGAGCAAGGTTTCGTTGGCGATGTGATTTTGGCAAGTGGAACACCATCACATTTACAGGACATCATCAAAGAGGCTTTTGCGTACGTGGGAATCTCCAATTGGCAAGACTATGTAAAGTCTGATGCAGCTCTAGTTAGGGATGGAGAAAGAAAGTCAATTCATATTGATACATCCCTAGCATTTACAGAACTTGGGTGGAGAGCATCCACTCCAACTTCACAATGGGTTGGCGAAATGGTTCAGCATCACTTAGATCAACTAAGTTCAAGCAACTAACACCCGGACATAAAGCAGTACTTAACTCCGCCGGATCCACCTGAGCTTCCAGACTTGGTTACCTTGATGACGATCCAGGATTTTGCAGTTCCGCCTTTGCCGTCGTTGACGGTGTAACGGATCTTTACTGTGCCGGTCCATTTCTTTGGTGGTGTGTAAGTGATTACGTCGCCGTTGACTTTGGCTGTTCCGTGCTTAACTTTGCCAAGCGTGACACGTAACGAGTCGCCGTCAACATCTGAGATTTTGGTTGCCAGCTTGATTTGAACTGCTGAGCCACCGGCCTTGGCTTTTGCTTTGGCGATCTTGGCTTTGGGTTTGTGGTTGATGTAGAGCATGGTTTCAGTGGTGTCGTTGCTGGCGTTGGAATCAGCTGTGGTGTGACCGGTTTTTGCAGTGGCCCAGACTTTGAATGATGTGGCGGTTCGCTTTGGTGTCACGGTGAATGTGACTGAGGCGGTTGCTCCTGGAGCTAACGGGTTGGCTGCCGAGATTCCAAGAGCCGTTGCATTACACAGCATTGTTGTGGTTGCGGTTATGGCACAACCGGCTGGAGTATTTGCAACCGTCATCTGGGCGCCATCTTGAGCTACGAGTTCCAGACTTGGATTGGTATCGGCGCTTGGTCCAAGGTTTGTGACGCTGGCAGTGATGGTTGTTGATTTACCGGCTTGGACAAAGTCGGTGGTGAATCCAACTTGGGATGCCAGGTCGATACCAACTGGGCCATAGGACAAAGTGACGATTTGAGATTGCGAGGTTTGGGAACCAAGTGGTCCATCGAAAGTTGCCGTGGCAAAGTTATCGAATTCGCCTGTGGTGGATTGGGATGCGCCGGTAACAGTTCCGGTGATTGTGAAAGAAGTTATTGCGCCGGCATTTAATGCGCCAAGGTTTTTACAAACATCCCCCGCTGGCACACTCGCACAATCCGTTGCGGTGCTGGAAACCAAAGTTAAGTCAATTCCTAAGTCATCGCGAATGATTAAGTTGCTGGCGTTGGCTTGACCGTTATTGGTGGCAGTGATTGTGTATTGGACGGTGTCGCCGGTTTCAACAGTGTTGGCATCGCCGTCGAAGGAAACTAACGCGACTTCAGATAGCACGTTGCCAGCATTTGCAGTTTGGAAACCATCGAAACCAAACAAGTCATCTTCGATGATGGATTCTTGGGCCATGCCTTTGAGGATGCGAATGTGATGCGGCGAAGTCTTGGCGTCTTGATAGACCACGATGATTCCCCAGCCCGCAGCTTTGTCGCGACCTAATGTGGTTTGGATGTTTGCTACTGAGACTGTTAGTGATTGATGCGGACCGTTAACGACCCAACCTAAGTTCGGTTGGTTTAGTTTGTAGGTGATGTCGGCGCTGGCTCGGTATGGGCCAAGGCTGGTGGTTGGGTTGATTTGATAGATGTCGGCGGCGGTTGCTGTGACTGCGCAATTGGTTGTCGCGCAGTTATCGTTTGGCCGAGCGAATAGGACTTGGCCTTTGGCGGCTGGATCAACGGCTGGGGTGTCACCTGGGTTGATGCGCATCGAACCACCCCAGAACAAAGTGGCATGGATGATGCTGGCTCCGGCTGGGACCACAATCGAGCCGCTGGAGGAGTTGAAATAGCTGGCGTCGGCAAGCCCGGCAAATGGAGCCTTGATGTTGACCATTTGGTAGTCGTCATTATTTAGTCGTGTTGCGGATCTGGAACGAGCCTGGGCACACGAGGCGGCGAAGGTGCCGGATGTGGTGGAACAGGTTAGGACTGAGTTTCCGGCGGTTGAGAGGTTGCCTGCGACCACACCCGAATAAGCAACGGTCATGGGTTGCAGGGTTACTGCCTTGGCTGGGCTGGCTAACAGAGCCAATGGCAGACCTAATGCGCCCAGCAGGGCAAGAGTCTTGGACAGCGGAAAGCGCGTTGCAAACTTCATTTGATGCCCCGTATCTAGGCCCGCATCCCCTGGGACCTAATACGCACCAATTTAGAAATGGCGGGAATCGAGTGCAAGCATTTCGTGAGATGGAATTCACCTAAATTTGGCCGTTTCTTGGGTGTGTGACAGGAGGGACTTGGATTCAAAATTGCTAAGTTTAAAGAGATCGAGGGCGCTTGCCGCCCGCTTCCCTACCGATCTTGAGGAATTAAATGAACTTGCGCTCCCGTACAACTAGATTCGTCGTCGCTTTGGCGGCTTCGTTGTCATTAGTTGCTGGAGTTGTTGCTGTTCCTGCTACCTCAGCCTCGGCCAGCTCTGCTGGGGTTTCAGCTGCTGCCAGTATCGGTGCCAAGAAAAAAGTTCTAACAACCGAGCAGAAGAAAGCCAAATCTGCCCTTGATGCGGCGATCAAAGATTTAAAGTCCAAGGAAAAGAATTTGGCTGCTGCCATCAAGGCTCAGGCTAAGACTGCAAAGGCTCACGATAAGGCTGCTAAGGCAGCAGAGACTGCTCAGGTTCGCGCAGTTAAAGGTGCCTCCAAGAAAGTTAAAGCTAAGGCCAAAGCTGCGGCAAAGAAACTTGCGTCCGCAAAAGCCAAAGATGATCGTGCTCTTGCTCTGGTCGCTCGGCGAACAGTTATGCGCGATACCGCACAAGCCAAAGTGATTCGCTTGGACGCAAAGTATGCGTGGTTGATAAATGACATTTCGACTTTGCAGTGTGGTGTTGGTGAAAGTGTG
>JAPLBX010000103.1 GCA_026392535.1 Actinomycetota bacterium
CGACTTTATTTTCAATGAAAAAACTGCGATAAGTTCGCAAAAACAATGCTAGATCGACATAAATAAAGTTATTTTTGCAATTATTTAGTAACTGTGGAATTTTGTGGAATAAATTCACTTACAGGCCAATTTGTGAGTAAATTTCTGTGGAAAACTAAGAATTATTCATCTTCACCACGTGCAATTCGCTCTGAAACAGCGTATTCGTTAGTGCGAATATCAAAACTCCACAATTGCCTCAAACCGCGACCAACTGCGACTGATCCAGCGGCACAAATAAATCCTCCAGAAATTAGCGACACGCGGAGCGAAAACACTTGCGCAGCGAAATTTGATCGGATTTGGCCAAGTTGTGGTCCGATGCTGTAAGACAACATTTCAATACCACCGAGCCTTCCACGCATTGAAAGCGGAATAGTGGTGTTCCAAATTAGCATTCGGAAAAGTCCACTGATCATGTCTGAGCATCCGGCTACTAGCAATCCAAGTAGAACAAAATAAATATTTGGTGCTAGCCCAGTAAAGGTGATTGCCAATCCCCAAACTGTTGCTGCAATGACAATTGCACGTCCGTGGTGATGAATTTTTGAAGTCCAACCAGAAGTTATTGATGCAATCAATGCCCCGACCGACATTGATGCGTAAAGAAGTCCAAGTGCCCATGGCGCATTAAATTCGACAGCCATAAACGGAAATAGTGCATTTGGAAAAGCTAGGACCATGGCGATTATGTCGATGGCGTATGTGCCTAAAAGATCGGGACGACTTTTTGCGTAATTGAATCCAGAAAACATCATCTTCACGTCAATGCGTTCTTTGGTGCTTGCCGCAGCTTTGGCCGACATTTGCATAAACAGAAATGTTGCGATTAGGTAAGTAACCACATCGATTCCGTAGGCGAATGCTGGCCCGGCAGTTGCTGCAATAAATCCACCTAAAGATGGACCGAGAATGCTTCCAAAATTCCAACGTAGGGAATTAACTGCGGACGCTGAAGTAAGCAGGTCTGTTGGAACTACTTGTGGCAGTAAGGCGCCCAAACTCGGTCTTTGAATTCCATCCAAAATCGCGTAGATAAATGTGACTGCATAAATCACCACAACTTTGGGTTCATCGGATAGAGAGTTAACTAGCAATATCAAAGTTGCCAGGCCCAAACCGAATTCGGTTATTACCACTACCAACTTGCGATTCATGGAGTCAGCAATAGCGCCACCCCAGATCCCGAACACGATAAGAGGGCCAATTTCGATAAGTCCAATAATTCCCACAGCAACATATGACTGAGTTATCTGGGCAATCTGTAAAGGAGCTGTTACATACGTCAGCATTGAGCCAAGCATGGAAATACTGCCACCGACAAACAACAATTTGAAATCTTTGTGTTTTAGGGCGGTGAAATCAATACTGAAGATTTTCCGGAACATAGGTGAATTGTTTACCTATGGTAAGAATGCGAATCATCTGGGTAAGTCCCAGAAGCAACATCTTGAGCCCATTTGGAAACCGCATCAGTAATGATTGACTTTATATCGGCATAGGGTTGAACAAATTTAGGAGTGTGGCCAGCTAGCGCTCCCACCAAATCCTGCCAAACTAGCACCTGAGCATCGGTCTGATTGCCGGCTCCGATTCCGATTACTGGGATATTCACACTGGCTGTTAATTCGGCTGCTAATTCAGTCGGTACAACCTCAAGAACTATTGCGAATGCGCCAGCGTTTTCGAGTTCCTTGGCGTCTGCAATTAACTGTGTGCCAGCATCACCTTTGCCTTGCACAACATAGCCGCCAAATTGATTAACCGATTGTGGAGTTAAGCCGAGGTGCCCCATTACTGGAATTCCATTTTCAACAAGGGCCTTTACTTGTGGCAGCACATGCGAACCACCTTCAAGTTTGGCAGCATGCGCGCCACCATCTTTTATAAACCTAACTGCAGTTGAAATGGCCTGTTCGCAAGACTCTTGGTATGTGCCGAAAGGCAAGTCTGCAATTACGAATGCATGTTCACTAGAGCGAACCACAGCTTTAACAAGAGGGAGAAGATCTTCAATCGATACCGGGATAGTTGAATCATGTCCAAAAACCACCATCGCAGCTGAATCGCCAACTAGAAGTGCTGGTATCCCTGCGTTTTCAAAAAGTCTGGTTGAC
>JAPLBX010000139.1 GCA_026392535.1 Actinomycetota bacterium
GATCGAGAGGATCCATCTTGCACTTGGTGGGTTTACAACGACCCATCTCTAGTTCCTGACTCTGTTTACGAACGTGTAGGTCGCAAGCGCCCTGATCATCTTGGATCAAACCCATCGCCCGAAAAGGAGAAGTGATCTCGATGTCTATTCCGAGAGTCCCAACTGTAAGACTTGAAATTCCGGATTACGATCTTGGCTTACGAGGTAAATCTGTTCGCGCCGACAGTCTTGGTTCTGGAAAACGCGCTGCAATGAGCATGATTGTTTATGGGTTGTCCGTAGCCGATGATGTAACGGATACCCCGATTGCTAATGCAAATAACGGATATCCAGATGCTTTCGCGATTCTGGATGAGAGCACTCGAGTGCAATTACCCTGGTACCCAGCGACCGAAGCCGTCATTGCAGACATGATCCATCAAGATGATCGTCCCGTTTTAGAGTCACCACGCACCGTGCTCAAAAATCTTGGTAAAGGTTTTAAGGATCGTGGGCTCACACCAATTCTTGGTTACGAATATGAAGTTTATGTGAGCCATGCTGGCGAGATAACCGATGGGATAGTTCCATTAGGCAGAACAATCTCTGCGTACAGTCTCCTGCGCCTTGCTGAAACAAGCGATTTGGCTGAGGAATTTATGGCCCGCATGGAGGCAATAAACATTCCACTTGGAGCTTTCCATTCTGAACTAGGCCCAGGCTTCTTGGAATTTACACTTTCGCCCGCACCTGCGCTTGAGGCCGCAGACAGAGCAGCTCGAGCAAAGCAATATTTCCGTGAACTATGTGCAGAGCGAGGCTTACGCGCCACGTTTATGGCAAAGCTACATATGGATCAGTCTGGCTCGGGCGGTCATGTGCACCAAAGTATTTTGCATGAAGGCTCGAACGTGTTTTCTAATGGCAATGGCGAACTATCTGAACTAGCCAGTCAATATCTCGCTGGCTTAGTTGCCAGCATGGGCGATATGACTGTCTTGTTCAATCCATTCCTAAACTCCTACAAAAGGCTTGATGCAGCGTTCTTCGTTGCGAACAGAGCAACGTGGGGATATGACAATCGAAATGCAGCTTGCCGAACGATTCTAAATGTTCCAGCTGAGGCAGCTCGAGTTGAGCACCGGCGCCCAGGAGCTGATGCTAGCCCTTACCTCGTTGCGATTGGAATCCTAGCGGGAGGGCTCTATGGAATTAGCGAGAAGTTGAAGTTAGGTCCAGCATTGATGCCTGATGATGACATTGCAACTTCTGGGCAATATCTTGCAGCGACACTTGAAGAAGCTGTTGATGCCTTTGAAGCGTCAGCAATTGCCCGCGACTATGTCGGCGCAGATTTTGTTGCATCATATGCGGCAACGCGACGAGGCGAACTTGCAGCCTTTAGTAAGTGGTGGCGAGGAAATATCACTGATTGGGAACTTAAGAGATACATGGAGCACATATGAGTTCTGACTCAACTTTAATGGGAAGAATTTCACTCGAACAACTGCAGCAACTTTTGCAAGATGGCGCAGTCGATACTGTCATGTGTACTACCCCGGATCCTTATGGCAGATTAATAGGTAAACGCCTGACAGCCCATGCTTTCAAGACGCTATGTATTGAAGGTGACGGAGTTAATGCCAGCTGTTTCGTTTTTGCAGTAGATATTGACATGAATCCAATCGAACTTCCGGTGGCAAATGCCGACAATGGCTACAAGGATTTTCGCCTGGTACCTGACATGACAACCCTACGAAGAGTGCCTTGGGAACCGAAAACGGTTATTGCGCTTTGTGACGCCTACGAGTTGGACTCAGATGAACTATTGTCAATCGCACCACGATCAATTCTGCGAGCCCAGATAGCAAGAATTAAAGAACAAGGTATCGAACTTAAGGTTGCCTCTGAACTTGAATTCTTCCTCTCAAGAACACCACCAAATGAAGCGTGGCAACGGGGTTATCAAGGCCTAGAAATGCTTTCAAATTACCGGTCTGATTACCAAATGATTCAAGCTGGACGTGATGAGTGGTTGATTTCTCAAATTAGAAATGGACTTAACGACTTCGGTATCCCAATCGAATCATCAAAGCCGGAGTGGGGACTGGGGCAACAGGAAGTTACGTTGGACTACACCACCGTTTTGGAGATGGCCGATAGGCATGTGCTATTCAAGCACGCTGTCAAAGAAATCGCTGCTCGCGCAGGAATGACAACGACATTTATGGCCAAGCCTCAAATTGATGAGGTTGGTTCATCGTGCCATCTTCATATGAGTCTTTGGTCCATTGAAGGTGACCGCCCACTCTGCTGGGATGAAACCACAGAAGGTATGTCACCTTTGTTTGGAAGTTTTGTTGCTGGGATGATCGATCATGTACTTGAGCTGGGCGTTCTTTTGGCGCCAACGATCAATTCGTACAAGAGATTTTTGCCTGAGCAGTTTGCCGGAACGGCGATAGCAGTAGGTCATGACAATAAATCATGTGCGTTTCGCCTAGTTGGTAGCGGATTCCAGGCGCGGACGTAAATCCCTACTATGCATACAGTGGCATGATTATTGCTGGACTTTCAGGCATCGGCCAAAAATTGCCAATTCCAAACATTCAAACAGGTAATGCATGGAGCGATCCTTCGGTAAAGAGCATGTGGTCAGCGATGCATCAAGCTGTTGCCGCGTTCAGTTCATCAAAAGTGGCATCGCAGGGATTTGGGCCTGATGTTTATGAACACTTGTCTCTTACAGTTCAAAAAGAGTTGAGGGCTTTCGATTCGGGCTGTGTTACTGATTGGGAAAGAATTCGCTACTACGAACGTATTTAGAAATATATATTACCGTTTACGTTAACAAACAAAGGAAACAAAGTTATGCCACTACATCCCGTAGCCGCAAAAATGCTCGCCGACTCTGCTTTATCGGGAAGACCTAACGCACACTTGCTAACAGTCCAAGAGGCTCGAGCAAATTTTGAATCTGATTTTGGTGCATTAACTAAGCCTGATATTGAAGTTGCGCGTGATGTGACTATCGAAGTAAGAGATACAAAAATTCGTGGCCGCTTGTATCGAGCAAGCAATGAGGGAGTAGTTCCACTCGTCATTTATTACCATGGTGGCGGATGGCTGCTTGGAAGCATTGATTCGCATGATGTGACTACGCGGAGGCTTGCGCTTGCAACCGGATTCGCAGTACTTAGTGTCGATTACCGGCGTGGGCCAGATAGCTTGTTTCCAGTAGCCGTAAATGACGCCGTAGATGCTGTCACGTGGGCGGTGGAAAATGCGCAAACTTTAGGTATTGATCCAAAACTCATTGCTGTTGCTGGTGATAGTGCGGGTGGAAATTTGGCTACTGTTGCAGCTGCAGTTTTACGAGATGAGGGTGGCCCGCATATTGCAATGCAAATTCTGGTCTATCCCGTGACAACTTGTGACCTTGATCTTGGGTTCGATATGCAATATGAAGGTCACATTCTTTATCGTGATGAAATGCTGTGGCATCAGGAAAATTATCTGAGTAGTCCTGATCAAGCTAACGACCCTCGAGTTGCTCCATTGCTAGCAGATCTTCATGGTCTCCCACCTGCCGTCGTAGTAATGGCAGAGTGTGATCCAATTCGACCACAAAGCGAACTTTACATTGAAGCCTTAAAGTCAGCAGGTGTGCGGGTTTCAGTTTATGACGCTCCAACTCTGGTGCACGGGTTCTTTGGTCTAGATGAGCTGTTTCCTGAGGCAGCAAATGCGATGGATTTTGTTGCTAAAGAACTCAAAGGATTAATGAAGTGACTACTGAAAACTTAGTTGGAATCGAGCCAGGTCAGACTGCAGTAGTTACGGGCGCGGGCGGTGGAATTGGTGAGGCGACCGCGCGACTTTTGGCTGGTGCCGGAGTTCGAGTTGTTGCAGTCGATGTCAAGGAACCCGCATCTGACTTACTAGATTCCGGAGACATTAAATTTCTTAAAGAGGACCTTACCGATCCCGCAGCTATAGCTAGGATCATCAGCGCAATTCCCGGTGATGGTTCTTTAGATTATTTAGTGAACGCGGCTGGCGTAGCGTGGTTTGAACGTGATGGTTCTGCAGTTGATATCGGTGAAGATATTTGGAAATCAGTTATGTCAATAAATTTTGACGCAATGCGGAGATTAAGCGTAGCTGCAGTTGAACCGATGCGTCGCGGCAATGGTCGTAGCATGGTTCACATTGCTAGCATTGCAGGATTGCGCTCGATGGACTCTCCATTGGATGCGTATCAAGTGAGCAAAGCAGCAGTAGTTTCTTTGTCACGCGCGCTGTGTTTGGACCTGGCGAATGATCGAATTCGATCTAATACGGTTTGTCCAGGCGCGATTTTGAGTCCAATGATTGAAGATCTTTATATTGAAGATCCAAGTAGAAAGACCCGAATGGAAGATAAGACTCCACTAGGCAGACTTGGTACACCAGAAGATATTGCGCAAGCTGTTA
>JAPLBX010000151.1:0-810 GCA_026392535.1 Actinomycetota bacterium
AGTTGCGCCAGCAGCACCAGCAGGACCTTGAGGACCTACTGTGTTAAACGTAAGTGTCTTTTCACCTTTTTCACATTTTGAGGTGCGCACCAGAATGTATGGAATTTTTGTCGGTAAGCAATAGACAGTTACACCTGCCAAAGGAGTCGGGTTAGCTGGCTTTTGCACGCTTGCACCTGCAGAAACCGTCAGACTTGAAAGTCCTAGTCCAGCGATCAACACAACGACAAGACGTTTGTTAAAACGCTGAACATGTGAACTTAAATTCCGGTTGGATTGAATTTCAGTGTTGCCCATATTTCCTTCTCAATTCCCTCTGTACTTAAAGAGGGGATTCATTTGCGTTCCCCTTAGCCGAATCATGCGTGAGATCTGGGAACTTTGTTATGGACATTTATGGTCATGACTGGACATTATTAATATTGACTACATCGCTGATTCTCCTTACCACCTTGGTCAAGTCATACGTCACATACTTGGGCAATACTCAGATGTTTTAAATCCGGGGGGAACAATGCTTAATTTTGTTGTTGATTTGACTGAATATTTAATGATTAGTGGAAATTCGCCACGCGATATTGCGAAATACACTGCGATTCGCACCTTTGCTCAATATTCCACGAAACAGTTGGAAATATCTTTGCTTTCTCAAAATTCCCATCTCACTTCAGTCGGCTCATGGGCTCAATTCGAAATTGATGCAAGTCCAAAAAACATTCACGTCACAGACTCTTCGCCGATTGCTGAGGCCTTTAGGACGAACACGGTAATTGTTAGTGAAAAATTGCCATTATCCCCCCCCCCCCCCCC
>JAPLBX010000151.1:912-2570 GCA_026392535.1 Actinomycetota bacterium
AGCTTTCAAATTTTTGCGTGACTTGAATCTAAATGAAAATGTACGCAGATCATCTACTTACCAATCTAACGACAAGTTAACCGACAGGCAATCCATAATTGCAGTAGAAATGGCAAACGGCTCATCAAATCGTGAAATAGCTGCGAAGATTGGATATAGCGAATCTCTAGTCAGGCAAGAGACAATTCAAATCTACAAAGCCCTACAAATCGTTGGCCGAACTGAACTTGTCGCGAATCCAAATCTAATAGGAAACTCCAAGACAGAAAACTAAAAGAGAACTTGGGACTTTTGGCACTAAACATCGCATTCAAATCCAGCGTAACTTGGGAGATGACTTAGGAGCATCCCATGACCAACAAATACGCAAATAGACTAGTAGTAGTTGAAGTAACTCACGATATTGCAAAAGTTTGGGCAGTGCGCGAACCATCACAAACACATCCCGACGTGATTTTGCGCGAACCCGATAGCGAAAAACAGAATCACTTCAAACAAGCACATCGCGACAACCACCACAATGTTGAAAAGATTGATCGCCACTACTTTGAAGAAATCGTCAATTATGTACTTGATGCAAAACATATATTGTTTGTTGGAAATGGAACTGGCAAAGCAAACCAAATGGAAGTCTTTGCAGAATACCTAAATGAGAAGCACCATCATTTAACGGAAAAGGTTGTCGGAAAGCTTTCCCTCAACATCAAGGCAATGACAGATGCTGAAATTGTGGACGCAGCAAGAGCCTGGGCTGATCAGCCCGTTCACACTTTTTAGTTATTTAACCGGATTGCCGTATTGGTTTGGAGCCAAATCTGAATCAGTTGCAAATAACACAATGTTGTAAATCGGAATCAAGATAAACCAACCTGATTTGCCGATGTCGTGCATACGTCGAACGCCAACACCAAGTGATGGCATAAGAAGAGCAATACTTACTATGTTTTGAAGCATGTCGCCAGGCAGCGCCACATCAATCACTGATGCTGCAGTGGAAAGCAGAACGTTAAACAAGAAGAAATACCAGAACTCAGATCTACGAGCTCGGCCGGTAAATTCAACATACTTAGTTAGGCAAACTTGTATAGCGGTTTGAAAGTCCATTCCAACTCCTACGGATCTGATGTCCTCGAATACTAACTAAAACAAAAGACCCCAGTCGTTGACTGGGGTCATTTTCTGTGGCGGGTGATGGATTCGAACCATCGAAGGTAAAACCGACGGATTTACAGTCCGCTCCCATTGGCCGCTCGGGCAACCCGCCGCGTTCGCCAACCCAAACGACGAAGGATGGATTGGCCAACTAGCCACGCTTTTCAGCGCAACAGGGCGGGAGAATACACGCTCACACAGTGCCAACCTAAACCGCTCAAAGGAGACAAGCTGCCTCTTAGAATTGCCCCCAATTACTCCCGGGGAGGGACAATGCGAAAAGTCGCAATTTCATCGTTTTTAGTAGTTCTATCAATTGCACTAGCTGGTCTTGTTATTCCAGCAAAAGCTTTAACGGTCGCAATGCCACCTGACTTCACGAATTTTCCGAGATGCGCGGTAGCAGAAGTTACTGAAATGTGTGTTGAGTCCTTTGAAGTGGACGACAACAACGATGGGGAATTTGACGCCATTCCATCTGATGATGATTTATCAGCAAGTGCCTA
>JAPLBX010000053.1 GCA_026392535.1 Actinomycetota bacterium
AATGGGTCGTGGTTTTGCAAACCAAACCCAATCAATGGGTGGCATTGATGTATCTGTGATCGCAGATGTTGATGCAACTCGAATCGAACAAGCATTTGCAGATTTAGGTTTACCAAAACCACTTATTTCATCTGATGTAGCAGCTTTGAATGCTGCGATTGCAAAAGGTCAGCCAGTAGGCACAACCGATGCAACTTTGATTGCGCAACTTGATGTTGATGTAGTGGTCGAAGCCACTGGTGTTCCAGAAGTTGGCGCCCGCGTTACATCTGCTTGCCTAAAGGCAAAAAAACACGTTGCAGTTTTGAATGTTGAAATGGACGTAACCATTGGGCCACTACTTACCAAGATGGCGGCTGACAATGGCGTGCTCTACTCGGTATGCCACGGTGACGAGCCAGTTGAAGCGCTTTACCTAGTTGAATTTGCTCGCGATCTTTCATTTGAGATAGTGATGGCAGGTAAAGGTAAGAACAATCCTTTTGAACCACACTCAACCCCAGAAACAGTTGCTGAACGCGCTGCCCAAAAGCAAATGAATCCGAAGATGCTTTGCTCTTTCACTGATGGTTCAAAGACCATGATTGAAATGTCAGCACTTGCAAACGCAACTGGTTTGAAATTGACCAAACGCGGAATGATTGGACCTGCCGCAACTGTTAAGACTTTGCACAATGTCTTCTCGCCAAAAGATGCCGGTGGAGTATTGGAAGAAACTGGTGTAGTTGATTACTGCACTGGCGATGTGGCACCTGGTGTATTTGTGGTGGTTAAAACCGACAAGCCATACGTTGCACACGAAATGTCATACCTCGGCATGGGACCTGGTCCTTACTTCTCGCTTTACCGTCCATTCCACCTAGCAAGTGTTGAAGCACCAATTACGGTTGCTGAAATGCTGGTTGAAGGAAAAGCTTCATTTGCTTGCACTTCACGCACAACCGAAGTTGTGGCTTCCACAAAGAAGGCACACGCTGTTGGCGACAAAATCGACAGCATCGGTGGCTACTCAATGCGAGCAGTTGCAGATCGCAAAGAAGATGCAATGCGCGATCGTTTAGTGCCTATCGGACTTCTCCAAGGAGCAACAGTTAAGCGTGATTTGCCAATCGACCACCTAATTACCTGGGACGATGTGGATATTGATGAAACGCAAACTATCGTTGCACTCCGTAAAGAGATGGATGCATTAGGACTGTAATGAAATTTAACCGCCACCAAACTGGCCGAACTGCTGTAGTTCTAGCTGCTGGTAGCGGAACACGCCTCGGAGCTGGAACCAACAAGGTTTGGCTTCCGCTCGGAGGACGTGAATTAGCAACTTGGAGCTTTCAATGGCTCATCGAATCTGAACTCTTCGATCGTTATGTTTTAGTAGTTCACCAATCTGAACGTGAGTTTGCCCGCGAAATCTTTGCCAAGCATGTATCTGTACCAGTCGACATTGTTGATGGTGGTGCAACCAGACATGCATCTGAATCGCGCGCACTTGAATTCTTGGCTCCATCGATCGAGTCCGGAGCTTGCAAACTCGTTTTGATCCACGACGGCGCTCGCCCTTTAGCTGGTCCAACCTTGATCAAAAAGATTGTGCAAGCTGCTGAAAATAATGGCGGCGCACTTCCGTATCTAGAGACTGCCGTTTTACATGGTTCTTCGTCAGAAGCTGAAATAGTCCGGGTACAAACTCCACAAGTTTTCAAAGCTCGAGAAATATTGGATGCATACCGAAAGGCCGGAGTCGAAAACTTTGAAGGCTCCGATACTTCTATGACCATGGAAAAGTACTACCCAGATTTGAAGGTTGAATGTGTCCGTGGAACCGCACTCAACATCAAAGTTACCTACCCACAAGACCTGGTGATGGTGGAACACCTTCTAGCCAGCAACTCCTACAGTCTGAAGTGATGCGCTATGCCTGATAACAACAAACAATTCGCCGTTTTACTTTGTTCGATGTGTAATCGCGAACACGAGCACGAAGTGACCTATGCAGGACGTCTGCTTGCCACTGCCAAGTGCACAGCATGTGGAACTGTGATGCGTCACGACACTCATGATTTGCGCAAGGCTTACGTCAAAGACCTAGAAAACCGCTTAGCTACAAAGCCTTGGCGGATTGTTCAGCGAATTTTGTCTGATCCTGGATATTTGTTTACTGGCTTGCCAAAAGCAATTCGCAAACAGCCAAAGAAATTCATTGACGAAGCTAAAGAACTTAGAAAACCTAAAGACGACTAACGAACCTTGGTTTGCCAAACTAGGAATGATTCAACCAATTGCACATCTTCCGGTGCGCGAACCTTCAAAGATTCTTGATCTCCGCGCACTAACTCTTCCGCACCAAGTTCAGTTGTAAACATCCAACCGTTTTCACTTTTACCAGTTATTGCTTTGCGTAAATATGCCTCTGGTGACGTAAGAGACTGAACTAGTTGACGATTTACAGTTCCAGTCACGATTCGATTCTCATCGACAATTTTCAAAGTATCCACTACTGCATGCGCTGGCCTAGCTGAAGTAATTTCATTTGAAATTGCATTTGCCACCCGATCAAAGGTGGTGCTCAATGTCAGTGGACGCCTAGCTTCATGAATCATCAAAACATCACTAATGGATGCCTCGGCAACAGCTAATAAGGTTTCACCAGTTTCAATTTCACATTGATTACTAAGGTGATGATCTAGCTCTTGCCATTTAGCACGTAAATCAGGATGCACCCAAATACTTACTTTGGGTTTGCAACTTGCAGTCATGGCACGAGTAGCAGCAGTACCGGCAATGGTGTTTGTTCCGAGGGGCAATAGAGCCATTTCGGAGTCAACAGCAATCACCACATGGACAGACAGTCCAGATTGAGTTGCCATAAACCAGCTCTCAAGAATTGCGGCAGTTAAGCGGCAAGAACTTCTAGGATTTTTTCAGTAGCAGCAACATCGTCAGATTTTTGCGCCAAAGCAACTTCGGAACTCAAGATTTGAATCGCCTTTTGCAACATACGCTTTTCACCGGCTGAAAGACCGCGATCTTCTTGGCGGCGGTAAAGGTCTCGGACCACTTCAGCCACCTTGATTACATCACCAGATGCAATCTTTTCAACGTTTGCTTTGTAACGTCGAGACCAGTTGGTTGGCTCTTCAATATACGGCTGGCGCAAAATGTTGAACACATCTTGCAAACCTTCTTTGCTAACCACATCGCGCACACCTACGTATTCAGCGTTACCGGATGGAACCTCAATACGAAGTCCACCAGCTTGAACATCCAAAATCAAGAATTCCATTTCACGTCCATTGACGGTCTTTTTGGAGATATCGATGATGGTTGAAGCGCCGTGGTGAGGGTAAACGACAGTTTCGCCTTTTTTGAAAGCCATAGGTGATTGAGCCTTTCGATTAGGGCCTAAGTTTACCCTGACTTTCAGGTACTCAAGGCCGTCGAGATTTAGCCTAATTGTGAGTGAAATACCCGATCGCTAGGTTTTTGAATTGAACAATTCCCCGTGCAGTAGCCTTGGGGTATGCGTCGAATAACTCAGATCTTTTTGGCATTTTCACTCGTATTTTCACTGGCCGCATGTGGCTACGGCTCAGTTCCTGATACCGCAAAAATGGGCCCAGCTGGAAGCGGAACAGATGCCGTGATTGGCGAGATCAAGGTGCAGGAAGTTTTGGTTATAACTGATGGAACCAATGCAGTTCTTACTGGCGTAATCATCAACTCGGGTACCGAAGTAGAAACCTTGCTTAGTGCAAGTGTTGATAACCAGTTGGTGGATTTCGTTAATACAGATTCTGGAGTTCCAACTACATTAGACAGTATTGAGATAGCACCAGGCGCCGCAGTTAGTTTAAGTTTCACTGCCCCATTAGGCGCATTACTAAACAACAGTGTCGCAGCATTGCCAACAGCCGGCTCGATAGTTAAAGTTAAATTTTCTTTTGCAAATAATGGATTTGTAAAGGTTGAAGCACTTGCTTTTGCCAATGAGGACATTTACAGCTCTGTATATCCAAGTATCTTTTCAAAGTGAATTAATTTTAGAACTTTCCAAGCCTTAATTAGTTTTCAAATTTATAGCCAAGGCCGCGCACTGTCAGAATATGAACTGGCTCTGCTGGGTCTTGTTCTATTTTGGCGCGTAAACGTTTGATGTGAACGTCAAGGGTTTTGGTATCACCAACGTAGTTACTTCCCCATACGCGATCAATGAGCTGTCCACGAGTCAATACCCGACCAGCATTGCGCATCAGAAGTTCAAGAAGATCAAATTCTTTGAGCGGCAGTGAAATAGCTTCGCCACGAACCGAAACCTTATGGCGATCAATATCAAGGCGAACCGGACCAACTTCTAATGTGGAAACGATTGGGGATTCTTCGAAGTCTGAGTTACGGCGAAGCACGGCGCGAATACGAGCTACCAATTCACGTGAACTAAAAGGCTTAGTCACATAATCATCAGCACCAATTTCAAGGCCAACAACTTTGTCCACTTCATCAGCTTTGGCGGTCACCATGATGATTGGAACTTTAGATTTTGCACGAATGGTGCGGCAAACTTCAGTTCCGCTCATTCCTGGCAACATCAGATCTAACAAAATTAGATCTGCGCCACTTCGATCAAACTCAACTAGTGCATCAGGTCCGGTTGCAGCAAGTGCTACTTCAAAGCCCTCTTTGCTGAGCATGAACTCGAGTGCTTCGCGAAAAGATTCTTCATCTTCAACGACCAATACACGCGTCATTCAGCATTCTCCTTGTTTGGGTTATCTTGCAAATTTAAATCTGGATTTGGAAGTCGAATCGTGAAGGTTGAACCGTGGCCTTCTTGACTCCACACGGAACATTCACCGCCATGTTCAACACAAACATGTTTAACAATTGATAGTCCAAGGCCGGTGCCACCTGTAATCCGACTGCGAGCTGGATCTACCCGATAGAAGCGTTCGAATATTCGTTCTGATTCTGAAGTTGGAATCCCGATACCTTGATCTACCACGCTAATTTCAACGAATTCGTCTACTGCCCGAGTTCCTATTGCAACCCGAGTACCGTCATGTGAATAGTGAAT
Organism: Actinomycetota bacterium; assembly: GCA_026392535.1. Taxonomy (GTDB): domain Bacteria; phylum Actinomycetota; class Actinomycetes; order S36-B12; family UBA5976; genus JAFMIT01. Next base: position 5,072 of record JAPLBX010000053.1, read on the forward strand.
TGCATTGGTTAAAAGGTTTCGAAGTGCAGAAATCAATTGGTCGCGATTTCCATTTACACGAAGATTTCCAGTTCCACCCACAACCATTTCAATGCCTTTGGCAGTTGCAAGCATCTGCACATCGTCAAGTGCCACAGTCACAAGATCATCAACTGAAATCAATTCAAAGTTTGTATTGCCATCATGTTTTTGTAGGCTGGATAAATCAATCAGGTCACCGACCAGAATTGACAATCTTTCAGCTTCACGATGCATGCGAGATGCAAAGTGCAAAATCTTTTCTGGATCATCTATTGCACTTTGAATTGCTTCTGCTAACAAAGACAGTGCGCCAACCGGAGTTTTAAGTTCATGGGAAACGTTTGCCACAAAGTCACGACGAATAACATCAAGAATTCTTTCTTGAGTTACGTCTTCTATTAAAACAAGCACTGCACCATCTGCGATGGGGGTAACTCGAAAAAGCAAAGTTTGATCAGCGTGAGTTCTCGTCCGTGGGATGCTCAGTTCCCGCTCGAGCTGTTCACCATTTGCTTGAACTTCGGCAATCAATTCGCGGGTTTGTGCCTCTTCGATCCGTTCAAGCACGATCAGGCCATATTCAAAAGCACGCGGTGAGGCTTGGAGAACTTCTCCCTGCCCATCTGCAATGAACCAGGCTTGCGGCAGAAGCTCCAAAATACGCGCAACTTCCCCAGAGACCGCCGGTCCCTTAACGGAGATAAAGCCCTCAGACATGAGATAAGACTAGGTTGAAATTACGCAATGTTTACCTCAAGGATGCCCAGATTGGCACTTGTTCCCCCAGAGTTCACCTGGGGTTTAAGTAAATTTACCTGCCAACTCAACTGGTTCTATCCTTAAGGCCTGAAATCGAGGCTAAATGGAAAATCTGACTAACGAGCGTCTGCGCAGAGTGCAGAACAATCTTGTCGAAATGACGGGGCTCGTTCAGGTTGCCATGTCCTGTGCAACTGAAGCTTTGCTCTCGGCCGATGTCCATTTAGCAGAGCAGATCATCTCTGACGACACCCAAATCAATGAGATCAACAACAGTATTGAAGAAAACTGCCTAGAAATTCTTGAATCCCAAAATCTGACTCCCACCGATATTCGCATGACAGTCGCGAGCCTTCGCATGTCGACCACCCTTGAGCGCATGGGAGATCTTGCAGCTCACGTTGCCAAACAAGCTCGGTTACGTTTTCCTCATGTGAGCGTGCCAGAAGATTTGGCTGAAACTTTTGCGCAAATGGGAGACATTGCCAACTCGATTGTTAGCCAAACTGGGAAAGTTATTGCCACCGGAGATTTATCACACGCAGTGGACATGACAAAAGAAGATTCAGAGATGGATCAAATTCATCGTCAACTATTTACTTTGGTACTAGATCCAGATTGGAAACACGGAGTTGAATCTGCAATCGACGTAACTTTACTTTCACGATACTACGAACGTTTTGCCGATCATGGTGTCACAATTGCGCGTCGTGTTGCTTTCGTTGTAACTGGTGAGGCTTACGGAGTCAGTGATTTGCAAGGTGATGACAAGTGACGAAACAGTTACATAAGAATTCTGTTAAACGAATTGCTGTTCTAAGTGTTCACACATCTCCGTTAGACAATCCTGGAACTGGTGATGCCGGTGGCATGAACGTCTATATTGCTGAATCTGCAAAACGTCTAGCAGATCGAAATGTTGCAGTAGATATTTTCACCCGTTCAACTTCACCAGATTTGCCTCCGACAGTGGAAGCTTTTCCAGGTGTGACAGTTCATCACGTAGAAGCAGGTCCATACGGTGGTCTGCAAAAAAACGACTTGCCAGGTCAGCTTTGTGCAGTGACCGCAGGTGTTATGAGACAAGAAGCCAAACTGGCAGAAGGTGAATATGACCTTGTGCATTCACATTATTGGTTAAGTGGACAGGTCGGCTGGTTGGCTAGTGAACGTTGGCGAGTGCCACTTGTGCACACAATGCACACCATGGCAAAAGTTAAAAACCTTGCGCTAACAGAAGGCGATACACCAGAACCAGCAGTGCGCGTAATTGGTGAAGAGCAAGTTGTTAAGGCAGCAACGCGATTGGTAGCCAACACTCACCGTGAAGCTGCAGAATTGATTGAACATTACGACGCAGACGCTCAGCGAGTAGATGTAATTCACCCCGGTGTTGATCTGGATATTTTCAATCCAAGTGTTAGCAAGCTTGCTACCCGACAAAAATTGAATATTTCAGTTGATGATTTCGTTTTACTTTTTGTTGGTCGAATCCAGCCGCTTAAAGCACCAGATGTTTTGTTAAACGCCGTTTCAGAGATGATTAGATTGCAACCAAACTTGCAATCAAAATTGAAGGTACTAATTTGTGGTGGTCCATCAGGCTCTGGGCTTGAGCACCCTCAATCTCTTTCCGATCTTGCAAACCAACTTGGTATTTCTTCGATAGTGGAATTCTTAGCGCCACGGCCAGCGGATGAATTAGTTGATTTGTATCGTGCTGCCGATCTTGTAGTAGTTCCTTCCCATTCAGAATCTTTCGGACTTGTCGCTGTAGAAGCACAAGCTTGCGGAACTCCGGTAGTTGCAGCGGCAGTCGGTGGGCTGGTGACAGCGGTGAAGAATGACTATTCAGGACTACTTCTTGGAAATCATCAACCAAAGAACTGGGCTCAAACCATTTTGACGCTATTAGATAAACCAGAGCTGCGTGATCAAATGAGTCTCAACGCAATCCAACATGCCAGCAAGTTCTCTTGGTCAGTCACGGCTGACGCATTGCTAGAGACCTACCGCAAGGCAATCGATATCTACGGCGTAGTAGCGCACGAAAATCGTCGATTTAAAGCCTAAGCGAACTTAAATATTTCTATGAGGCAGACTTAACCCATGACTGAAACTTCATACACATTAATTTTGCTCCGTCACGGTGAAAGTGAATGGAATGCACTCAACTTGTTTACCGGCTGGGTTGATGTAAATCTGTCCGAAAAAGGTAAGGCCGAAGCCAAGCGCGGCGGAGAACTTTTGAAGTCTGCAAATGTCTTGCCTGATGTGCTTCACACATCACTATTACGCCGAGCAATACATACTGCACAGATAGCACTGGATGAATGCGATCGTTACTGGATTCCAGTCGCACGTTCGTGGCGGCTGAACGAAAGACATTACGGCGCTTTGCAAGGAAAAGACAAGAAACAAACACTCGCCCAATATGGTGAAGAACAATTCCAACTTTGGCGCCGCTCTTATGACGTGCCACCACCTGCTATCGAACCAAACGACGAATACGCCCAAACTAATGATCCTCGATACGCAGACATTGCCGGCAAAGAATTACCTGCAACCGAATGTCTAAAGGATGTAGTTGCTCGAATGCTTCCATACTGGGAAAACGCCATAGTTCCAGACTTGAAAGCCGGAAAAGTTGTCTTAGTCACTGCACACGGTAACTCTCTACGGGCACTGGTTAAACACCTTGATGGAATTAGTGATGAAGGCATCGCAGCATTAAACATTCCAACTGGAATCCCTTTGGTCTACAAACTTGATGCAAATATGAAGCCACTAATCAAAGGTGGCGAATACCTAGATCCTGAAGCTGCTGCAAGTGCTGCGGCTGCAGTTGCAAATCAAGGTAAGGCTTAACTAGTTGGTTTCCAACTAACTGCTCACTTGCTAAATACCTGCTAGCCAAATACCTACTTGCTCTTTTTCTAATTATTGCTAACTAACTGATTGCCAATCAATTGTGACTTCACCAAGTCGCCAACGCGATTGGTTATCCAAAATTTGCAAACCATTTTGCTTAGCAAGTTCCATCGCCGCAATCCAATGTTGACGAACACCAAAAGTTTGAGCACTTGAGGTTTTGAACCAGGCATCATCAAGCTTCTGCAAGACTTTATGTATACCTTCGCCATCAACATTATGGTGAATCAAAATCTTTGGAAGCCTCGGCGCTATGTCGCTTGGTTTTTCGAGCGAAGGCAGATGCGCAGAAATCGTCAAACTCTTTGGCGCAATCGTTCCGTTTTCATACTTGCGAATCGCGACCCAAACTGCTCGCCGACCAATTTCATCGCA
>JAPLBX010000022.1 GCA_026392535.1 Actinomycetota bacterium
AATCTGGCCGCCTTATTGGCCATGTAACTGCTGTGCTTACTGTGCTTAAGGGATTACCTTTTGCCTACAATCGCGACTTGCAAGAAGACAAAGAAAGTGTGATCGATGCAATTCACACTCTGCAACTTGTGCTGCCAGCTATGACTGGCTGTGTTGGAACTCTAGTTTTTGATACGGCAAAAATGGCCGAGAGCGCACCGCAAGGCTTCGCCCTGGCAACAGACATCGCTGAATGGCTCGTGCAACAGGGAGTTCCGTTTAACCACGCTCACGAAGTGGCTGGCGCATGTGTGAAAGTCGCTGAAGCAGAGGGTATCGAACTCGATGAGTTATCGGATGAACAATTCAGTGCTATCGAACCTGCATTAACCGGAGATGTGCGCTCAGTACTAACAGTTGCTGGATCTCTCGCTTCTCGCTCTACAGTTAATGGCACCGCGCCAGATTCAGTTCGTTTGCAGTTGGCCAATGTTGAAGGCGTACTAGCGACGCAGGAGTCCTGGGCGAACGCAAAACCTCACGCGGTTTAAAGCTATTGGACAGAACTGCTCTTGAACTTTGTGGACGGCACATTAGTTGTTTTTATCATGTGCCCCCACCAAACCCACCTGCGAACCGAACCCCATCTGGGATCGCAGGTGACCAGTGAAATCAATTTTTGACTATTTATCAAGGAATCAAGTGGTGGCTTTAATGGATAGTTCACAACCCATGTTTCGGTCGGTTTAACCAAACGGTTTTGATCAAGTGTGTAAGTGAACCATTGGTTTTTGGTTCGCACAATTACATTGTCATTGACTTTAAGGCGATCAAAATTTGCAAACGGTTCTCCATATGTGGCGCGGTGTCCAGCAATAGCAAAATTTCCTATTTGGCCGGGCATGGCCGAGAGCGAGTAATGTCCGACGCCGGAGTCAATTTGTTGTGCCTCGACACCTTCGAGTATTGGCAAACTCCAGACTTTATTTTTTAGCCTTGGAATGTAAAGCAAGGCAAAGCCTTTTCCTGGTCGCTTAGCCACCACTAGCTTTTTATTGGTGGGGGACCAAGATTTCAAAATCTCAGTGCGGACAACGCTTGCTTTCTTGTCTGCAACATAGTTTGTCCAAAGAAGTTCATAGGACGCATATCCTGAAGCGATCAACGCGGCAATCAATGCGCTGATAAGCACAAGCTGGCCGCCCCTGACCTTTGGCGTTTCTAAGTCAATTTTTCTTTCAATATTTTCTGGCACATATTCAATTTATGCATCCACAACGAGCCGAAAAGCATTTTGTTGATGTTGTGAGTTAGGCGTATTCAAGGCGTGAGCAAATTGCAAGGATGAATCTCTAAGTTCGCAATATGAGTATTCAACGCTTGAAAAGAATTAGTAATTTTCCACTTCGTAATTTCGCGGTTGCTTGGCCGAGAACGATTCGAATTGTGGCGATATCGCTTGCCGCCTTAATCTTTGGTTCCTTTCTTCCGGCTTACGGTGCAACAGTTACGATAACTGCGCATGCTGGTGGTATTCGATCGGGTGCGACAACTGTTGCAGGTTTACCCAATGGTGCTGTGTTCACAGCAGTAGCTGTTAGTGGCAGTCCAGCTGGTGGTCCTTTCACCTGTACAACGTCGAGTGGAACAGGCTCATGTGCGATAAGTGTTCCTAGTGGCTTTGCGTGGAATGTTTCTCTCACATCTGCACCAACTAATTACTATTTGAGCCCATCGTTGGGTTATGGAAGTGCATCATCAGTCACGTCAGACACGTACCAATTTAGAACCGGAACAGTTAAT
>JAPLBX010000040.1:0-3488 GCA_026392535.1 Actinomycetota bacterium
GGTTTGCGATCGCCTCTAGCTCTGGGCGTTCAAGGCCAATAAATCTTCAGCCAAAGGATTTGATGGCATCACCCTTACTTATGCAGGCGTGGCAAGCAACCCACTACGGCTACGCGTAAGAGTGGATTCATATAAGACCTTGGTGATTCTGGACGAAATTCACCACGCAGGTGATGCACTTTCATGGGGAGATGCAGTTAGCGAAGCTTTTGGTAGCGCAACTAAACGCATCGCTCTAACTGGCACACCATTTCGAAGCGACGTTAATCCAATCCCATTTGTTAAATACGAAAAAGATGGAACTGGTGTGAAACGAAGTGTTGCGGATTATTCTTACAACTACGGTGATGCGCTAAGAGAAGGAGTAGTTCGGCCAGTTCTGTTTCTAGCGTATTCAGGCAAAATGAAATGGCGAACTCGCGCAGGTGAAGTTGAGGAATCAGATTTAGCTGATGAAAACTTTAAAGAAGTAACCGCTCGCGCTTGGCGGACAGCACTTAATCCAACTGGCAAGTGGATTGGACAGGTCATTCAAGCTGCAGACAAACGGTTAACTGAAGTTCGTAGATACATGCCAGACGCAGCAGGATTGATTATTGCGAGTGATCACGAACATGCACGGGCCTATGTCGAGATATTGCAAGGCGTGACTAAAGAGAAACCAGTATTAGTGCTTAGCGATGATCCAAAAGCTGGAGATAAGATTGCAAAATTCACGCATGCAAAAACGCGGTGGATGGTTGCAGTTCGGATGGTCAGTGAAGGTGTGGACATTCCCCGGCTTGCAGTTGGCGTTTATGCAACTAATACTTCAACGCCTTTATTCTTTGCTCAAGCTGTTGGCCGGTTCGTTCGTGCACGGCAACATGGTGAAACTGCAACAGTATTCGTCCCGTCAGTTCCAGTGTTGCTCGCACATGCAGCTGATATCGAACGTCAACGTGACCATGTGCTTGGTCGCAATGCGATTGGTGGCATTTGGGATGAAGACGAAGCCATCATTAAATTTGCTACGCAAGAGCGAAATAAGTTTGATGCCGAGTTTGACGATCTGCCGGCATTTGAGGCACTCGATAGTGAAGCCACATTTGATAAAGCGGTAATGGATGGCAGCGAATTGCATGCGTTACTCGCCCCAGGTTCGCCCGATGAAGAAGCAATCTTGGGGATGCCAGGAATGCTAACCCCACAAGAAATATCGCAGATGATTGCTGAACATCGCGCTAAGCATTTTCAACAGGCAAAGAATGCACCTAAAACCAAATCCTTAGCGGATCAACTGAGCGAATTGCGTAGTGAATTACAAAATGTTGTTTGGGCATATGCAAAACAAATAGATTCAACGCCAATGGCAGTTCATGGTGAGCTAAAACGCGTAGTGGGTGGAGTTCCAGCCCCACTTGCATCAATTGATGAACTTAAAGAACGAATTAGCCTTGTTCGCAGTTGGGCGATTGGTAAATAATTACAATTACAAAATAACTAGTTGCAGCCCGTTGCGCTAGAGATAATCCAGTCCATTTTGTGACGAACTTTATTGCCGGTGTACCAATTCACTCCGTGATTTACTAAAAACGCAAAGACACCAATAGATCCGTTCTCATTCTCCACATAGCCAGCCATTGAATCGGTGTCTCTCAAGCTGCCAGTCTTTGCCTGCACTTGACCACGGGCACAGGCTGCACGACTTTCAGAAAATCTCAATTTTAAAGTTCCATTGCGTCCCGCAGTGGATAGCAATCTTCGGTCATAGATGATGTTTAGCTCTGGATTCTCTTCGCTAACTATTTCTACCAAAAGACTGGTTAAGAAATGTGTAGTCAATCGATTTGTTCGAGACAATCCAGAGCCGTCGGTCAAATGAATATTCTCAGTATCGACACCTAGTTCTGTAAGAACTTGGTAGGCGTAATTTCGTGAATTTTCCCAAGTTGGCTTTAATCCACTCGCTTGAGTCGATGCACGAAAAAGGGTCTCAGCAATTGTGTTATCGCTGTCTTGCAGCATTTTTCGAATTATTGAAAAAAGAAAATATCCGTTTGTAGTGGCAATTTGCACCCCGTCAGATTTCTTTGAACCAACATACTTAATTTTGTATCCGCGAGCTTTGAGCAACTTGCCAAGTTCCTTACCGGCAATTTCAGGGGCGTTATATGAGCCAAGGCCGTTTACTGATAGTGAATAAATGTTTCGAACATAGCGAGGCATTGGATTTGGATTCCAGCCGCTTGGCTTTGTGAATTTAGTAAACAAAGATGTGTCTGTATAGAGAGAAATTCGCTGAGTGTTTTCACCTAGGGAAGTAGCGATTCCATCAGCCAAAGTTTCGAGGTGTGAAGACCGTAAAGCTGGATCTCCTCCGCCGACTAAATACAAACTCTTTGATTCGGCGTTCCAAGTCGCTTCGGTTGTGAACTTGAAGTTTGAACCGAAGGTTTCAAGTGCAACTACTGCAGTAACTAGTTTCATGGTTGATGCTGGAACATAAGGTCTGTCACCGCGATGTTGGTGGAGAGTTTGACCAGTGGCTAAGTCAATTAGTGTGACACCGTTTCGATTTGGTAGATCGGCATTTTCTAAGCGCCGGACAAACTTGTTAAGTGCCGAATTTGGTAGCGAAGTCTCCACCGAAAGTGCAAATCCGGGTGCGATTAATGAAAAACTCAATAGCCAAATCATTGACAACTTAGTCATCACTTTTTTGCTGGATTTGCCACGCTTAAGCATCTGCGTAGCCTATGCGTCAAGGGCTTTAGGCTTACCCAATGGCATTACGCATTTCTAGAGAATTAGTCGGCAGCATTGTTGCGCATGCTCGACAAGATCACCCTGATGAAGCATGTGGTGTTATCGCAGGGCCTATTGATTCAGATAGCCCACAGCGCTTCATCCCAATGATAAATAGCGCACGCTCTCCAAACTTTTATGAATTTGATTCTTCCGATTTGTTAAAGTTGTATCGCGAAATGGATGCAAACAATGAAGATCCGATAGTGATTTATCACTCGCATACCCACACTGAAGCATTTCCATCAAGAACTGATGTGGCATATGCATCTGAGCCTGGTGCGCACTACGTTGTTGTTTCAACACGTGAAACTGGAAATGATGATGGGCCCTATGAATTTCGTTCTTTTCGGATTATCGATGGTGAAATCTCAGAAGAAGAAGTAGAAATCACCGAGTAAAACTCAATAGTTTTCGCGAACTATTTGCAATAACATCGTAATTGGGCGTAAAGACCCTTACTGAATTACCCTTACCCCATGAGTATCACTGTCAGTTTGCCAACCATTTTGCGCCCGTATGTGAAAGAACAACGACGAGTGCAAGCAGCAGGTGCAAATCTTGGACTACTGATCGACAATCTTGAAGCCGAGTACCCAGGAATTAAAGACCGATTAATTGAAGAAGGCGCTATCAGACGTTATGTAAATATTTACATCAACTCTGAAGATGTTCGCTTCTTAAACGGTGTTAATTCGCAA
>JAPLBX010000040.1:3502-12826 GCA_026392535.1 Actinomycetota bacterium
CGGCGATGAAATTGATATTTTGCCAGCTGTCGCGGGCGGTTAATTCATGACCCGGTTTCCATCGCTTTTGCAATCTGTCGGTAACACACCACTAATTGGACTGCCACGGATTTCACCAGCGCCAAATGTTCGCCTTTGGGCCAAGCTTGAAGATCGAAATCCAACCGGCTCGGTAAAAGACCGAGCTGCACTTGCAATGGTTGAAGCTGCTGAACGTGATGGCACTCTTAAACCAGGTGCAACAATTTTGGAACCAACTAGCGGCAACACTGGTATCTCACTTGCAATGGTGGCAAAGCTAAAAGGTTACAAACTAATTTGTGTTATGCCAGAAAATGTTTCATCGGAACGTGTGCAACTTTTGAAAATGTGGGGCGCAGAAATCATTACTTCTCCTGCTGCTGGTGGCTCTAATGAAGCTGTGCGGGTTGCGAAAGAAGTTTCAAAGGCGAATCCTGATTGGGTAATGCTTTACCAATATGGAAACCCAGCAAATGCCAATGTTCACTATCGAACAACTGGACCAGAAATATTGTCCGACTTACCAGAAGTTACACATTTTGTTGCTGGCCTTGGCACAACTGGAACTTTGATGGGTGTGGGCAGGTTTCTACGCGAACAAAAACCAGATGTGCAAATTGTTGCTGCCGAACCACGTTATGGTGAATTGGTTTATGGATTGCGGAATTTGGACGAAGGATTTATTCCAGAGCTTTATGACGAAACAGTTCTGACTACACGTTTCTCGGTTGGACCGAGAGATGCGGTAAAAAGAATGCGCCAACTGCTACACGAAGAAGGAATCTTCGCAGGCATTTCAACCGGTGCAATTTTGCATGCAGCCCTTGGAGTAGCAGACCGGGCAATTAAAGCTGGAGAATCAGCAGATATTGCCTTCATCGTTTGTGATGGTGGATGGAAGTACCTCTCAACTGGTGCTTACGACGGCACCTTGGATGATGCTGAAGATGCTCTAGACGGCCAACTTTGGGCGTAATAGCCCCTAAAATCGCTCATTATGAATAATGCCCCGATCGGAATCTTCGATTCTGGAGTTGGTGGTCTCACTGTGGCACGCGCCATCATGGATCAGCTGCCGAATGAAGAACTGCTCTATGTTGCAGACACCGAACGTGGGCCATACGGACCTCGCCCATTGGCAGATGTCCGAGCCATCGCCCTTGAAATCATGGACTGGCTAGTTGAGAACAAAGTCAAAATGGTTGTGATTGCCTGCAACACGGCATCGTCAGCAGTACTACGAGATGCCCGAGAGCGCTATTCCATTCCAGTAATTGAAGTGGTTCACCCAGCAGCTCGCCGGGCAGCAAGCCAAACTCACAACAATCAAGTTGGCGTTATTGGCACCCAAGCGACCATAACCTCAGGTGCGTATAACGATGCATTTGCTGCGGCACCAGACATTTCACTTACTACGCAAAGCTGCCCTAGGTTTGTGGAGTTTGTTGAAGCAGGAATTACAACTGGACCAGAACTATTGGCAGTTGCTCAAGAATATTTATCACCTCTAAAACAAAAGGGAATTGATACCTTAGTTTTAGGTTGCACCCACTATCCATTGTTGACTGGCGTAATCCAATATGTGCTCGGTGATGAAGTTACATTAGTTTCAAGTGCAGAAGAAACTGCAAAAGATGTCTACCGAACACTTTCGGCAGACCATTTATTACGTGAAGAAAAAACTCCACCAAAGCACCGCTTCATTGCAACGGGCAGTGATGATGGGTTTAGTGCCCTAGGTAATCGAATTTTGGGAACTCCAGTTGTCCCAGAAATTCATAAGTTCAATTAAGGAATAATGTGAGCCGTTCAGATGGTCGTAATGCAGATCAGTTAAGAGAAGTAAGTTTCGAACGAAATTGGTCTGACCATGCAGAAGGTTCATGCTTGGTAACTTTTGGTCGCACAAAGGTTTTGTGCACTGCATCTTTCTCACCGAGTGTCCCAAGATGGCGAAAAGACTCAGGTCTTGGCTGGATCACTGCTGAATACAGCATGTTGCCACGTGCAACAAATACTCGCAATGATCGCGAATCTGTTCGAGGCAAGATTGGTGGCCGCACCCATGAGATTTCTCGACTAATTGGCCGTTCACTTCGTGCAGGTGTTGATTACAAAGCCATGGGTGAGAACTCCATCATGATTGACTGCGATGTATTGCAAGCTGATGGCGGTACTCGCACAGCTGCAATCACCGGTGCTTGGGTCGCACTTTCAGATGCAATTACTTGGGCTGCAAAAGAAGGACACATCAAGAATCCTGAGGCCACACTTTTCGACACAGTTTCAGCTGTAAGTGTGGGCATTATTGATGGTGAACCCCGGCTAGACCTTCACTACGAAGAAGATGTTCGTGCAGAAACAGACATGAACGTAGTGATGATGGGCAGTGGTGGATTTGTTGAGATTCAAGGCACTGCTGAAGGAAAACCTTTTGACAGGAAACTACTTGAAGAGCTACTAGATCTTGCAGGCAAAGGCTGTGTTGATCTTTCAAACCTTCAACGTCAAGCAGTTGGCAAATGATTGAAGTAGTACTTGCTACTCGCAATGCCCACAAGGTTAAAGAAGTTCAACGAATCTTCGATGCAACTTGTAAAGACATCGCAATTATTGATTTAAGTAATTGGAAAGATGCACCTGAGGTTATCGAAGATGGCACAACTTTTGCAGCAAATGCACTTCTAAAAGCCCGCACACTAGCTGCACACACTGGCCAAACTGTTATCGCAGACGATTCAGGCATCTGTGTTGATGCATTAAACGGAATGCCTGGAATCTTCTCAGCTCGATGGGCTGGAAACCACGGAGACGATAAGAAAAACTTACAACTAGTTCTAGACCAAACAACTGATGTTCCAGACACTAGGCGTGGCGCACAATTTGTTTGTGCTTTCGCAGTCGTAACACCAGATGGTGTGGAACGAGTGGTTGAAGGTGTGGTTGATGGCGAAATCACTCGACAACCTAAAGGTGATGACGGATTTGGATACGATCCAATCTTTCAGCCATACGGATTTGATTTAACAACTGCGCAGATGTCACCCGAACAAAAAGATGAGATTTCGCATCGAGGTCAAGCGGTTAGAAACCTTATTCCGGTTCTTAAAGAACTATTTGGATTGAATCAAGGTTGTGGCGGAAATTGTGCTTGCCAAGCTAATTAGTTTGTATCCGCTAACTAGTTTGTTTCCGCAAATAGTTTTGTAGTCGCAAATTAGGTTTGAAGCCTAAGAAATTAGTTTTGTAATATGGAGTGCGGGTGGCGGGACTCGAACCCGCACGTCTTTCGACCGAGGCTTTTAAGGCCTCTGCGTCTGCCATTCCGCCACACCCGCTGGTGCATTTATGAGATTTTGATGGTGCGGGCGGAGAGACTTGAACTCTCACACCTTTCGGTACTGGAACCTAAATCCAGCGCGTCTGCCAATTCCACCACGCCCGCGTAGTGGGGAATTGTAGGGGCTGATTAATCCAACTTTGGGGGCAGTCCATTTCTGACCTATTCTTGGCATATGAGCACTGATAAATCAGCCCAGGAAATCCTCAAGACCATTGAAACTACAAGTGCGCGCTTGGTTGAGAACTTGAATGAAATTGTGGACCGCTCCCAGCCTGAAAAAGTAGCGGCCAAGCAAGTTCAGAAAATTAAGAACTTTTATCTAGATGAGCATGGCGGGGTGCGGATGGATCGGGCCGGAAAGACTTTGGCCGCGGTCGTTGGATTCGCAATCATCCGTAAATTATTTAAGTAACAACTTTGTTCGATATAACCTTGAGTGAACTTGCACTGGTAGGTGTGGTTGGCATTATCGCTGGCATCATCAATGGCACAGTCGGTGGTGGTTCACTTTTAACTTACCCATTGATAGTTTCGATTGGAATTTCTCCCGTTTGGGCAGCTGCCACAAATAGCACCGGACTTGCAACTGGAAATATGGCAGCACTCATTGCGCATCGAGATCAAAAAACTGTGCCATTTGCAAAATGGAAATGGCATGCAGTTGCAACCGCAAGTGGTTCCATTGTTGGCGGCTTGATGCTAATTCTCTTGCCAGAAAAGATATTTGAATTCTTAGTGCCGATACTTCTTATTGGCGCATCACTAACCATGGTCATTCGGCCTAAGCAAAAAGTTGCGAAGCAAAGAAATCCAATTGAAACAAAAGGACTTTTAGTACTGAGTGGTTTATACAACGGCTACTTTGGTCCAGGTCAGGGCGTGCTCGCGATGTCTATTCTTTTGCGCGATGGCCGACTAAATGTTTCACAAACTGTGGTGATCAAGAATCTTGTTCTAGCTGTGAGCAACGTAGTAGTGGCAACTCTGTTTATTCTGACTGGCCATGTGGTTTGGCCAATCGCACTTACTTTGCTCCTTGCAGCAGCCCTCGGCGGCTGGATAGGTGGGCGAATCTCAAGCTCGATAAACCCATCTTTTACCAGGTGGTTTGTCGCTGCAACTGGTTTCATCTCAGCCATTTGGTTCCTGCTGCGCTAGCTAATAGTGAAGATTTGGTAAATACGCCCAATCTGCCTTCACTTTGCAGCACGCTAGAGGCGCACCTGAGCGAGAATTGAGTAGGGAAGAGGAGAGAAAGTGGCTAAGCGAGTAGCGGTCTTTGTCGCGTTCTTACTCCTACTTGCCACAATCTCGCCAGCCAAAGCACAAGAAATAGTTGCACAAGAAATAGTTGCGCAAGAGATAGTTAGCGCTTCGGATGTTGATCAATATTTACGTGATTACATCGACCAAGTAGAAACCAAACGAATTCCATTAATTGTCGATCTTGAGGGCAAGAATTGGTTTGAACAAAATACTTCTGCCAAATTAAAACAAATCGGCCATTTCCCAATATGGGGAGTAAATCCAAGGCGAAGCAATGCCGAACTTGCGGTTGAACAAATAGATGACAATTCAATATTCATCAACAATCGGTATGCAATTCCAAACCTGCCACAAAGTGATGTGGATGAATCTCTGCTCGAAGCAAATCCGGTAGAGATAACTGGCGCAGACATATTGCACGATGAAGGCTATAAAGGTGCTGGCAAGTCAGTGGCAATTCTTGATACTGGAATTCAAGCTAGTCATGACTACTTCAAAGATGACCAAGGTAATTCGAGAATAGTTGCGCAAGCTTGCTTTGTTCAATCGGCTGACGAATCAGAGTGGGCTAAGTGCAAAGAAGATGGTGATGCCGACCCTGATACAGATTTCAGTGAAAACGCCGCAGACATTTCACACATGAGCACGTATTACCAGGAACACATGGATCACGGAACTCACGTAGCTGGTTTAGCCGCAGGACGAGAGAATCTAAATGCTCCTGGCGGAATTGTCCCAGAAGCCGACATAGTTGCGGTCAGAGTATTTGGAAGTCAAGGTGCTGATGATTTCGACATACTTAGTGCACTTGCCTGGGTAGCAGAAAACGCGGAAACATATAACATCGCAGCGGTTAACCTAAGTTTGGGAAGCGGCCTGTATTCACCTGGTGACTGTTACAGCGATCTCGATATCTATTTGGATTACTACTACCGCATATTTTTTCAATATCTAATTGATTTAGGCGTAGCGCCACTTGTTGCCACTGGAAATGATGGCTCGCAGAATCGAATTGGGTCTCCAGCTTGTGTTGAGCCTGCTATTGCAATTGGCTCAAGCAATGCGTATGACGTTGATTTAAGCTCATACGAGAGTATTTCGTACTACACAAACATCTCAACCCAACTAGAGCTGCTCGCTCCTGGCAACAACGTGATGAGTTCGCTGCCAGGGAATACATATGGACTTTTGAGTGGAACTTCCATGGCAAGTCCTGTCGCAGCTGGTGTATTTACACTTTTGCAGAGCATTTCTGAAAAACCAGTTAATGACTGGCTAACTATTCTCAAAGATACTGGCGCACCACTCGATGGTGACTACGTTAACAACATTCCAAGAATAAATGTTGATTGGGCAGCTTGCTCCGTTTTAGATTGTTTAGTACCACCGACAAATATCGACTTCACAACATCGTTGGTTGAAGATTCCGCTATTTCTTGGGATCCTTCGACATATGGCGCGTCGGCCATTAATTACGATATTGAATATGGCTCGACGAGTTTTAGTGTCGAATCGACGATCACTTCAGCTGATTTAGTTGTGACTGACTTAAAGGAAGTTGTGAAGATTCGTTCACGAAATGGCGCTGAGGTGTCGGACTGGGCAGAGATCCAACCATTCCATTCTTCTACTTTGACTACATTCAAACTAAAAACTAGCGCTGCAAGTCAATTAATTGATGTGCAACTTGCTGGCGATTTCTGCACGTCCAACGACTCTCCATACATTGCATATAAATATGAATCTCCAACATCGAATTTGCGAAAGATTTGGATTGATGGCGCAAATGGCATAACTAGCTATTCAGAAACTCAATACACGCCACAAAATGGTGAAAGCTTAAACAACGACAACAAGACTAAACAGATTTTGATCCCTAATCCTGTTTCAGTGATTGATGCTTTAACAAAAGCGTATGTTGTGTCAGAGCCGAAGATTGGAACAAGTTATTCACTCAGTAGCCTGTATGCAGAAATTGAAGGAGCTGAGTATTCGCCAAGCGCTCCATCTGGATTGATTGCAACAGGTGGACCGAGTCGTGCGGTGTTGAACTGGGATGACGACTCATCTAACAATTGGAAAGTTTTAGTTGATGGCGAAGTAGTGGACGAAGTTCAGTCGTCAAACGCCATAGTTTCGCTCTCCCCAGGTGATCACGACGTTTCGGTGTGCGCAATCAAAGTAAGTGGCGCAAACACTTACACATCAATAAAGGCCACAGCCAGCGTTACTGCGCTTCCAGGTCAATACCAAGAAATTCAAGGAGTATTAGCTCCTGCCCTAAATGTTGGCGGTAAGAGCAAAATAATTGCTGCAAATGCAACTTCAGGATTGAATCTAGTCTTCACTTCTCAAACATTGAATATCTGCCAAGTTAATTCTGTAACAGGTACAGTCACACCAATTGCAGCGGGGGATTGTTTAATCCAAATTACCCAATCAGGTAATGGGTCCTATGCAGCCGCTGAAGCAATAGACCTTAACTTCAATATTGGT
Organism: Actinomycetota bacterium; assembly: GCA_026392535.1. GTDB lineage: Bacteria > Actinomycetota > Actinomycetes > S36-B12 > UBA5976 > JAFMIT01. The sequence continues at coordinate 10,629 of JAPLBX010000040.1, forward strand.
GCACAACTTCCAGGCAAAGTTCGAAACTTAAAATCAACTATGTTGCTTGGAAAAATAAAAATAACTTGGCAGGCTCCAAGAAATGCTGAATCAAGCGCAGTTACGGGTTACAAGGTTAAATGGCGTGTAAAGCAGTTGGGCAAAAAGTTCACCTCCTGGAAATCGGCTAACTTGCCATCAAGCAAAAAGTTTTTCACAACTAAGAAATTCGCAAATGGTGCCAAAGTCGAGTTTAGGGTTTACGCGAAAGCCTTAGGTGGACTCGGATTAGTTTCGGAATTTTCAAAAGTAGTTAGATAGCAACTTTCCTATTTCATCGGACACTTTGCGAGATATTTCAATCACCCATTTAGCTGTTTAGTCGGCCAAGAGGTTGACGGGGAAAGCGCTTTAAGTCATATTGCGGTTCCATCAAAACTAGTCCTCAAACACTTATTGGTAGGCCACCATGGATGGAATTAGCCTGTAAAAGCTAGCAATATTAGGAAAGTCAAGACTTAGTTACGCGAGGCCCAGCGGACGTCGCTCGTTCGCAGAGACTGTCGACTTAGACTTGTGGGTGTGAGCAAACCCGCGATGTTAAAAACCTTCATCTGGTACCCGAAGGACCTTGGGCAGGTGTTGGATTTCTATCAGGGAATCTTTAAAGAAAATATGCAAGTTAGTGATCGCAATGAATTGGCTAACGGCGAAATATTCACTTCTTCTTTCAAGATATTCGATCAAGAGTTTATTGCAATGGCAACCGAAGGCGGTGCCGAATTCAATTATTCAATATCTCTACATGTGATGTGCGATGGTCAAGCGGAAGTTGATTACTACTGGGATGCTCTAATCACAGATGGTGGCGAACCTGGGAACTGCGGTTGGCTAAAAGATAAATTTGGTCTCTCGTGGCAGGTGACTCCATTTCAAATGGGTGAACATCTTGGAAATCCAGACCCTGAAGCTGCCCAGTATGCAATGAACGCATTGCGTTCTATGCAGAAAATTGTACTAGCGGATTTTGTTAGGGCATGATGAATTCATATTTTCGTCTGCTTCGACCACGTCAATGGGTAAAGAACCTACTTATTTTTGTACCAGTTCTTGCGGCACATCGAATACCTTCCGCAGGCGAGTTAAATCAATTTCTATTTGCATTTGCAGCTATTAGTTTTTGCGCCTCAACCGTTTATGTGATCAACGACCTTTTTGATGTCGAAAGTGACAAGCAGCATCCAGTTAAACAAAATCGGCCAATTGCTGCTGGAGAAGTTTCCATCAAGTCTGCTTGGTCAATCGCATTAACAACTCTCGTGGTGGCGTTTAGTTTTTCAGCTTTAATCAATCAAACATTCTCGGCTTGGCTTGCTGGCTATTTCGCAGTGACGCTTATGTATACATTCTGGTTAAAGAAAATCGTTCTTGTTGACTGCTTCACTTTAGCCGCTCTTTACACACTACGCATTTTGGCTGGAGCTGCAGTGGTCGGTGTTCAGGTTTCATTTTGGTTGCTCGCATGTTCTGGATTTCTTTTCCTTTCACTGGCTTTTGCAAAGCGCTATGGTGAAATTGCGGTCAACATTTCACAAGGGCGTGAATATTCAATTGGTCGCGGATATAAGAACTCTGATTCGAACCTAATTTTGAGCTTTGGGGTTGGATCTGGGTTAATTGCAACTCTCGTACTTGCACTTTATGTGAATAGTGCTTCAATAGTTGCTTTATACCGAACGCCAATTGTTATTTGGGGAACTGTCCCAATCTTGTTACTGTGGATCTTCCGCATTTGGCTAAAGACTCATCGTGGTGAAATTGCAGATGACCCATTGCTTTATGCCACCAAAGATCCAGTCAGTATTGCCGCAGGCCTATTGGTCGCCGCATTGGTAGTTATTGGTGCTGAAGGTTGGATAGTTTGAAATATCAATCTTGGGGTCGGCTAAGTAGTAATCAAGGGGGAGTGAAAATAATCTCCGATATTGAGCAGATAGCTGAAACCATCCATTCTGGAACTAACTCACTTGCCTATGGACTTGGCAGAAGTTACGGAGATGTTTGTCTCAATCCTGACGGCACAGTCTTGGCGATGGCCGGATTAGACAGATTCATCTCATTTGATGCTGTGAGCGGTGTTTTAACCTGCGAAGCTGGAGTTTTGTTGCGAGATATTCAGCGCCACTTCACTCCGCTAGGTTGGGCATTGCCGGTTACAC
>JAPLBX010000040.1:12852-21016 GCA_026392535.1 Actinomycetota bacterium
CAGGAACACAGTTTGTAACCGTTGGTGGAGCAATCGCAAATGATGTGCACGGAAAGAGCCATCACGTCCATGGAACTTTTGCGCATAATGTTTTGAAATTCACATTGATAAGAAGTGACGGCGAGATACTTGAATGTTCTCCAGTTAAGAATCAGAAGTGGTTTGCTGCCACAATCGGTGGCATCGGTTTAACCGGTGTGATTTCAAAAGCCACTCTTCAGATGCAGCTAATCGCAAGCCCCTGGATAGATACTGAAACTATCCCGTTTGGATCGGTAGAAGAATTCTTCAAACTCACAGCAGACACAAATCCACTATGGGAAAACTCTGTTTCTTGGATCGATTGCACTACAAAGCGAAAAAATCACGGCCTATTGATGTTGGGCAATCGCTCGCAATCATCAAAACCTGCAAAGTTCAAGGATGCGCTAACTCTTCCATTTGAACCACCATTTTCATTGGTTAACAAATTGACTTTGAAGCCTGGAAATCTCGGCTATTACTCGCTTAATCGAATGAAGCCGCGCAAGTCAACAGTTCATTATGAAAAATTCTTCTACCCGCTAGATGGAGTTAATGAATGGAACAAGGTTTATGGCCCTAATGGGTTCTTCCAGTATCAAAGTGTGATTCCACCTGAGAATTCACTTGAAGGCACCAAAGAGATGTTGAAAGTAATCAGCGAATCTGGTCAGGGATCTGTTTTGGGCGTGCTCAAAGCATTTGGCGATAAATCATCACTTGGCTTGCTGAGTTTTCCAATGGCCGGAACCACTCTTGCTCTAGATTTCCCAAATCGTGGCGCAGAAACAGAAACTCTATTCCAACGCCTAGATGCAATTGTTAAAGCTGCCAACGGTCGGGTGTATTTGGCGAAGGATGCTCGGATGTCGCGTGAAATGTTTGAAAGTGGCTATGACCAAATTCTAAACTTCAAGAAGTTTAGAGACCCTAAAATAAGTTCAGCAATGTCAAAGAGATTGTTAGGTAGTTAAGTGAAACGTATCGTTATTGTTGGAGCAACATCCACCATTGCAACCGAATGTGCTCGGATCTGGAATCTTGAGGACAATGTTGAATTCATACTTGTTGCACGTGACAAGTCCAAAGCGAAACGGATCACAAAGGACTTGCAAGTTCGCAACCCAAATAATCACTCTATGATTGAAGAAATTGATTTTGAAAAGCCAAAGCAAATCGAATCTCTGGTTGAAGAGGTTGCAAGCAAACCTATCGACACCGTTTTGATAGCCCACGGCATCTTGCCAAATCAGAAAGAAGCTCAAAGTAATCCACGGCTGGTTAAAGAAGCAATAAGCATTAATGCGTCATCGGTTGCAATGTTTGCAGAATGCTTTGCTAGCGAAATGCAGTTCACCGGTGGCACGATCGGCGTGATTGGTTCAGTAGCTGGCGATAGGGGCCGCAAGACCAACTACCTCTATGGAGCATCTAAAGCACTGGTTGAAACCTTCACCCGAGGGCTGGCTCATCGCTTCGCTGGGACTAGCCTCAAAATCGTCCTTATCAAGCCAGGTCCAACTGCCACTGCCATGACCGCAGAACTAACCCAAAAGGGGCAGAAACAGGCCAATCCGAGCCTCGTGGCGGCCCAGATAGTCAAAGGTATGAAGGCTGGCAAACCAGTCATTTACACCCCAGGTATTTGGCGCTGGATCATGCTGATCATCAAACATCTACCTTCTCAGATCTTCAATCGCCTCAATATCTAAGACTTCCAGCAAACTAAACTCGGGCACCTAATTGCCGGGAGAATTTGTGTCTGATGAGCTAACGCCTGAAACCGATCAGGTTGAGGTCGAAGTTGTTGAAACACAAGAAGTAGAACCCAAAAAGCAGCGCAAATTCTTTCACCTGCCTAAAACCAAAGTTGGCAAATTCTTTTTTTATGGTGTTGGAGTGCCAGCCCTTTTGGTTGGCGCGGCAAGCGCAATCTCAATTGCAATGATGTTGACGAAACCGAGCACTGATCCAGTAAGTGCAAGAGTCGCAGACTGGATGCGCGATCATGGAATTGGTTTTGTGGTTACCGGCGTTGAATGGGTGGATTACCAAATTCATCCGCCAACAATTGGTGGAGATCCAGACCAGGACATTATTGATGGGCAAGTAGATAATTCACCAACCCCAACACCATCAGAGACAACTCCAGATTTAGTAACACTTCGCGACCCAATGACTACACAAGTGAAACCTGCACTAAAGGGTGAAGGCATATTCAAAACAAAAGTTGAAGTGGATGGGGTTCCAGTAATTCAAGTTGCATATGTGCGACCAGATAAAGAACACACTTCTTATCTCGCTGCTGTGGTGTGGATGAGCGGAAAGCATGTTTCGTTCGAACAACATCCTGGCACTGACGATCCAGGTCAACTTGAAAGATGGTCCACCGGCATTCAAGCACCCAAAGATGCAGCATCAGGAATGATTGCAACTTTCAACGGCGGTTTCAAAGTAGCTGACTCGCAAGGTGGTTACTACCAAGACAACATCACACTTGGAAAACTCACCAATGGATCTGCATCAATCGTGGTCTATAAGGATGGCACCCAAGATGTTGGCATGTGGGGCCGAGACTTCAAAATGTCACCCAATGTGAAATCTGTTCGTCAAAACCTAAAACTGCTCGTCGACAATGGAAAGCTCTCGGCCAACGTGGACTCGGCAGTTAGCTCATCATGGGGTGCAACTCTTGGCGGTGGGCTGTATGTGTGGCGAAGTGGCATTGGCGTAACTGCCGATGGCGACTTCGTTTACGTAGTTGGAGATGCTCTCTCAGCTCGTACATTGGCTGAGATCCTCGTCAAAGCTGGTTGTGTACGAGCAATGCAGCTCGACATCAATCGCTGGTGGGTTTCATACATGTGGTACTTGCCAAACGAGCGCGATCGCTTAATCCCATACAAACCAGTTGAGTTCCCACGTCCGGCCTACCGCTACCAAGTTGAAGCCAGTCGTGATTTCTTCGTGGTTTACTTCAAACCGTAAGCAGATTCGAGTTATTTCTTCTTAGTCTGTGCGATCGTTGCTTTTGCTAAATCCACAAGTAGTTTTGCATCCACTTTCCAGTCAACTGGAACTTGAATAGTTTTTTTGTTCACTTTGAAGTCAGTCAAGCGTTTTTCAAATTTTGTAATGACATCAGCACCCCAAGGAGCCATCAAGATATGGTTTTTCAAGACGCTCACACCAAAGATGTAATCGTCACCAATTTTGAGCATCGGCTGATTCCAAGCAATGACAAGTTCGGCTTTTGGAAAGGCATCTTGCAAAACTTTGAATATGGCTTTTACCGTCTTTTTCTTCATCGCATCATGTGGCTCTAGGTATTGGGCAAGTGTGTTGAACCGCTTTGCAGTAGTTGAACCGCGTGAATACATAACCAGGGCATTGGCGTGAGCCTGAGAGAAGCCGTGGTTCTCTTTTAAGTAAGCGATTTGCTCGGGATACTTTTGCCCAGCTAACTCAGCCATCACTGAGTGCCAATACTGCATTGGCTGCCCATGTTTCTTCTCAATCGCAGGGAAGAATGAGGAACGCTCTTTGTTTTCTGGCATGGGCAATATCTAGTAGCACTACAACAGTGTTGCTTCGATACCGATATTCCAGACAGTATTGCTATTACCCGTAGCGGTGATTACAACTGCACCACCGCCAGAGGCATAGAACACATCGGATACGTAGGTAGCGCTCTTATCTAATGTCAATATTGCCACAGGCGCAGTCCAGTTTGCACCGTTTTTAACAGACTTATAAACCTTGCGGCTACTGCCTGCGCCATCGCCAGATCCAATTATTACTGGATTAGAACCGTCACTTGTGATTTCGTGGAAGTAGTAATCGCCGCTTGCCCAATTCTTAGCGCTGGCTAGTTCGCCCAATTTGCCAACCTTAACTACATAGTCAGCGCTATTTGTTGCGTAGGACTCGTAAGCCGCCCAGATATTTTCACCAACGACTGCAAGTTTGATGCGGTTTGCTTCATATGACTTAGCTAATGCAGCTTTGTCTGAAGGTGTGAAGCTTGTCGCACCTGACTGGCTGATAGATGCAAAAACCTTTACAGGGATTTCGTTATAACCACTCATCCAAGAAATTGCCGCCTTGCCACCTTCAGTCAAAACTGTAGAGCCAATGAAGTACGCGTAGTTCTGAACTTTGGCTTTGAAATTAAGCGAATCGATTCTTACAGCATTTGACCAAGGTTGGTCAGGTGCTGAGCGGCGAGCGGCGAAGATTGCAAAAGTGGAACCTTTCAATTCTGCTTTCCAACCTTTGGTGTCGCGAAAAGTCATCCAGCTCATTACTTGGTTGCCGGCTTCATTAGTTACCAAACGAATATCGAATATCTGGTAGTTGCAATTTTCAGGAGTTTTGGCACAAGAGCCGAATACGTTTGTGTCAACTGCATTGGCAACATTTTCAGATGCAAATGGAGAATTCTCATCTGTGCGGGTCCATGTGACGTATTGCAATGAGTCCGAAAGCGAACTCACACCAGCAATTGTGACACTTTCACCGTTGGAAACCATATCAAGATCGTTAAACCACTGGCCGGTCACGCTGCTGTCTGGGACATCAATGGCACTCTGCCAATTTATTTCTCCAGCGAGTAGTTCCCGATATTTAATAACTTCTTCATCCAACCAAGCAACGAGTATTAAGCCGCTTTCAGTGACGGTGACTTGAGGAGAAGCGAACGGGGTAAAAGTCAATGTGGCGATGGCTTGCTTGTTTGTCCATGCACTAGAACCACGTTTGTATGAAATCCAAACTTTTGAAGTATCGTCATCAACACGCTTGCCCCAGACAACAGCGCTTACTGTGCCATTTGTTGCCTGGTCTCGGCGACCAAGATCTTTTTGGCCATCCGAAAGGTCAATTGCGCTGGCAGATGTCAGCGGAGTTAAAGTAAGCAAAATAGTGCATATTGCCATGAGGGTTTTGCGCATGAATTTCTCCCTGTCTGTATTGTCCAAACTTATCGGAAGCCCGAGTTTCTGCCTACTAACATGCCTAGAAATCGATTCGGTAATTATCGAAACTTAAATCAAGCGGCAACAATGACTTTTACAAACTTAACCTTGTTTTCATCTTGTCCGTGTAGCTCTGCGTTAGAGCGAAGTAATGAAATTGGACCAAAACTAGATCAACTCGGGTTGCGGCTAGTCTCCCCATTTAGAGGGCAACTTATTCGGGGGAGTAGCGATGAATTCTTCATCGCCTTGTCGAGGAGGTTCACCAAGAAGTTGCCGGGCCAAAGCAAGTTGTCTGTCCACGAACACACCGTCATATTTCGCGCCCCGGCCGATTAGCCGATCAAATCCGATGTGCGTAAACCAGAGAAAAACATAAGCCGTTGATGTGTGTTCAAACTTGATAGGTGTGGAGTAAGTCATAAACCATCTCGACAGTGCGCTTTTCTCGCAATTTCTTTGGGAATAGCAAATCTGGGACCAGTACCACGACAAAAGCCCAGAGATAGGAAAGATTGAATTGAGAGTATGCAGCTAGGGAGGAAAGCACTAAAACGGTTCCCTCAATTTTCAAAATCGGTAACTTTCGTTTGCGCTTAGCCATGACGAAATACTATTGGGCTGACCCACTTCAAACCTAAGCATTCAACCAATAGATTGAGCGCATGAAAATTAAGTATTCAGTGAGTAAAAGCGACAAATTCGACCAGATGCGGGCTGGAGCCGTTTATCAGATATTCCCAGACCGCTTTGCACGTGACGAATCTGTCACTGCAGATCGCGAATTAGTTAATTGGGATTCTGCTCCAACTCCACAAAACTTTTTTGGTGGCAACCTAAAAGGTATCACCAACAGACTTGAATACATTGCGGATCTTGGAATCAAAAATATCTACTTCAATCCAATTTTCAGTGCCCACTCGAATCACCGCTATGACGCTCATGACTACCTGAAGATTGATCCACTACTTGGAACTGAAGAAGATTTTCGTGATTTAGTTTCCAAAGCAAAGTCGCTAGGAATGGGAGTGATCATCGATGGCGTCTTCAATCATGTTGGAGACCACTATCCGGACTTTGTCGAAGCGATGCATGGAGACAAGAAAAAAGCTGAACAGTTCTTTATCTATCCAGATGGCTCATATCAAACGTTTGGCAGCGCACAGTCATTGCCGAAACTCAACCTTGAAAACAAACATGTTTTAAAACACATCGCAAAAGTGATGGAGCACTGGGACAAGTTTGGGATTGCTGGTTGGCGTTTCGATGTGCCTTATAAAGTGGATAACTCAGTTTGGAAGAAACTTCGCAAGCTCACTAAACATGTTCCATCGGCACAATTCATTGTTGCTGAAGCTTGGACTGACTGGACATTTGCCAAGCATTTCGAGTCTGTGCAAAACTATAAAACCGGAAATCGAATCCTTGATTACACCGTTCACATGCGCTGTGACTCCGAAGACTTTATTCTTGATGTAACTCGATATGCCGAAGCCTGGAAAGACGGCAGTCTGCTCTGGAACTTCATTGACAGCCATGACACAACCCGATATTTGACTCAATGCAAACATGATTATGAAGCTTTCTTAATTGGCTTCGCATTAAATATCTTGATGCCAGGAATTCCAATAATTTATTATGGAACAGAATTAGCAACACCTGGTGAAAACGATCCAGGTTGCCGCACATCATTTCCAAAAGAACTTAATCATGAGCAATCAATTACGCATTCATTTACCCGAGAGTGGATTCAGATGCGTCAGATTCCAGCCTTGAGCCATGGAAACCTCGAAGTACAAGAGTTAAAGAACCATGCAATGGTTTTCTCTCGCAAACATGGCAAATCCAGAATTGAAGTCTTGGTCAACACTGGATATCGTGATGAGCTCTTAAACGCGGACATAAATGGGGGCTGGAAAACTGTTCGACATGAAGACTTTGAGATTTCTGGCAATCGCGTGCCACAACGAATACTTCTTTACCGAGTTTCAGACTAGTAGTTAAAATTAAAAGATGACTCAGCCAGCCTTAGCCCCTGAAATAGAGAACAAACTCCGTTTAAGTTCGAAATCAGTTGCTCAAATGATTCGAACAACTCGGGGGCTCTCGTTTAGCCGCTTACCAGCTTGGACTTATGAACAGTCCCAACCAAACTCAAATATAGTAAAAATGGCAGAGCGACTATCTGGCGCAAGATTTGAAATTGAAACTAATGCAACTGAAATCTCATTTCAGTATCGTTCCCTTCGAGATAGTGCACCCGCATTTAATTGGATTGCAGGTCCATCAACTATTTCGCTAACAACGGACGGTTATGAAGAAAGCATTTCGCATTCAAATGGTGACTTAAGAATTTGGAATGGCGATCTAGTTCAGGAAATAGTAAAAGGAGAAGACTCAATTGCCAGTTTCACTTTGCCAAAAACTTCCACGTCGCGCATCGTGCAAATCTGGCTTCCACAAAATTGCCCAATTGAAGTTATAGATCTCAAAGCGAATGCCGAATGGATTCCAGCTCCGGTTTCGAAAAAGCCAAAATGGGTGCACTACGGAAGTTCAATTAGTCATTGCGAAGATGCTGCATCGCCAATCGGAGTTTGGCCAGTTGCGGTAGCAAGAAAACTAGATCTAGATATTTATAACTTAGGTCTTAGTGGGTGTGCAAATCTGGAACAGTTTGCGGCTAGGACTATTCGTGATTTACCGGCAGATCTAATAAGCCTCAAAGTTGGCATCAACATTGTCAATGGCGCAAACCACACTGCCACAACTTTCGCTCCTGCAGTTCACGGTTTCTTAGACACCATTCGCGATGGCCATCCAACCGCGAAAATCCTTGTGATTTCACCAATATGTTGCCCTGCACACGAAAACAATCCTGGCCCTTCGTCAACTAATACCGATGGAATGATTCAAGGACAAGAGTTCAGTAAGGAGCATGCCTGGATTGGAGAGCTCACACTGAGTTCAATTCGCACAATCTTGAGTGAAATCGTCAGAAAACGTTTTGAATCTGATCCCAACATCTTTTATCTTGACGGATTGAAACTATTCAATGAAACCGAAGCCCAAAGCCTTCCGGATGGAATTCACCCGGACGCTGACGGCTATTTGAAAATTGCTGAAAATTTCGCTGTAAACTATCCAAGAGATTGGTTTGAAAGAAA
>JAPLBX010000116.1 GCA_026392535.1 Actinomycetota bacterium
GTCGAACTCCAAAAGCGAAATCGATATTTGTTTTACCAGAGCGATGTCAGTCGATATTTACAAGAGCCTCGGGATCAGCGAGGGCTCAATGCGGCTGAGCGAAGTGCAAATGTAAAAGGAGTATTTGAAGTGACGCCGATGAGAGGCATACCCATCGTTCTTCTTGATGATGTTTGGACTACTGGATCGACAATGAAGGAACTACGCACGGCAATCGGTGACGAATTTGAGGTTTCACAGATTTTAGTTCTTTCCACTGCCTACCGTTTAGGTGCTAAAGATCGCTGGAATGTTTTTGATTGACGTCAGCAATTTTTGTAATGAGATTTTCAAAGTCTCGTAAGAAGTTCACGTTTTCTGCTCAATCCGCTCACAGATTGCATATTTGGGAACTTATGGATTTGGTTTCAGGCAGAGTTCGTTTACCTGAAATTTGCTGGAGGCAAAATGTTTTCAATCGCTTTGTGCGGTCCAATGATTTACCGAAATGCATTTCTAGATCAATTGCGCTCTATGCGTGCAGATATCAAGGTCTCAGCAATAAGTAATCATCTCGAAGATGCCCCAACAATTATTGCGAATTGCATCCCGGATGCCGCGTTTTTGGTTAGTGCTATCTCAGCAGATTTGATGCAAGCACAGCTAGAGCGAATCCGAAGGGTGGACCTTGACGTGAAGTTAATCTGGTGGATGCTCAGTAATGAGGAGGTTTCTAGCGAGCATCCAATTCACGACTTTGATGTTGAAATTGTGAATTGGCAGGCTGCACCGGAAACTCTGGTTTTATCTCTGGGGATTCCAATATTGTCTAAGCCCAAAGTTTCTAATCGACCACATCTAACAGCGCAAGAACATCACATATTGCAACTAGCTGCTGATGGTTTATCTAATCGCGCGATTGCTTACAGACTTTCTGTAAGCGAAAGCACTGTTAAAAATCATTTGCGTCATATTGGAGCAAAGTTCAATACAAGTTCAAGGGCGCAAGCCGTTTGGCAGGCAGTGCAGTGGGGATACCTCAGCCCTCAGCCCAATCAACTTACTAGCTGAGTTAGTTTCTTTTGCAGAGATTTAGGGATCACATCAACAATCTCTACTTGGTCGCACGCAACCCATTTTGCTGCCCGTAATATTGCTTTGGCCACACCAACTATTTGGGCTTCGGTTGGTTTCACGGATTCAAATACGACGCGATTAATAGTTAAAGTCTTTCCATTTCGTTTCGGGTCCACTCGAGCCACAATTTCGTCACCCACAAGCACTGGCATTGCGAAGTAGCCGTAGTAACGCTGATCTTTTGGAGTGTATGCCTCTATTCGGNNNNCTATTCGGTACTCCATGCCGAATACTTCTTCAAGCCTTGGTCTGTGCCACACCAGGGAATCAAAAGGCGAAAGCATCACTGCGTTGTTTGGCTTGGAAGTTGTTTGGTTCTCGATCAACGTTTTGAATGCGTAATAAGTGTCGGTCCAACTTGGGACTTGGAAAGAAATTATGTCGCTGTTTTCAATAAACCTATTCCAAGCTTTTGTGAGAGTCGCAGATTTCTTTAATCTGTGCACATCGAAGATGTCTTTCATTGTGCCAACACCCAAACTTCTCATCGCGTCGAGAAGTAATTGATAAATTGCTTCGTCATCAGGAAGATTGTAGAAATGTTTTTTGGGAATAGATTTCTCAGAAAGTGAATAGACGCGTCGCCAACCAACTCTTTTTGTGCAAGTGACTTCACCAGTAACTAGCATCCACTCGACGGTGCTTTTTGTTTCTGACCAATCCCACCAATCAGATGATTTGCGCCCGCCACCTAAGTCTGTAGTTGTTAAGCCCCCTTCACCAACAAGTCGTTTCTTGATTTGATTAATGGATTTACGTGTCACTCCATCCCACATGTCTCGCGAGGCGCTAGCGCGTCTTCGAAAGCTAAACATGGGCCAGCGATCAATCGGCAAGATGCAGGCAGCATGAGACCAGTACTCAAAATGAGAATTGCCACTCCAGTACTAGTTCATGTGAGCGGGCCAGAACTGAGATGGTGTCGAGCTGAACAGCCCCAAGTTGGTTAACTGCCGCTCTGAGGGAGTCGTTAGCAGCTGGCCGGGCAAGGAGGCCTTGAGCGCTCAAAATCGCCCATTTGGCCTGCTTTTGGCTCACAATCTGTGCTGTTTTACTCACGGACTGAGCGTAGGGCACACAGGCATAGCAAAGGTCGCTTAGCATTTACCAAGGATTTATCAAAAATTTATAAATGTAAGGAATTGCGTGAAGGTTGTAGACAAGATTCTTCGGATAGGTGAAGGCAAGATCCTTCGCAATCTGGAGCGAATCAAAGATAAGACCAACACATTTGAGCAAGCGGTCAAGGCATTGTCTGACGACCAGCTTCGCGCCAAAACTGAAGAATTTAAGTCACGTTTCGCCAATGGTGAAGATCTCGATTCCTTAATGCCAGAAGCCTTTGCGGTAGTGCGCGAAACAGCGTGGCGAGTTTTAGGACAGCGCCACTACGACGTACAGATTATGGGTGGTGCAGCTTTGCACCTTGGCAACATTGCCGAAATGCGTACTGGTGAAGGTAAGACTTTGGTTGCGACTTTGCCGTCATACTTAAATGCAATTGCTGGCCGTGGCGTACATGTTGTAACAGTCAACGACTACCTAGCGGAACGTGACTCGGAATGGATGGGACGGGTCCATCGATTCCTCGGTCTTGAAGTTGCTTGTATTTTGTCAAACATGAATCCGCAAGAACGTCGCGTTGCTTATGGTGCTGACATCACTTATGGAACAAACAATGAATTTGGTTTTGACTATCTGCGCGACAACATGGTTTGGAATCCTAACGACTTAGTGCAGCGCGACCACTACTTTGCAATTGTCGACGAAGTTGACTCTATTTTGGTTGACGAGGCAAGAACTCCACTTATTATCAG
>JAPLBX010000050.1 GCA_026392535.1 Actinomycetota bacterium
AACACCGAAACTATCGCCCAGCGAATTACAAACACCGTCAGGCCAATTCCTAGCCAAATCGAAATCAATCCGCCAGGACTTCCCTGATCTGACATCAGGGACCAGATATATAGCGGAGTTCCATCGCCATACTGGTCACTAAATGAGAGCAACGGAAGATGCGCGAGAATTCTTGGTAAATTCAAGATCATTGTGAAGCCAAGTGAAATGACAGCGAATTTAATGATGTGTTTAGTAGTTGCATATTTATAGAGCTGAATCACTATTGCTAATGCCACCACCCAGGTCCAACTTCCACTTGCCAAAGCAAACCCAGAAAATACTGCAGCGTGATTTAGTTTGCGTTTATAGAAATAATAGATAGCGGCCGTCGCAAAAGTAATTGCAAATATGTCATTCGAAATAAATAGGGTAAAGGCCCAAAGTGGCATTAATGCAAACGTAACCGCTGCCATTGGTTTATGAGCTGGGAAATTGCTCACCATCAGAATAAGTAATACAAACGCGCCAGCAATTAATAATTGGAAAAGAACTGTGTGAAGTAAGAAATCGCCTGGGATCTTTGATATCGCCAGCATTAGTGCGTGTGGAATTGGTGCAATATCTGTCGGCAAGTTCTTGTCTGCGAATTGAACTGGAATATCGGAATAACAAAAACTAGTGAATTGCGAATCTGTGTAGTTCGAATTTCTACACGGGGTGTGCATTAAGAAAGTTAAAAACATCATGAACAGTGCTGACAAAATCACAGCTCGTGTCATCAACACTTTACTCATGTTTAAGGCGTTTCAGTCGCTGTTTCAGTAGGAGTATCGGTTGCGGTTTCAGTAGCTGTATCAGTTGGAGTAGCCGAATCGGTTGGCAAGACTGTGGATGTTGGAGAAGCTGTTGTGGTTGGGAATTTAACCTTTGGCTCATTCTTCAAAGCTCCATTCATAAATGCAGCGAAGATTCGAGCCGGAAAAGATCCACCGGTTACTGAGCCAAGTCCACCAGTTCCGTTAAGCGAGATTGGGTTGCCGTTTTCATCTTGCTTACTCATCATGACAGTTGCAGCTATTTGTGGTGTAAAGCCACAGAACCACGCGGACATGTTGTTCGATGATGTTCCAGTTTTACCAGCAACATCGCGACCATAAACCTGTGCAGCCACGCCAGTTCCTTGCAGGACTACTTGGCGCAGAGCATAAATAGCTGTGCCAGCAACTTCCGCTGCATATGCATTAGATACTTCTGGCGAACCTTGATAAATCAAACCACCGTTTGGACTTGTTACTTCCTTTAACAACCAGCCCTTTGCATGGGTGCCTTCGGCAGCAACAGTTGCATATGCTTCAACTAATTCTGCAGCTGTAGGACTCGACGAACCAAGAACAAAAGTTAGATCGCGGTGCGGATCAGTAAGCGCAGACGAAATTCCAGATCGATTTGCAATGCTGATTAGGTTTTCGACTCCAACATCATACGTAAGTTGCACATACGCAGTGTTCACAGAGTGAATTGTGGCTTGCAGCAAACTTAGTTTCTTAAACTTTTCCCCAGCATAGTTGTTCACTTCATAACCATTGATAACAAGTTTTGGTTTTCCTGGAAGTACGTAATCAAGGGAGTAACCATTTTCGATTGCTGCGAGTAAGCCAAACAATTTAAATGTGGAGCCACCCTGGGCTGTTGATTGCGTAACATTGTTGTACGGCTCTGTTACGTAATCTGGTCCGCCATACATTGCAATAATTTCACCTGTACCTGGGCGTTCAGCAATCAAACCAATTCGCACACCATCAATATTTGTTTTCGGACCAACTCTCAGCACTGCTCTTTCAGCAGATTTTTGCGCACGTTTTTCAATTGTTGTAACCACGCGAAGGCCAGCAACACCAAGTGCAGCATCGTCATAGCCAAGAGTGTTTAGGCGATTAGAAACTTCAGCGAGTATGTATCCCTTAGGTCCGGCTAAACGATTGCCATCCATGCGATCAATATATGAAGGGAATTTAACTGAAGTACGTGATTTAGAGTCCAGCCATCCGGCATCAACCATTGCATCGAGTGCGGAATTCCAACGTTCTTCCAACCCAACTAAATCAACTTCAGGGGCTAAACCTTCAGGAGATTTCAAGAGCGCGGCAATAAATGCAGATTCGCCCACATTTAATTCGCTAACTTCCTTACTGAAGTAAGCCTGTGCGGCTGCTTCAACACCATAAGCGCCGCGACCAAAATAGACAGTGTTCAAATAGTTTTCAAAAATCGTATCTTTGTCTGAGCTAGTTTCAAGTTTGATTGATAAAACGAGTTCTTTTATTTTTCGTGTGATTGAACGCTCTGAAGATAGATACGCATTTTTAACATATTGCTGAGTTATTGTTGAACCACCTTGTTGACTACCGCCAATCAAGTTGTTGATAACAGCGCGACCAATACCAGTCACACTAAAACCGGAGTGATTGTAAAAATCACGATCTTCAAGGGCCAAAACCGCATGCTGAACGTCAGCCGGAATTTGAGCTAGGTCAACTTGAACTCGGTTGTATTCGCCAATGCGTCCAATTTCATGTTTGCCATCTGCGTAATAAACAATGGTTGCGTTTGCAAATGAGATTTGATTTGGGCTTGGAATCGACGTAATTGAAACTAAGTATGCGAGGGCGAGAGATCCAAAGAGACCAAAAAAGAAAGTAGTGCCTAATACAAGTTTCCAAGATGGAATCCATTTACGAATTCCCTTGCGATCATCTCGAGGATAATTTATGAAACTAGGCATTGAAATTTTCTTCACGGTAGAACTAAACACTATTAAGCAAGGTCTCGTGGTTTACGGGCTGCTTTGCGCGGTTTGCCATCTCCAAGCACATAGGAAACAAGCGCATGGTTCCAGCCACATCCTTGGCAAACTTCAATTGTGTAAATACTTAGAAATCCATATTGAGTTGCCATGCGCGGTAAATCGGTCGGTTTCACAATTTTGCCACTGGCATGTCCGAGTTCTACTGAATATACGTATGTGAGTTCATTTAGTTCAGTCTTCGTACAAATAGGACATAAGCGTTCGGTGATTTGTCCGTAATATTTTGCAGCCCGAAGTAAATAGGGGTCGGTATCGGCGCCATCAAAATTAAACCCAGCAGTCCGGCGTATCTCAAGTATTGCCTCACGGCGAGCAAGCGCATGATCAACCACATGCCGAGGTGCCTTGGCGTCGGCCACTTCTTCCGGAGTCTCGGGCGCGAGTGGTCCCGAGCTCGTCGACCGTAGGCGAGTGCCCTTAATTGAGGATTGTCTTGAGGTAGCCATCAGAGCCTTAAGGGTACGGACTAAATCGGCAGTTCGCTCGTGAATTTGCTTGGGCTGTACTTTTTGATGTATCATTTTGATACATCATTGGAGGGTATCAATGCGCAAGTCTTCAGCCGTTGAGCTGGCCATTCTTGGACTACTTCAAGAGTGCCCGCTACACGGATATGAGCTTCGCAAGCGACTTTCCACGTTGCTAGGTGCGCTTAGAGCAATCTCTTATGGGGCGCTCTACCCAGCACTAAAGCAACTTTCAAAAGCTGGATATATCAGTGAGACCGGGAATATCTCGGCTCCAGGTCCAGCTCTATCCACCAAACGCGCACGAATCACTTACAGCCTGACAGATTCTGGAAAACAGTATTTGGCAGATTTGTTGGCCGACTCTGGCCCAGAAACTTGGGATGACGAAGGCTTTGGGGTTCGACTTGCGTTCTTCTCTACAACTGAAAGTGAAGTTCGTCGCCGGATTCTTGAAGGCCGCCGTTCTCGTCTTGCAGAACGTAGAGCAACACTTCGCGAGAGCGTAGCTGCAACTCGTGAACGTATTGATCGCTACACAATTGAATTACAAAGACATGGTCTAGACGGTGTTGAAAACGAACTGCGTTGGATTGATGAATTAATCGCAGCTGAAAGTCGCAGTAATACTCAAGTAAAAAATTTGAAGGGAATCTCATGAGCGAGATTAGAGTGGCAATTGTTGGTGTCGGTAACTGTGCTGCATCACTTGTCCAAGGTGTTGAGTTCTACAAGAACGCATCGACAAAAGAATCTGTTCCAGGTCTTATGCACGTTGAGTTCGGCGGATACCACGTTAATAGCGTGAAGTTTGTCGCAGCTTTCGACGTGGATGCGAAGAAGGTTGGATTAGATCTTTCTGAAGCAATCTTGGCGAGCGAAAACAACACAATTAAATTGTGCGATGTGCCAAAGTCAGGTGTAACTGTTCAACGCGGTCACACACTCGACGGATTAGGCAAGTACTACCGCTTAACAATTAAAGAATCAACAGATGCACCAGTTGACATCGTTAAGGCTTTGAACGACAACAAAGTTGATGTTTTGGTTTGCTACTTGCCTGTTGGTTCGGAAGAAGCAGCAAAGTTCTATGCGCAATGTGCAATCGACGCTGGCGTTGGTTTCGTAAACGCACTTCCCGTTTTCATTGCTGGAACGAAGGAATGGGCAGACAAATTCACTGCTGCCGGTGTGCCAATTGTTGGCGACGACATCAAATCACAGGTTGGTGCAACTATCACCCACCGTGTTTTAGCTAAGTTGTTCCAAGACCGCGGTGTAATTGTTGACCGCACCTACCAACTTAACGTTGGTGGAAACATGGACTTTATGAACATGTTGGAACGCGATCGACTTGAATCTAAGAAGATCTCAAAAACCCAGTCTGTGACTTCACAACTAGATCACGATCTTGGTGAAGGCAATGTTCACATTGGACCTTCTGACTACGTTAAATGGTTAGACGATCGCAAGTGGGCATTTGTTCGCCTTGAGGGTCGGGCATTCGGAAACGTCCCATTGAACTTGGAATACAAGCTAGAAGTTTGGGATTCACCAAACTCTGCAGGTGTAATCATCGATGCAATCCGTGCATGCAAGATCGCACTTGATCGCAAGATCGGTGGACCTATCTTGTCTGCGTCTTCATACTTCATGAAGTCGCCACCGGTTCAATACACCGACGATGCAGCAAAACAAGCTGTTGAAGACTTCATCGGCGGAAAAGTTGAACGTTAATTAGTTTGAATTAGAAAACACCGCAGCCATTGGTTGCGGTGTTTTTTATGTAAAAATTGCGGTTTCCTGGGCTGATTTATTTGCTATGCAAATTTATTGGCTGAGCAGAGTTTTTGTCTGTGAAGTGTAATTTTCTATGAAGAGTTACTGGCTGGGAAATGCAAAAGCAACTTCTTAACTTCGTTTCTTGCTACTTGTTAATTTCCCACCAAGATTTAAGCTCGATAGTTGCTTCTGCTTCTGACATTGGGCCTTTATCTAAACGCAATTCCATTAAGAAGTTATA
>JAPLBX010000011.1:0-12716 GCA_026392535.1 Actinomycetota bacterium
CCCAGATATCGGTTCTATAGCTGTAGCGACTCTTGCAGTAATCATTGTTGTTGCATATGCAGGATTGTCAGGCCTTTGGGTTGATAACAGCAGTGGCTGGTATGACTCGCTTAAGAAACCTTTTTGGCAACCACCTAATTTTGTATTTGGAATTGTTTGGCCATACAACTTCGTAGTCCTCGCTATTGCAGGTGTGCAGATTTCTTTGAACAATGAATGGTCTAGTTCCGGATTATGGTTGTCAGTTCTTTTGATCAGTGTGGTCTTTGCTATTGCTTGGTCCTGGGACTTCTACAAGACTCGTAATCTCTTTCGTTCGGCAATCTGGCTGGGAGCGTGTGCGCTAACCACAGTCGGACTCCTAGTGCAGGTTTCCGAGCTCTATCCGCCGGTGTTTTGGTGGCTGGTGCCATATCAGATCTGGCTAATTGTGGCCTTTAGTTTGGCTGCTGGGTACGCACATTTGAACTCAATATAAGGCTTATTGCGAATCTTTTGCAGTTGCAAAGAATTCCTGATAAAATTGTTCTGGAGGTTCGATGCACATCCCAGATGGCTTTATTAATGTTCCAGTTTCAGGCGCTGCGGTACTAGTTTCCGCATCAGCAATCGCGCTTGCCCTAAAGAAGTCTCGCGGGAGTATGGAGCAGGAAGTTGCCCCAATGGCCGGACTAACTGCTGTGTTTATCTTTGCGGTACAGATGCTCAACTTCCCCGTGGCAGCTGGAACTAGTGGTCACTTATTAGGTGGCGCTCTCGCAGCAATTTTGGTTGGCCCATGGGTAGCACTACTTGCGATGACAGTCGTAATTTCTTTGCAAGCATTCATATTTGCAGATGGTGGCTTAAGCGCAATTGGTCTAAATATTTTCAATATGGGTGTCATAACAGTTTTGATCGGCTGGTTTACATTCAAATTTATTTTGAAATTCTTGCCAAAAAAGAATTCCAGCGTGGTCGCGGCAAGTGCAATCGCAGCGTTTATTTCCGTGCCGATTTCAGCTCTTGGGTTTGTCGTTGAATATGCAATTGGTGGTAGCGGAATTATTGATCTAGACAAGGTTCTTGGTGCCATGCTCTCGGTTCACGTGCTAATTGGTCTTGGTGAAGCAGCAATATCTGCATTAACTATTGGAGCAGTGCTTGCAACAAGATCTGATTTGGTTTATGGCGCGAGCCGGTTGCTGCCTAAGAAAGATTTAAAAATCAAGCCCGTGGATTTACGCTGATGAAAAAGTACACAATTGCAATATTGCTTATCAGCGGCGTGCTTGCAGGAGGAGTTAGTTATTTCGCTTCTTCCAACCCAGATGGATTGAACAAGGTTGCAATTGACTTGGGATTTGCAGAAGATGAAACAACCCATTCGAATGGTGATTCGGCACTTGCAGGATATGAAACTGCTGGCATAGAGAATTCAGCTCTTTCACGTGCAATTGCTGGGATAACTGGTGTCTTTGCAACTGGGCTTGTCGGATCTGGTCTGTATTTTTACGTTCGAAAACCAAAACAAGATGTCTGATAAGCATGAACATGGACACCAAATTGGTGACCACCTTTATATTCATCGTCACACTTATATTCACGGCCTAGCACCTCATGTAAAAATTATTGGTGCATTTAGTTTTCTATTGGTGGCAGTACTCACCCCTGCAGACCAGTACCTCTCTTTTGCTGGATATTTGGTTTTAGTTCTTAGCATCATTTTTATGGCCGAACTTTCAATTAAAACAGTTGTCCGTCGAATGGTGGTAGAAGTCCCATTTATTTTGTTTGCGGTGCTAATGCCGTTCCTGGGCCGTGCTCCTTATATTGAGATTTCTGGCGTTACCGTTTCCCAAGCAGGCTTGACGGCCGGTATAGCCATTTTGATTAAGAGTTCTTTGGGCGTTTTGGTTTCAATCCTTTTGTCTTCAACAACTACTGTAAGAGAAATCCTGCATGGTTTGGCGCATCTGAAAGTTCCAGCACTTTTGATAAACATTGCAACATTCATGTTGCGTTATTCAGCCGTTGTCACAGATGAGCTCAATCGAATGAAAACTGCTAGGGAATCTCGCGGATTTATTGCTAGTGGACCAAAAGATTGGAAAATAGTTGCTCAGGCTGCTGGAGCCTTGTTCATTCGATCGTATGAACGCGGTGAAAGAGTCCACCTAGCAATGCTCTCTCGCGGATTTAATGGGGAAATGCCAAGAGCACAACACGCAACAGCTTCAACAAAGGATTGGCTGCAAGTTTTATTGCTACCACTATCTGCGTTCTTCGTCTTATTGATTGGATTCTATTTATGAACAGTTTGAAACTGACAAACCTTGCCTTTGCTTATCCAGATGGTCACCAGGCATTGTTTGGCGTGAATCTTGAGATCAAAAAGGGTGAAAGAGTTGCGGTACTTGGACCTAACGGTGCTGGTAAAACCACTCTAGTTTTGCATCTCAATGGAATCTTGAATGGTTCGGGTGAAATCGAAGTTGCTGGATTGAAGTTGAATGTTGACGATAAAGATAATTTGCTTGAAATTCGTCGCCGGGTAGGAATCGTTTTTCAAGACCCAGATGATCAGTTGTTCATGCCGACTGTTCGCGAAGATGTTGAGTTCGGCCCATTTAATATGGGCTGAGCGAGTTAATTGGGCACTTGAGCAAGTTGCGATGTCTGAATTTGTGGACCGAGCACCGCATCACTTGTCCTTTGGCCAACGTAGACGAGTCGCACTTGCAACTGTTTTGGCTATGAAACCAGAAATTCTGATCATGGACGAACCAAGTTCGAATCTGGATCCAGCAAGCCGCAGGGAATTGGCAGACATCGTTCGCAGCCTAGATGTAACAGTTCTGATGGTTACACACGATTTGCCTTATGCGCTTGAGCTCTGCCCTCGGTCAGTCATTTTGTCGGGCGGTGTGATTGTTTCTGATAAATCAACCAGAGAAATCTTGAATGATAAAGTTCTTATGTCTGAAAATAGACTTGAGTTACCTATCGGATTTGATCCGAAACTTATTCCCTAGTTCTTCAACATTGTTGGAAGTTCAGAGATTAGGTTCTCAATTCTGGCCTTGATGTCATCGCGAATAGGTCGAACCGATTCAACTCCTTGGCCAGCTGGATCTTCAAGCTTCCAGTCCAAATAAACCTTGCCAGGGAAGATTGGGCAAGCATCGCCACAACCCATAGTGATGATTACATCAGATTCTTGAACTGCCTCAGTAGTGAGAACTTTTGGAATCTCTTTTGAGATATCGATTCCAACTTCTGCTAGAGCTTCTAGGACCGCAGGATTTACTGTCTCTGCTGGCATCGAACCTGCGGAACGTACTTCGATTTCGCCTTTGCCTAAAGTGGTTAGGAAAGCAGCAGCCATTTGAGAACGCCCAGCATTGTGGACACAAACAAAGAGCACACTTGGCTTATTCATGATTAGTCCTCCAAGAAAGTTTTACTTAGCAAGGTGCCAAGGATAAGTCCGACAGACTGCGCTGCGATAAAGCCTAGGATGGAATTTGGATGAATTCCAGTAAAACTATCTGAAAATGATCTGCCGATAGTCACCGCAGGGTTTGCGAATATCGTCGATGATGTGAAGAAGTATCCAGCTGCTATCCAAGCCGGTACAACTATTGCTGGATTGATTCGATCTTTCACTGCGAAACCAATAATCAAAATCAAGCCAGCGCTTGCAACAACTTCGCCCAGCAGCAGTCCGGGAGAATTTCGTTCCCTAGTCGCGAAGGTTCCTAAATTTTCATGGAACATTAATTCTGCAAGTTTTGCACCAGATATTGCACCAAGAATCTGTACACCTATGAATTTGAGAGTTGTATTCAAATCTTGTTTACCTTTGTAATACAAGAAGAAACTAACAATCGGATTGAATTGGGCACCACTTATTGGAGCGAAGAGAGTTATTAGTACATAAAGAGTTGCTACTACTGCGATGCAATTCACTAGTAGTTGAACTGCGACATCAGTTGTTAAATTGGTTGCCATGATGCCAGAACCGACAATTGAAGCCAAAAGTAAAAATGTACCGAAGAATTCGGCAGCAACTTTGCGCACTAAATAATTCCTAGCTCAGCCAGCTTGTCGCGCATTTGTGGATCTGATGGTTCAACGAAATATTCGCCATCCGGGAAGACCACCACTGGAATGCTTTGTTTGCCACAAATACTAATTGCCTTGTCTCGCAACTCATCACTTTTCTCAACGTCATGCTTGGTGTAAGAAACGTTGAGCTCTTTCAGTAGGCGTTCGGTGCGACGGCAGTCCCCACACCAGTCAGCGCCATAAACTTCGATTTCTGCAGTCATATTTCTCCTTAATTATTAGCCTAGATTACCTCCAAACCACCTCTGAAGTCGTGTGTGGAGTCGAGTTCAGGCATTTCACAGCCTTGGCTTCTTGGGATTACTTCTCAAGATTGTTATTGATGTTGAATTCGCCATGCGTACATAGCAATAGCACCAGCAACAGAGGCGTTCATCGACCTTACCGAGCCTGATTGAGCAATTTCATAAAATTCATCGCAGGCTGCAAATCCTTCGTCACTCAATCCAAGACCCTCGTTTCCGAAGAGTAAAACGCATTTTGCTGGCAAGAATGAAGTCTCTATTTGTTTTGCACCAGATATATTCTCAAATCCAATGACTGGCAGTGCACGTTTTTGGCAATCGGCCTTGAATTCGATAGCACTTTGGTGGTGTTTGATATCAATGTACTTATCGGTCATTAATGCGCCATGTTGATTCCAGTGCTTATTGCCGATGATATGGAATTGGTTCACGTTGAAGGCATTAGCAGATCGAACTAGCGATCCAATATTTAAATCGTGTTGCCAATTTTCAATAGCAATTTCGAGTGGAATTCGTCGTGTCGCAAGAACTTCTCGAATCGCATCAACCGTTAGATAACGAAACTCATCGGCCACATTTCGCTTGTCGCCATTTTGAAGTAATTCGCGGTCGTATTGATCGCCAACCGGGTGAGGTTCAGGATGTGGGCCGACGCCCACACCTAAATAGAACTCACCCGGTTCCGAACTTCTGTCCACTATTTCTTCACAAATGCACTGATGATTTTATTGATAACTGCAGATGCGATGGAAATTAGTAATGCTCCCAAGATTGCATCCCAGATGCTGGCAATAGATAGTGCATCGCTAGCTGAATCGGTAATTACTAGCATCGCGCCATTTATTACCAACATTGATAAACCCAAAGACAATATTGTGATTGGGAAAGTCAAGATCTTTGTCAGTGTGCCAATGGTGGCGTTGACTAACCCAAAGATAAGTGCAATTCCTGCGTAGGTGACGAAGTCGCCATTTTTGACTTCAATCCCGGGGACAAAATAAGCCGCAGCCCAAATTGCTCCGCCTAGTGCTACCCAACGAATTAATAATGATTTCATATACGAATCCTCCCGCTATTCCGTTGCTGGTACAAACTCTTCGTCACGTTCGCGCAAACGGTTGTTTGGCACGAATAAAGCGAAGAGAATCGAGAAGGCCGTAGCGATTGCTCCGACCAAAACCACAATGACCGTGGAGTCTGTGAATCCATCCTTCAACGGACGAACCAAAGCTGGTGTTGCTTGTTCGATCCAGGATGTATCGTCGAAAACATTTGCGCCACCTTGATTCAATTCCAAAAGGTGAGCATTTGCATCAGTAATGGTGCCATTTTTTGCAGCATCAATTACATCGGTTTGGAAAGTTGCAGCATAAGCCGGGTCTTGTGCAGCTGCAGCAAAACGTTCGCCTACATTCGTTGGCAATCCACCAAATAGGAGCGACAAGAACAATGCAGTACCGAGAGTTGCACCGAGTTGACGGAACAAAGTTACCGAAGATGTCGCCACACCAATATCACGAGGTGAAACAGCATTTTGTACTGCCAGAACGGTTGGTTGCATTAGGTTTCCAAGTCCGAAACCAAAAATGAGCGACATCCCTGCAATTGCAATGAAAGGTGTATCCACTGTTAATAGTGTCATCCAACCTAATCCGATGGTCATCAACGTTGCTCCAAGAATCGGGAACATTTTGTAACGACCAATTTTGCTAATTATTTGTCCAGAGAAAACAGATCCACTCATGATGCCTAGTGTTAGTGGCAATAACTGCAAACCTGCTTGAGTTGGATTAGCACCACCGGCAATCTGTAGGTAAAGCGGAAGCACTGCAAGCCCACCAAACATACCCATACCGGTGATTACACCAATGATGGTCAGAAGTGAGAAAGTCTTATCTTTAAACAAGCGAAGTGGAATCAATGCTTCATCGCCTATTTTCGATTCAGCACGAATAAACCAAACCAGACCGATGATGCTGATTGCATAACAAGTCAATGAATCGGTTGAAGTCCAACCCCATTCGCGACCCTTTTCGGCTACCAGTAGCAAAGGCACCAACGTTGTGCTCAATGAAATTGCTCCAGACCAGTCGAGTGGGTGATTTACTTTCTGGAAGTTTGGAATATGCAATGTGCGATTAACAACAAAGAGCGCAACTAGACCGATTGGAACGTTTACGAAAAACACCCAACGCCAGCCAGCTAGACCAAGGATTGAATCTGTGCCAGCAAGGAAGCCACCAACAACAGGTCCAAGCACGCTAGATGAACCAAAGACTGCAATGAAGTAAGCCTGGTACTTAGAACGTTCACGCGGCGGAACTATGTCGCCGATGATTGCAAGTGCCAAGGTGAACAAACCACCAGCACCAATTCCTTGCACAGCACGAAAAACAGCGAGCATTCCCATTGATGAAGAAAACGCACTCAATGCTGAGCCAGCAATGAATAAAGAGATAGCCCAAATAAACAAAGGTTTACGGCCGTAGATATCACTTAATTTTCCGTATAGCGGAGTCGTGATAGTGCTAGTGATCAAATAAGCCGTGGTTACCCAAGCTTGAAGTGAAAGACCATTCAGTTGGTCTCCAATTGTTCGGATGCTAGTTGCAACAATTGTTTGGTCAAGTGCAGCTAGGAATAGTCCCATCATCAAACCAACCAAGATTGGCACAATTTCTTGATGTGTAAGGTATTGCGCACTATGGTTATTTTGTTCTTTACTCACTATCTCTCCTGTTTTGTTTTATGCAGTGAAAGTGCCACGGCAGATTTTTCGTTGAGTGCACTTGTAAAGCGCTCAACGGAATTTGTGAATTGATTAATCTCATCTTGAGACCAACCATTAAATACTTCTTCGAAGAATGCATTTCTAATAACTGAATGATTTCTAATGAGTTCGATTCCCAATTCATTTATCGCGAGCAATGTGCCACGTGCATCAGCTGGGTTAACTCGACGTTCGGCAAAACCACCTTCAACTAATGCCTGCGATTGTCTGGTGATGATGGCTGGATCTACTGCTAATTCATCTGCTAAGTCGGAAAGCCTGCTTGGCCCATTTGAAACTAAATAATCAAGCAACCGAAGACCAGTGAAATCCATGCCCTGGTAAGAAGACTGGGACTTAACCCAGGCAGTTACGCGCATCATTGACCCAAAGCATTGGGTAAAGCGCTCAACAGATTTGGACATTTCCACTTTTCCTTGACTTGGTCAATTACTTGACTTAGTCAACCATCTACTAGACATGAGTGCAAATCGGTGGAAGGTTAAGCACAAATATTGGAGGGTTATGCGCGGATTTCTACTAATCCACGGTTTAGAAAACCATCGACCAAAGGGTCACTGGATGCGCTTTCTAGCAGGGAGCCTTCGCAAACATGGTGAGTATGTCTCATACCCACAACTACCTAATCCGGATTTTCCAGTAGCTGAGCAGTGGCTTGAGGTTTTGGAGACTGAAGTTCAGTTGATGAAAGAGGCTGGGATCACGTCTGTAATCGTTATTGCTCATTCGCTTGGATGCGTGGCCTGGTTGAAGCTAATAGCGAATGGCAAGCTCTCAATCAAATTTGAACGAGTACTGCTTGTGGCACCAGCCGATCCAAAACTCTTGACCGCAGCACCAACATTTCAAGACGCCTTAGATTCAGATCTAAAAGAAATTGTTAAATCTCATACTGATTCAATAAATATTTTGGCAGGCGACAACGATCACTGGCTACCAAATGGAGTTGAAGAAACCTATGGAAAACCACTTCGCTTACTGCCAATTATTTGGAATGACGCAGGACATATTTCTATGAATGAAGGCTTTGGAGCATGGAAAGGAATTGTTGATTGGGCGCTGGATCCAACTGCAGAACTATTAACCCGTTAGTGCTTGGAAGCCAGCCAAGACCCACCAAGGACAAGCGGGAAACCAATTAACAAACCTAGAGTTAGTTCTTCACCTAAGAAAATCACTCCCAACAAAATTGCAACTGCCGGATTTATGTAGGTAATCAACGTTGCCTTCATCGGTCCAACCTCAGCTATTAATGCAAAAAACACTGCAAAACCCAAGATTGTTGAAACAACAGCTAATGTGATGATTGCCAAAATAGCTGAAGCGCCTGGTTGATGTGTAGGTAGGTGGCTCGGAACCAGAGGTAAATAAATCAAAGTCACGGCTAACGAAGACATCGCAATCACCGAAGTTGAATCGGCAGACTTAAGCTTTGTTGAAATCAGAACCGGGGCAGTGGCATAACCAAGTGCAGCCCCAATCAGCATCAATATCGCGACCAGGTTGATATCGGAATTTAAAGAATCAACACCAACCAGAGCGAACACTCCAGCAATACCAATAGCAATACCTGCAATGCGTCGAATATTGAAGGCGTTGTCTTCACCTCGGATTCTGGAAGTAATAACTGCAAAAATAGGAACAACCGCAAGCATCAGTCCTGCGAGACCAGAACTAACACTTTTTTCGGCAGCTGTTACAAAATACCAAGGGAAAACCATTTCAATTACCGCAAACAAGGTGCAGTATTTCCAAAAGTGCCAATTTTCTTTGAGTTTGCCCTGTTTCCAGACTAATAGCAGCAAAATAAGAGCAGTCGGGGCACATCGGGCAAATACGATAAAAACTGGATCAAAGTCTTCAAGCGCGTATTTAATAAACAGGTAAGGAGTCCCCCAAATAATTGAGAGAGCTGTAAAGAGAATTGCACCGCGTTTAGACACATAGGGAGAGTAACAGTGCAAAATCTGCGATACTTTGCCACCGCAAATAAGATGAAATGAGGTGGAAGCCAATGCGAAAAATTGCTGGATTGCTAGTACTTCCATTCTTACTTTCAGTTTTGTCCGTAGCACCTTCAAGCGCAGCAATTCCGGATGCTCCAACAGTAAATACCCCGGTAAAGGTAAAAGCAGTTTCGTCACATTCGCGCATCGTTGTTTCACAGACTTTTGAATTGAGTGGCACCGTAAAGCCTGCCCGCAAAGGTGTCATTATTGAACGCAAACTTTGGCAGAAGAAAAAATGGATTCGCGTAAACAACAGTCGAGCCAGAACCAATGCAAATGGTGAATGGAAAATGTCCGTAGTAGCTCCAGCTAGGCCACAAAAAGTTCGTTACAGAATTCAAGCGATTAATGTTTCAAGATCAACAGTAGTTGAAACCACTGTGAGCGTTGTGCCGCCAAGACCAGATCCAACAATTGTGATCACGACAAATGATTCAACAGTTCCATCTGCAGCACTGACAAATATTTCAGGAACTTTTCTAGATGCCGGTAAATCTATTTCAATTCAAGCCGAACAATTAATTGGTGAGATTTGGACGCCAGTAAATGCGCAAACTTCTGCAGGACGCACTGCTTGGGTGGCACGCGTGCAATTACCAGTTGAAGCTGGAAGCTATCAATACCGAATCAATGCGACCACTGCACGTGGCACCGCAATCAGTAATCCAATAATTTTCACAGTATTACCACCTGCAGCCCTTCCAATTGATGCTTTTGGGCCCGGATCTCCATCGCGTATTTGGGGTATAGATATTTCCCGCTGGCAACATATGGCTGACACAAACAATGATGGCGTTGCAGATTTGTTGGATGATGGAAAGCCAATAGATTTCCAAAAGGCGTTTAATAAAGGTTTACGTTTCGTATTTATCAAAACATCCGATGGCACGGTTAAATCTGATGGCACTAAATATGCGGACGATTATGCGAAGAAGTTTTCAGCAATCGACAAACCTGCTGCCCAAGCAGCTGGCCTTTTCACTGGTCTTTATCACTTCCCAGGGATGATTCACTCTGACAATAAAGCGAAACTCATTGCTGATGCTCGAGAAGAAGCAATTCAAGCGACTATTCGCCTGACTGAACTTGGTGGATATAACGAATTTGATTTGCCTTATGTCTTGGATGTTGAAAGAGATGATATTCCGAAGAGTGGAATTGCAGATGGTGTTAAAAAATCATCGGTCAACCTTTGGGTGAAAACTTGGTTGCT
Organism: Actinomycetota bacterium; assembly: GCA_026392535.1. Taxonomy (GTDB): domain Bacteria; phylum Actinomycetota; class Actinomycetes; order S36-B12; family UBA5976; genus JAFMIT01. Next base: position 10,369 of record JAPLBX010000011.1, read on the forward strand.
AGAAATGCAGGCACGGACAGGTCGAATGCCAATTGTTTATAGCGCACCAAATTTCTTGGGAACTCGTCTAATCCAAAATGATCCATTTTGGGACACCATCACTTTGTGGATGGCAAGGTATTACGGACATCCAACAAAGAGATTTAAACAAATGTCTCATGAAGGCGCTGTCGCACTGATAAATGCTGGCTCTATACCAGTGTGTTCAGTTTGTACCGGTGGCCAATACCAAACACCTTGGACAAATGGTGGGGATATTGCTTGGAGTTTTTGGCAGTACTCGAGCATGGCTTCGGGCAAGACGTTTGGCGTCAAAAACGGATCTCGTCTAGATATGAATGTGTATCGCGGAACTAGCGAAGAATTCCGTGCGCTAGCGCAAGGAACCTGGATTCCGTTTGAGGGCGATTATGTTGCTTCTTCAGATGTAATTGATTTTCAAGTATCACCAGTAGTAGACGAGCTGATGCAATTTAATATCACTGCAAAACGACTTAGCAATTTTGCTGCTTGTGTAACTGGAGAATTAGCTGTCCGAATTGCTGGTCAAAAGATAAAGGGTGCGAAAGTCAGACTCACAGGTCTTGGAACTTGGAAGGTAACGCTGCCGGAAATGGAACCAGGAACGTATTTAGTGGATTTTGATTTCACAGATGAATATAACTTCTACGCTCCGACCTCAGCTCAAATTGAATACTTGGTGCCTGAACCAGAAGATCCAGTAATTCCCTAAATCTAAAGATTTATTGCGCAGCTCTTGCGCTGTTTGTGGTCAAATTGTGAATCTATTAACTAATTCTTTGTCGGTACATGCGGTAATCCGCAACGACAGGAGATATATGAAAATCCAGAGCAAATCACTGACGCTAACTGTGGCAAGTTTGGCGGTTGCCACAGTCTTCGCATACACGATTCCAAATACCTTTGCACAATTCACTTCCCAAACTAAATCTCGGAACAACTCTCTAACAGCTGGCACGCTCGGTGTGAAATTGTTAGATGCTGACGGGAATGAAAGTTTGAACCCAGTTATCAACATCACCAATGCCCAACCAGCCATGGCTAGTCAGAGTTCGACCATTCGGATAGCAAATACTGGAAGCCTAAACACTGACATCCGCCTATATTCAACTAACTTGAGTGCCTCAGCAAATAACCTGAATGAAGTACTAAACATCGCCATTAAGGATTCACAAAACAACACTCTGTATAGCGGAACTATTGCAAGTTTGAGCGTGAATATTTCTAGCCTTGCAGCTAGTACAACTAAAGTTCTAACCGCAACTATTACTTGGCCAGATCTTGTAGCAGTGGATGACAATCCATATCAAGGAGCGACACTAAGTTTTGAATTTGCCGTTGATTCAGTGTCTGTAAGTATTTAACAGTTAAAACTGCAGCGAAATCTCTAACCATGAAATCTCTAACCATGAAATCTTTAACTAGGGATTTTCTAACTACGAAATTTCTTTCCATGCAGTTGTTTAGACAAATATTTTCGATACTCTTGAAATTCGTAGCCCTGGTAGCGATTCTTTACTTAGTCTCGCTAGCAGGTCTACGAATTGCAGGTTTTGATTTCGCAGTTGTGGTTAGTGATTCAATGTCACCCACGATTTCTCGTGGCGATTTGGTGATCTTGTATTCCGTTGATAAATCTAAACTGGAAAATGGGCAGATCATTCAATTCAAGCGAGATAATCAGTTAATTTTGCATCGAATATCGAACAAAGCAGAAAAAGGCTTTCGAACGAAAGGTGATGCAAATCCTGGATTTGATCCAGAGCTAGTTAAGAGAAACCAAATTAGAGCAGAAGCAGTTGGCTTACTAAAGGGTTTTGCATTTCCGATCATATTCTTTAAGAATGTGACTAATTTCCCTGCAACTCATTCAAAATTTACAAGTCACCAGACCAAACCTGCAAAAACCGAGAGCACGATTTGGACTGATCCGGCTGCAAAATGGAAACAGATAACGGGCGGTGGCTACTACGCCTTTACTTCGCCTAGCTCGATAACTTCAACAGGCACTGGAAACCGAGTTGTATTAATCACCCGAAATCTGGATACTGACAATTCGCTGTATTCACTAATAAAACTTTCCTACAAAGACCCAACAAACGCAGTGGTTTATATACACGCGTCAGTCTGTTTGACTGGATCGACAATTACATGTGGCTGGTCGATAGGTCTGAGTGACAGCGGACAGAGCATTCTCGTACAAACATTCTCAGCAACTGGAATCAAGCAGCCTCCTATTTACACTAAATCAATTTCAAAGGATTTTGGAATTCAAAATCAAATAATTGTTTATGCAACGAGTGCGCTATTACAAGTGAGAATCAATG
>JAPLBX010000011.1:12762-13460 GCA_026392535.1 Actinomycetota bacterium
TTACAAGTGAGAATCAATGGCGTGATTGAAGTAAATATAGCTAATCCGAATACGTTTGCTACTTCTAAAGGCATGAATGCTCCAAGTGGGACATATTTTGGCTTTTCTACGATTAATTCGAATCAATTCAAGTCGACAAAAACGGTGACCTGGTGATTAATAAATAGTGAAAAAGCGATTGGTGTCTTAGTAATGAGTAACTTGCCAATCACATTTGTGAGAAAGCAGATTGCAAAGATTGGATGAATCCCTGCGATGTGTAACTGGCCCCTGAAACACTATTTACGTTTGCAGATTGGGCCTTAAGTGTTTCACGAATCAAAATCGGAATTGCATAGTTAGTAAAGCGGGCATTTGAGCCAGATGGCGCTTGCAGTATCTCCACCGCATCGATAGTGGTGCCACTAACTTTTAGTTGAATCTGAACTGCGCCATAACGCGTGTTGATGGTATCGCCAACGAGAGTTCGACTTTGAGGATTTGTGGCAGAACTAGAAGGAGTAGGTGAACCTGAAGGATTCACTAAAGGAGCAGGGGATTCGCCAACTAAAACTCCTGGCATGTAAGCGCCAGCTGGGAATACAAAGGCCCCAATGCCGCCCACAACAGCTGCGCTTGCAATAAAAATTCCGCGTTTCATAATGTCCTCTTAATATGCGAATGCTTCGTCGTGGAGTCGATCTGGATCTACTCCGAGT
>JAPLBX010000162.1 GCA_026392535.1 Actinomycetota bacterium
GCTTGTTCCGGAGTCTCGCCCTCTTCAATGTGTCCTTTCGGAAGTGACCAGAGCAAACGTTCACGGGTTTGATCCTTTAAATCGCGGCGACCAATTAACAAACCTTTGGTTCCAGTTGAATCAATTACTAATCCGCCAGCACTAATTTCATCAACGCGTTTGGCGTAGACCCGCTTAGGTGCAGATTTTTTGGCAGCAGGTTTTGCTTGAGTGGTTGCAGAATTATTTAAATTTGGTGGGGTCGGGCCCTTTGGACGTCGTCTCCGACGTTTTTTCCGTTTAGCCTCGCCACCGCCACCAGGCGCCGTGGTCATGGAGCAAGGTTACTGCTCTAGCCTTAGATACTGTGACAACGAACCCAAAAACTATCGCTCTGGCCTTGCGATCTCTGCGCTATCAAGCAAGCCGCTGGCATCTGATTTGGCTGCGAAGTTTGCGAAGGCCGGTTTCACTTTAGCTTTGGTCGGAGGGCCTGTCCGAGACGCAATTTTAGGTCGACTTGGAAATGATTTAGATTTCACAACAAATGCAAAACCTGATGAGACTAAATCAATTATTAAAAAAGGTGCAGACTCTATTTGGGAAACTGGCCGAGAATTTGGAACTATCGCCGCACAATTTGGTGATGTAACTGTAGAAATTACAACTTACCGAAGTGAAAAATATGAAACTCAAAGTCGAAACCCGGAAGTTAAATTTGGCGAGAACATCGAAGGTGATTTACTGCGAAGAGATTTCACTGTAAACGCAATGGCACTCGAACTTACAACTACACCTCCGACATTTATTGACAACTTTGACGGCGTTAATGATCTTGCCCGAAAAGTTTTGCGTACGCCCGGCACGCCAGAGAATTCTTTTTCAGATGATCCACTAAGAATGATGCGGGCCGCAAGATTTGCCGCACAACTTGGCTTTGATGTTGATCCAGCAATTATTGCCGCGATAAAAGCGATGGCTGCGCGTATTGAAATTATCTCTGCAGAACGCGTGCGAGATGAATTCACCAAACTGATCATGTCTGAAAATCCTAGAATTGGAATTTCTTTGCTGGTTGAAACGGGCTTAGCAGATTATGTGCTTCCAGAAATTCCAAAGTTGAAATTAGAAATTGATGAACATCATCACCATAAAGATGTTTATGAGCACACGTTAAAAGTATTAGAACAGGCGATTTCATTAGAAGAGCGACTGGGCGGACCAAACTTAGTTATTCGTCTTGCAGCGCTCTTGCACGATATTGGTAAACCAAAAACGCGCGAGCTAATTGAAGGTGGTGGCGTTTCTTTCCATCACCATGAAGTTGTTGGGGCCCGGATGGCAAAAAAGCGATTAAAAACCCTGCGTTTTAGCAATGATGTAATTAGTGATGTTTCGTCACTAGTTTTTCTTCACCTTCGTTTTCACGGATATGGAACAGGTGAATGGACCGATTCGGCTGTTCGCCGTTACATCCGAGATGCAGAGCACCAACTAATTCATTTACATGTTTTAACAAGAGCGGATTGCACAACTCGAAACCAACGCAAGGCCGAAAGTCTTGCAAAAACTTATGATTCACTTGAAGAGCGAATTTTGAAGTTGATGGAGGAGGAAGAGTTAGAAAAAATTCGACCTGATTTAGATGGCTTAGAAATTATGGCAATTCTTGGAATTTCACCATCACCAATTGTTGGTCGCGCCTATCAATATTTATTAGATTTAAGAATGGATCGCGGACCACTTGGGGTGGAAGCAGCGAAAGCTGAATTACTTAATTGGTGGAGTCTGAACCAGCCGAAAATTTAGTTCTGCGGAGCAACACCAATGCCGCGGCTGTGTAGGCCAAAGCGATTAACCAGGGCAATACTAAAGAGACGCCGCTTGGCGGAAGCGTAAGCGCAGCGATTATGGCACCCGAAACAATCGCACCATTTACCGCAACATCATAGAAAGCAAAGATTCGACCTCGAAATTCATCTGCGATTTTCGACTGCACTAAAGCATCATTAGTAATTTTAAAACTTTGACCAAAACCTCCGACAAAAAAGGCTGTCGCAATCATCATAAATTCATTTGGGGAAAGACCAAAAACTATTAGAAATCCAATCGGAGCGATCATAGAAATTCGCATCCATTTATGTCGACCAAATCTTGCAACGCCATATGGACCAGCAAGGGCGCCTAATCCGATTCCAATTCCAGCTATTGCTAACGCATAAGCAAAGCCCCTTAGACCAGCGTCTGGATTATTTGAATCATTGAAGGTATTGCGTTCCAGTAAGAGCGCCATCAAAGTTAGCGCGGTAATGCCACCTCGCTGCACACCGGTGGCAA
>JAPLBX010000033.1 GCA_026392535.1 Actinomycetota bacterium
AGAAGATGGTGGCGCAATTCGTCGTCGTCGTCAGTGTCCTGAATGTGGCCGACGTTTTTCAACTGTAGAAACTGCAATGTTGCTAGTTGTTAAACGCAACGGAGTGGTTGAACCATTTAGCCGTGCAAAAGTAATTTCTGGTGTTGGCAAATCATGTCAAGGTCGTCCTGTTAGCGACGACGATCTTGCACTACTTGCACAACAAGTTGAAGATTCACTTCGCGCAGCTGGAGTTGCTGAAATTCCAAGTAATGAAGTTGGTCTTGCAATCCTTGCGCCACTTCGCAATTTAGACAAAGTCGCTTACCTCAGATTTGCATCTGTTTACAGATCATTCGAAAGTCTTGAAGATTTCGAAGGTGAAATTGCAGTGCTTAGAGCATCACAAAATCAAGATGCTCAAAATGTTGAAGAAAGTCTTTCAACAACAAAATAACTTCCCAATCGCGCACGATTCCCCTTGGACGCGAAAGCCCACAAATAGAAAAACGAATCAGAAAGAGGAAACACCGATGACCGAAACGGTGAGTGGAGCAACCAGCTCGACTAAGAAAGCAAAATCAAGCGGACTTTCACTTGAAAGACTGTGGAGCAAGCCAGGGGAACACCCATATGATCAAATCAATTGGGAACGACGCGATGTAGTGCAGACAAACTGGAAGACTGGTGAAACAGTATTCGAACAACGGGGAGTCGAGTATCCAGATTTCTGGTCAGTAAACGCATCAACCATCGTCACCACTAAGTACTTCCGTGGTGCAGTAGGTACTGATCAACGCGAATGGAGTTTGAAACAACTTATCGATCGCGTAGTTTTGACTTACACCAAAGCTGGCCGTGAATACGGTTACTTTACAACTGAAGACGATGCAATCACTTTTGAACATGAATTGACTTGGATGCTTTTGAATCAAGTCTTCTCATTCAACTCACCAGTTTGGTTCAACGTTGGTACCACATCACCTCAACAAGTAAGCGCATGCTTTATTTTGAGTGTTGATGACACCATGGATTCAATCCNNNGTATCTGCTTGTTTCATTCTCTCTGTTGATGACACGATGGATTCAATCCTTAACTGGTACCGCGAAGAAGGATTGATCTTCAAGGGTGGTTCAGGAGCCGGTTTGAACTTGAGCCGTATCCGCTCATCGAAAGAACTACTGCACAGCGGTGGAACCGCAAGTGGTCCAGTTTCTTTCATGCGTGGTGCTGATGCATCAGCTGGAACAATCAAATCAGGTGGCGCAACCCGTCGCGCTGCAAAGATGGTTGTACTTGATGTTGACCATCCAGATATCGAAGAATTCATCGAAACCAAAGTTAATGAAGAAGAAAAGATTCGCGTATTGCGCGATGCTGGCTTCGACATGGACCTTGGCGGAAAAGACATCATCAGTGTTCAATACCAAAACGCAAACAACTCTGTTCGCGTAACTGATGAATTCATGCAGGCAGTAGAAAACGGCACAGACTTCGGTCTTCGCGCCCGATCAACTGGCGAAATCATTGAACATGTGGATGCTAAGAAACTATTCCGCCAACTCAGTGAAGCAGCATGGGCTTGTGCAGATCCAGGTATCCAATACGACGGAACCATCAATGATTGGCACACCAACCCAGAAACTGGACGCATCACAGCTTCAAATCCATGTTCTGAATACATGAGCTTGGACAATTCATCTTGCAACCTTGCATCATTGAATTTGATGAAGTTCCTAAAGGAAGATGGCTCATTCGACGCAGTTAAGTTTGCTAAGTCGGTTGAATTCATTATTACTGCAATGGATATCTCTATCTGCTTCGCAGATTTCCCAACCGAACCAATCGGTGATACCACTCGCAAATACCGTCAGCTAGGTATTGGTTACGCAAACCTTGGCGCATTGCTAATGGCAACTGGTTTGCCATACGACTCAGAAGGTGGCCGTGCACTTGCTGCATCGATCACTTCTTTGATGACTGGCACTGCATACAAGCGTTCTGCTGAACTTGCAGGTGTGGTTGGTGCATACGAAGGTTACGCACGTAACGCAAGTGCTCACCAACGCGTAATGCGCAAGCATGCTGCTGCTAGCGATGCACTTCGCTCTGCTTCAACATTAGATGCAGACATCTCACGCCTTGCTAGCAAGAACTGGGCTGATGGCATCAAGACTGGTGAAAAGAATGGCTGGCGTAACGCACAGGCTTCTGTGCTTGCACCTACCGGCACCATCGGTTTCATGATGGACTGCGACACAACCGGAATTGAACCTGACTTCTCATTAGTTAAGTTCAAGAAACTTGTTGGTGGCGGATCTATGCAGATTGTTAACCAAACCATTCCAATGGCATTAAACAAGCTTGGATATGCAGACGAAACAGTTGAAGCGATTGTGGAATTCATTGCACAAAATGGTCACGTTATCGATGCACCAGGTTTGAAGCCAGAACATTACGCAATCTTTGATTGTGCAATGGGCGAACGTGCGATCTCCCCAATGGGTCACGTCCGCATGATGGCTGCTTGCCAACCATTCTTGTCAGGTGCAATTTCAAAGACTGTAAATATGCCTGAAGATGCATCTGTTGACGAAGTTGAAGAAATTTACTTCCAAGCCTGGAAAATGGGTGTCAAGGCACTTGCTATCTACCGCGACAACTGCAAGGTTGGTCAACCACTTTCTGACGCAAAGGCCAAGAAGACTGAAGCACCAGTTGCAACTTCTGTTGCAGCTCAGCCGATTCGTCGCCGGATGCCAAAGAAGCGCGCAAGCCAAACTGTTTCATTCGCAGTTGGTGGAGCAGAGGGTTACTTAACCGCAGGTTCGTATGAAACTGGCGAACTTGGTGAAGTGTTCTTGAAGCTAGGTAAGCAAGGTTCAACTCTTGCAGGCGTGATGGATGCATTCTCGATTGCTATCTCAATCGCATTGCAGTTCGGTGTACCACTAGAAGCATTTGTTTCTAAGTTCACCAACATGCGTTTCGAACCAGCTGGCATGACAGATGATGCAGATATCCGGATGGCTCAATCCATCATGGACTACATCTTCCGTCGTTTGGCTCTCGATTACCTACCACTTGAAAAGCGTGCAATGCTCGGCATCTTCACCGCCGAAGAACGTGCGGCTCAAGTTTCAGGTTACGACACCCCAAGTGCAAGCACTGAAGAAATCGCTGCAGTTGTAGTTAAGGAACTAGAAGACATTAAGCCAGTCGCTGTTCCTGTGACTATCAACACTGAAAATGCTCATTCATCAGCTGAATTGCTAGAAGCAATCACTGGCAAAGTGAGCGATGCACCATTGTGCTTCACATGTGGCATCAAGATGCGTCCGTCAGGTTCCTGCTACGCCTGTGAAGGTTGTGGCAACACCAGTGGCTGCTCTTAAATAAACAAACTGAAAGTGGGGTCTGTCTAACGACAGGCCCCACTTTTTGTTTTGTTGAAGGATTAAACTAACGATTACCTAAATTTTCTAAACAGAAATTTGCTGATAATGAATTATTTTGTCGATCTCGCAGTTGAACAGCCACTATTTCTTCTAACCACGCTCTTAGGGTTAGGCGCGTTCATTGGCAACATCAAGATCAAGGGCATCTCGCTTGGGCCAGCAGGAGTGCTGTTTGCGGCCCTTGCATTTAGTGCTTATGACGAGCGGCTAATACTTGCTAAAGATGTCGGATACTTCGGTTTAGCCCTCTTTGCATACATAGTAGGCATTGGTGCTGGTCCTTCCTTCTTTAGAGCCTTGCGTAGCGGTGGGCGAGTAGTAATTACGATCATGCTGGCCTTAACTGGTGCTGCGGCAGTACTCGTAGGATTTTCAAAGTTAATTGGTATCGATGGACCTGTTCTATCTGGCATATATGCAGGTGCGCTAACTAACACTCCTGCTTTAGCAGCTAGCCAAGAAATCTGGGTAAATGCCACTGGTGCAAATTCGCCAATTGTTGGCTATTCAGTTACATATCTTTTCGGCGTGGTTGGCATGTTGATTGCTGCAAACTTTGCCATCAAGAAAGTGTCGGCGAATCCCCAAGCAGATGAACTTGCGGCTAAACCACCAGAGTTAATTGGCGAAACCATCAGAGTGGATGTGGATGGATTGCCAACGTTGGGCGAGTTGGCAAAGCAATATGAAGACAAGGTTCGTTTCTCACGTGTGATGACTGGTGACAGTCCAGGGCATCGAGGAGTAGTCGACATCGCAACCGATGACCATGCATTGGTTCGTGGAGATATTGTTACCGTAATTGCAGATCGAGCCACAATTGAGAAATTCACTTCACAAGTTGGCCATTCATCTACAGTTGCGCTAACTCTTGATCGCTCCAATTTAGATTTTCGAAGAATTGCAGTGTCGCACCGAAGTGTGGCCGGCAGGCCATTAGGCGACCTTCGACTCGGCCAAAAATATGGTGCAGTGGCAACTCGAATTCGCCGGGGTGATGTGGACTTGCTGGCACAAGATGATTTTGTTTTGCAGATTGGTGACCGAGTCCGCGTGGTTGCGAATCAGCTTGGGCTTTCGAAAGTTGCAAAATTACTTGGCGACTCTGAAAAAGCTGCGAGTGCTTTTTCAATAGTTAGTTTGGCAACTGGCATAACCGCCGGTGTTATTTTGGGATCAATCCCTTTCCCAATCCCAGGTGGCAGAGTTTTTGAATTCGGCATGGCTGCAGGTCCACTAATTATTGGTCTAATCATGGGCAGAATAGGCAAGACCGGTCGAGTCATTTGGTCGCTGCCACACACTGCATCGAGTGCGCTTAGCCTTTTAGGCATGATGTTGTTCTTGGCATATGCCGGTTCCACTGCGGGCCACGCCTTGAGTGAAGCAATCACGACTCCAGTTGGCTGGCGCTTATTGATTATTGGACTTGCCACAACAGCGACGTCTGCTTTGACCTTTATTTTCTTAGGTAGGTATTTTGCAAAGACTTACGGACCAAGACTTGCAGGTGTGATGGCAGGTTCACAGACTCAGCCAGCGGTGTTGGCTTATGTGAACGACCAAACACAAGATGATCCGCGGGTGAATCTTGGTTATGCAGTTGCATACCCAGTAGCAATGATTGTTAAAGTACTTATTGCACCAATCTTGGGCAATTTCTAGTAATTAATTTCTGCCCAGAAGTGATCTCGTTGGCGGGTTACAGTTAAAGTGCCATTTTTAGTTTTGCCATTGTCTTTAGTGACAAAAACTGGGCACTTCACCGATCCATCTTCTTCAAAGCAAGCAGATTCAGTATTCCAAGGCATCATGTAATTGTCATTGGAAAGGCGCACAGTTCCAATTGGTGCCCAGGTTGAAAGGTCTGCTTTCCAATGAAGCACTTCAACCCGCTCTGCACTCTTAACATCGCCTTCGACGCAAGCTGCAGTTGCAATCATGTAAATCTCATCAACGTCGGCTGCTTGCAAGATAACTTGATTCAAGTATTCGACATTTATGCTTTCGCTTGAGCAGGTTACGTATGAATCTTTGGCCACAGGTTTTGTGGCCTGAGCCTTATCTAGGAGAAGGTGAGTTTGATGAGGTTGGGTCGGCCTATGAGTTTGAACAAGCCGCTAGCAGTAATGCACAGGTAATAATTGTCAATGATTTACGCATAGGAGTAGCGTAACCGCGAATGCTTTATCTCAACTTGATGGCTTGCAGCCAGGCTCGGCCAGCTACCGTCATCTTTCTAAACATGGACACTTTTGCCCGTTTTCTAAAGACGTCGAAATCAATCTTCTCCACCTCATCTGCAATTTGGCAGTAGAGAATTCGGGCCGCATCGATACAAGGCTGGCTAGCAGGGCTTAGGAGTGAAATACCCGCGCGAGAGCTCTTTTCTAGGTCGTGCACTCTTGCAATTTGAAAGCGCAATGCGTTGCGCAGGTCATCGGTGACTTTGCCTGTTTCAAGGGTTTGTGGTGTGACACCGAATTGACGCAATTCTGACAGTGGCAGATATATCCGACCGCGCTCTAAGTCTTCGCCGACATCGCGGATGAAATTTGCAAGTTGAAAAGCAATTCCGAGATCGGTCGCATACTTATAGGCGTCATTGCTAGAGGGTTCGAGGATTGGAACCATCTGTAAGCCAATAACAGCAGCCGAACCGTAGACATATTCATATAAGTCATCAAAAGTTTCATATGAGGTTGTGGTTAAGTCCATCTTCATTGAGTGAATGAAGGCTTCAAAGTGAGCTTTGGGGATGTTGAATTTCTTAGCGGTATAAATAGTTGCTTTGCAAATCTCATCTTCACTTGTGCCAGAATCAAAATCTTCAAGAAACTTATCACTCCAGGATGTTAGCCATTCGGCCTTTTGCTCACCGGTTAGGGTTGATGAAAGATCGTCAACAATTTCGTCTGCGTATCTAGCAAATCCATAGAGTGCATGGACAAATGGCCGTTTTTCTGGAGCCAACAAAAGCGTGGCCAGATAGTAAGTCTTTCCGTGAGCGGAATTGAGTATGCGACATTTTTCAAAGGAATCTTGCAAGGCAGGATCAGTGATTCCAGCAGCTAATAGCTCTCTACGAGACATGCATTTGCTCCAGATCAAAAATTTCGCGATTCTCTTTAAACTTCATAACAGAAAATATGCTAACTACAACTAAGAGACTAAACAAGATTTCAGGGCTGGTGATTGCCGAGTCTCGAACTGCCACTGCTTCAATAATGGAATAGGCCACTACGAGGAGTGTTCCGTAGACCGATATTTGCATAGATAGTTTTGACTTTAACCCACTTGCTGCGAACAGGGCAAGTGGCCAAAGGAAATACCAAGGAAAGACAACTGGGCTAAGCAAAATCATGCATGCCAATGCTAATCCGGCTTTGCGGGTGCCAGATATCTCATTCTTGTTCAATGCCAACTTAGCCACATAAACAGCTGAAACCAATAAACCAGCAAATCGAATCACTTGGAAGATGTTCTGACCCAAATCAAAACCAAACCAATCAAGAGATTTTGCAGCAAGTTCACTAACCAAACTAATTGGTGCAGCCAAATTCAACACTTCTCCCGGTGTGGAAATGGCATTTAGCCAACCAAATCCAGTCGCGGTAACTGCGCCAAGAATTGCTAATGCGCCACCTGCGACTGAAAAAGAGATTGCCCATTCCTTAATCCGCTGAGCCCAGCTAAATACTGGGGTTTTAGAAATAGCTAAGAATGGCAGAGCAATGAGAGCTATTGGTTTAATTGCAATAGCAAAAGCAAGGGTCAAAGACGCCACCAATAATCTTTTTTCGTGCGCATAAACAAAAGCCCACACTAGAGCCGCAATCATTACAGAGTCATTGTGAACTGCGTTTATCAAATGCAAAATTGTGATTGGATTTAATACTGCTAGCCAGATCGCAAAGTTTGCGGAGATATTGTGAATCTTTGCTAGGCGGTTTAGTCCGTAGATAGTCACGATGAAAGCCAAAATATTTATAGCTCGCAAAATAACCACGCCCAGATAAAGATTGTCTTGAGATATCCAGGCTGAGAGCTTTTCTATTTGCAGATAAATAGCACCGTAAGGAGTTGTGGTTTCCGCCCACATCGGATCGATTCCAAATCTGAACCATTGATCTAACTTTGCTACGCCATCTTCGTACGGGTTAAATCCACGTAGCTGCAAGTGCCCTTGAGCGATATATGAATAAACATCTCGTGAAAACAACGGCGGCATGAAAAGTGATGGCACGCTAGCTGAAAGAGCAAAACGTGCAAGTTCGCGCGGGCTATGCACATCATGCTCAATGTTTAGCCACATTAAAGTCAATAAGAGCGCGCCAAGAAATAGTGAACTAATCCCAATGAGACGCCCATACTCCGTTAGCCGCATGATCGCGAACACAGGATTAGATTCAATGTCGAAGTTTGGGGTTAGCCAACCAAGTGACATCGAACTTATTGCCAGCAGAATCCCTGCAACCAAAAACCCCAGTGATGGTTTGCGAGTGATCAAGTTAGCGCCAAGCTCGAGACTTGTAAGCCGGGTCAACGCCGGTAACTCGCTCGGCAGCCAATCTTCCAGAGATCAAAACCATTGGTACGCCCACACCAGGTTGGGTTCCAGAGCCTGTGAACACAACATTTTCGCCCCAAAGGTTTCCAGGTCTAAATGGGCCAGTTTGCAAGAATGAATGTGCAGAGGCGAATGGCGCTCCACGTTCCATACCTTGAGCTTGCCAATCTAGTGGGGTAGTGAGGTGCTCCACTTCAATACTGTCACCAAAGTTCTTGTAACCACGTTCTTCCAAAGTCTTGACCATATAGTCGCGATATTTTGGACCCTCTTTTTTCCAATCGATATCTGAATCCAGATTCGGAGTTGGATAAAGCACGTAATAAATCTGTTTACCGTCTGGAGCCAAACTCGCATCCGAATACGTTGGATTAGTTACAAGAATTGAAGGATCAGACATAAACTGCTTTTTATCAATTAGATCGGTAAACACCCCAGACCATTCTTTGCCAAAATGGATATTGTGATGTGCAGTCTTTGAATAGCGTTGGGATGATCCTGCTAGTAACAAAGCGCAAGATGGCGAATACTTCAAACGCTTTACTGATAGTGGATTAATTCCAAGTAGATCTCTGTATGCAACCGGTAAATCAGGATTCAAAATGAATGTATCGGCTTCAATGCGGGTGCCATCGGTTGTTATAACTGCAGTGGCTCGAGAATTTGAGTGCTCAACTGACTGAACGGTTACACCATATTGAATGTCCACACCGTGCTTTTGGGCGCAAGCAGCCATTGCTCTAGGCAAGGCATGCATTCCGCCTTCAGGGAAGTAGACCCCAGCCACACTGTCCATATATGCAATGACTGCATAGATTGCCAATGCGTCGTATGGAGACAAGCCTGCATACATCGCCTGGAAAGAATAAATTCTTTGAGTTCTTGGGTCTTTCAAAAAGTCGTTTACTTTCGGTGCAAGTTTTCTAAAGCCACCAATTGAAAGAAGTTTCACTAAGTTCGGTGTTAGCAAATCAAACGGAGTATCAATGTTTCGATCAATAAAATCTTTGATTTCATACTTATATAGGTCAGCTACAAAATCAACATACTTTAAGTAGCCTTCAGCTTCGGAGGAGGAAATCACACGTTCAATTTCAGTAGCCATTTTGTTGACATCTGAATGAACATCCAAAATTGATCCGTCCGGGAAGAACGATCTATAAAGTGGGTTCACTTCTTTAAGTGTCAACCAATCACTCATTTTTTCGCCTACTGCATCAAATGCATCGGCAATCAAGTCGGGCATAGTTAAAACTGATGGGCCAGTATCGAATTGGAATCCTTGGTCAGAAATCAAACCTGCACGTCCACCTGGCACCAATTCGCGTTCAAGCAAAGTGACTTTGCGTCCGGCCCCAGCAAGCCGAAGGGCAGCAGACAGGCCGGCCAGACCTGCGCCAACAATTACAACGTGATCGGTTTTACCAACAACTTTACGAGGGGTGGAGCGAGGGGCGAAACGCAGTAGGTCCATTAGAAGTTTCTTTCAGTAGCAGCTATTGCCAGGTTCGATAGAGCAAACACGGCTTCTTCATCTATATATTCTCGATTAATTGCTTCAAGTGCGATTGTGCGGTTTTTCTCAATTATCTGTTCCACTTCATCAACAGCACCTGATTTGTTGAGGATGTCTTGTAATTTGCTAATAGTTTCAGCTGACAGGTTCTTGTCACCTAGTGAATTCTTTAGCAGTTCATGATCAGCGCCACTGGTTTTGGAAAGCGCGGTGGCTACTAGAACAGTTCGCTTACCTTCACGCAAGTCATCCCCAGCTGGCTTGCCAGTAACTTTTTCGTCACCAAAAACGCCAAGAATGTCGTCACGCAACTGGAATGCAAT
Source organism: Actinomycetota bacterium (assembly GCA_026392535.1). Taxonomy (GTDB): domain Bacteria; phylum Actinomycetota; class Actinomycetes; order S36-B12; family UBA5976; genus JAFMIT01. Next base: position 9,848 of record JAPLBX010000033.1, read on the forward strand.
CCCTAGTGGAAGCCCATAGTCAGACAAAGTCTGAACAGTTTGCGAATCTGCACCAGCAAGCAGTGCTCCCATATGCAATGGACGTTCGATTGTGTATTTAGCGCTCTTGTATGTAATTACTTGCATTATGTTTTCGATTGAAGCATTTGATTTAGCTTGTTCAAGTAAATCTAAATATTGCCCAGCGAGTAATTCGGTTCGCATCAGATCGTAAAGATCTTTAGCCGATTTCATTTTAGGATTCTCAAAACCAGAGTTCATCAGCAATTCGTCCGCCCATGACAAACATAGATCGCCTAGCAAGATTGCACCACCGATACCGAATTGTTTTGCGTCTCCTAGCCAGCCATTTTGTTTGTGCAAAGCTTCGAATTGTCGGTGTGAACTTGGATTTCCGCGACGAGTATCACTTTCGTCCATCACATCATCATGAATTAATGCACAGGCCTGAAGGAATTCGAGTGCAGTAGCTGCTTTAAGGATTTCTTCACAGTCCTGCCCGCCAGCAGCCCGAAAACCCCAATATGCAAACGCTGGCCGTAGGCGCTTACCGCCTGCCATCATTTGGCTCAAAGACTCGGTGAGAAAGGACAACTCTGGGTTGACCTCATCCATTATCGAGATGTGGGAATTGATTGAACTTGCCACCTCAGCGGCAACCCGAGTGCGCAGGCCATTAATCTCAAGGACCTTGAGGCCTTGGGCTGTATCAATCACTTTTTGCACTAGGCAAAGGTAGCGGTAGGCAGGATTTGAGGGCGCTTGAGAACCGATTCACTTTCCAGCATCGGGATGCGTCACTTCATGATCTCTGCTGGTATCAACTAAAAATATGGGGAGTGCTACCTGAAAAATCTTCCTTATAGGGCGGTTTTCTTCTGAACGTAATGTAACTTTGTATGAGAGAAAGTATGGGCATTCTGCAAAATTAGGCCTGAAGTGAATTCTTCCGGCTTATAGGGCGACTCTTCTTTATTTTTATAGTTAGTGAAGTCAATTCACGCTTACTTTGCC
>JAPLBX010000046.1 GCA_026392535.1 Actinomycetota bacterium
TGCGATTGCGATTACTTCATTGGCAGTAGATGCGTTGAAGGAATTTGATTTAACTCGCAAAGAAGCTGAGCGTTCGAAGAATATGTTTGCACTTGGCTTGCTCTGCTGGATGTATTCCCGCCCGATGGAAACTCCACGTAAATATTTGACTGACAAGTTTGCTTCTAAGCCGGTGATTTTGGCAGCAAACTTGAAGGCCCTCGAAACTGGTTGGTCATACGGCGAAACAACTGAATCTTTCAGTATTCAATACGAAATCAAACCAAGCAAGTCATTGCCTGGTGTTTATCGAAACATCAGTGGCAATCTTGCACTTTCTTACGGATTGATTGCAGGTTCTCAACTAAGTGGTTTACCAATTTTCTTGGGTTCATATCCAATCACGCCAGCTTCCGACATCTTGCATGAACTGTCGAAGCACAAAAACTTCAACGTCATAACTTTCCAGGCTGAAGACGAAATCGCTGGCGTTGGCGCTGCAATCGGTGCTGCATATGGCGGAGCACTTGGCATCACCACTACTTCTGGACCTGGTGTGGCACTTAAGAGTGAAGCAATCGGCTTGGCTGTGGCACTGGAATTGCCTTTAATCATCATTGATATTCAACGTGGTGGTCCATCAACCGGTTTGCCAACTAAGACTGAACAAGCAGATTTGTTGCAGGCAATGTATGGCCGCAACGGTGAAGCGCCAGTCCCAATCGTGGCACCGCGTTCCCCTTCAGATTGTTTTCACGCTGCCATTGAAGCAATTCGCATTGCAGTGAAATATCGCACGCCAGTTTTCTTGCTGAGCGATGGATATTTGGCAAATGGATCAGAACCATGGTTATTGCCAGATATTGCAACTTTGCCAAAGATTGATCCGAACTTCTTAACTGAAATGAATCATGAAATTGATGGCGTGGATGTGTTGTGGCCATTTAAGCGTGATGCAGAAACTTTGGCTCGGCCATGGATTAAGCCAGGTACAAAAGGTTTAGAACATCGAATTGGTGGCATTGAAAAAGCAAATGGAACTGGTGCAATTAGTTACGACCCAGCTAACCATGATTTGATGACTCGACTTCGCCAAGGAAAAGTAGACGGCATTGCTGATGATGTTGAGCCAATGTATTTGGACGATCCAAAGGGTGATGCGGACGTATTAGTCCTCGGTTGGGGTTCAACCTTTGGCCCGATTGGTGCAGCGGTTGAGATTTCTCGTAGAAATGGTTTGAAGGTTGCCCAAGCGCACTTATCTCATCTAAACCCATTTCCTCAAAACACTGAAGCTGTGTTGAAGAAGTACCGAAAAATCATCATTCCAGAAATGAACTTAGGGCAACTCGCATTGTTGATTCGTGCTCGGTATTTGGTCGATGCGATTCGATATAACAAGGTTGAAGGCCTTCCATTCAAAGCGAATGAGCTAGTTGAATTCATTAAGGATGTGGCAAGCCAATGATCGATAAATTCCCATCATTAACGCTAGTTCCTAGTAGCGAAGAGAAATACTCGGGCAAAGACTTTAAGAGTGACCAGGAAGTGCGCTGGTGCCCAGGTTGTGGTGACTATGCAATTCTCGCTGCCGTGCAATCCTTCTTGCCAGAACTTGGCGTGAAGAAAGAGAACATTGTTTTCGTATCAGGTATCGGGTGTTCATCTCGTTTCCCTTACTACCTGAATACATATGGACTGCATTCAATTCATGGTCGTGCACCTGCCATCGCATCAGGTTTGAGTGTTACCCGCCCGGACTTAAGTGTTTGGGTGGTAACTGGTGACGGTGATGCACTTTCGATTGGTGGAAACCATTTGTTGCACGCACTTCGGCGCAATGTGAACCTTAAGATTCTTTTATTCAACAACCGGATTTATGGACTGACTAAGGGTCAGTACTCACCGACTTCTGAAATTGGCAAGATCACCAAATCAACTCCAGCTGGTTCAATCGACCATCCATACAACCCAGTGTCTTTAGCTATTGGCGCCGAAGCAACTTTCGTAGCTCGCACACTTGATAGTGATCGCAAACACCTCACCGAAGTTTTACGCCAAGCAGCAGCCCATGAAGGCACTGCATTGGTTGAGATTTATCAAAACTGCAACATCTTCAACGATGGCGCATGGGAACCTCTTAAAGACTCCGACACCTCAGATGACTTTTTGATTCGCCTAGTGCATGGCGAACAAATCACCCTGGGTGCAAATAAGGAACGTGGAGTTATCCGCGATGAAAATGGTTCACTCAAAGTTGTCACTGCGAGTGAAGCGGGCGGCAAAGGATTCTTAGTCCACGATGCTCACAATCCTGATGCTTCATATGCATTCGCTTTGTCGCGCCTAAGCCATCCAGAGAATTTGAATGACACTCCGGTTGGAGTGTTCCGCGACATCAAACGTCCGGTTTATGACCGCATGGTTGCGCAGCAAATTTCTGAGGTCACGGCGAAAAAAGGTGCCGGCGATTTAGCAAAACTAATTCAGGGCAATGACTCCTGGACGGTTTCTTAATTGATTAAAGTGCCAGCGCGCGGATATGTCTACGGATTTTCTTCATACTTAATCTGGGGACTTTTTCCGCTTTATTGGCCTCTGCTAGCGCCTGCTTCGGCCTGGGAAACATTGGCTCATCGAATTACTTGGAGTTTGCTCTTTCTTGCAATCTTGAACACAGTTCGAAATGACTGGAACAAAATCGGTGCGGTATTGAAAAACCGCCGGCAGTTTGGATTGCTGACTGGTGCTTCCATATTGATCACTATCAATTGGGGTTTATATATCTGGGCCGTGTTCAACGACCATGTGATTGATGCATCTCTTGGCTACTTCATGAACCCAATCATCAACATCGCATTCGGTGTGGTGCTATTTCGCGAGAAACTTCGCAAGATGCAGTGGTTTGCTATCGCAATCGCTGCTGGCGGTGTGATTTCTTTGGTGATCTCCACTGGGCAAATCCCGTGGGTAGCGCTGATCCTCGGATGCTCATTCGGCTCATATGGAATGCTCAAGAAGCTTGCAAATGTGGATGCGGTTGAGAGTCTTACCGTTGAAACACTTATATTGGTGCCGTTTGCGGTTAGCTATTTGGTTTATCTTTTCTTCACAAATCAAATAGCACTGGGCCACCACGGAGTAAGTCAAACCACGTTTACATTGCTAGCTGGTGTTGTTACTGCGATCCCACTTCTTTTGTTTGGCGCAGCGGCAGTGCGGATTCCTTATTCAGCAATGGGAATCATGCAATATGTCACTCCAACCATGCAGTTTCTATGCGGTTACTTCATCACGCATGAACCAATGACTTCTGGGCGCTGGGTTGGCTTTGGTTTTGTTTGGATTGCACTCGCTGTTTATAGTGTGGACGCAATCACCCACCATATTCGCTTTGCGCAATCAGAAGAATAATCAAAAACAAGTAACAAACTGAGAAGCAATTCTTAGAATATTGCTCAGTCTAAGTTTTATACGACGCGATTTGCAGTAGATTCACAAACATCAGTTAGTGCCGCAATTACATTGTCGATAGTTTTGGGATCAGCGAAATCGGCTGGGTTTTCATTTGCAAGTTTCTTAATTGCACCGAGGTGTTCAATAGCTATGGCTGCGTAGCGGTCAGCTTCAGCTTGGGCGGCATTCATCGCCGCATTTTTACGCATTAACTCAAGGGCGCGACTATGTTCTTTGTCATCTGGCAATGGCCGGCCAAGTAGTTCAAATAGTTCTGCATCTTCTGGTTTATTCGCTGCTTGAACCATCAACATTGGCAAAGTAATGACACCTTCACGCAAGTCAGTACCCGGAGTCTTGCCAGATATCTGCGCACCCGATGTAATGTCCAAAATATCGTCGGCAATTTGGAATGCAATTCCAACAGCTTCGCCAAAGGCACTTAAGGCATCAAGGGCCTCGGCTGGCAGGTTGGCAAACATGCCACCAAAGCGAGCCGACGTGGCAATCAATGAACCAGTTTTGTCAGCCAAGACTTGAATGTGATGCTTAACAGGATCATTACCGTTTTGTGGTCCCACTGTTTCGTGGATCTGACCTGAAACTAGCCGCTCAAATGTCACTGCCTGCAGCAGTACTGCTTCAGGACCGAGATCTGCCAGCATTTTTGACGCTTGGGCAAACAAGAAGTCACCGGTGAGGATTGCAAGCGTGTTATCCCAGCGTGCATTGGCTGAATCAGTACCACGTCTGCGAGGCGCTTCATCCATTACGTCGTCGTGATACAAGGTTGCAAGATGTGTTAGTTCTACTACAACAGCTGCGTTAACTACATCTTTAATTACGTCTTTGTTTGGCTTTCCAAATTCACTTGCTAAACAAACCAATAGTGGACGAAAACGCTTGCCACCGGCTTTAGCCAAATGTCCAGCAACTTCGGAAATAAATGGGTCTGAAGATTTAGTCGCATTGATTAAAACCTTTTCAACTTCTGCAAGAGATGCAAGCACGCGAGTTGCAAGTGCGTCATCAACTTTAGAAAGAGTAAAAGGTTGGCTCATAATTACTTCAAGAATAATGCGTTTGAAAGTAGATCAAAGACAGGCTGTGGAATCACACCAAGCACAATCGTTACTACTGCTGTAATTGTGATGGCCGCTGCGGTGGCGAAGCTAGGCACAACTACTGAAACTTCATCGCCAGATGCGTCTGTGAAGAACATCAGCACTATTACCCGCACATAGAAGAAGCCTGCAATCGCGCTAGCAATCACAGCTACTACAACCAGTGGTGCCAGACCTTTTTCATATGCAGCTGCAAAGACTGCAAACTTGCCGACGAAGCCACTGGTTAGTGGAATACCGGCGAGGGCTAGTAAAAACAACGTGAAGACTGAGGCAATAACTGGAGAGCGTTTGCCAAGTCCTGCCCATTGACCTAAATGATTTGCTTCACCAGATGCATCGCGGACCAAACTCACCACGGCAAATGCACCGAGTGAAGTGAATGCGTATCCAGCCAAGTAGAAGAGCGAGCCATCCAGGGCTGCTTTGCTTTGGGCGATAACGCCAAGGAGCAAGAAACCTGCATGAGCAATCGATGAATATGCCAACATGCGTTTGATGTCAGATTGGGCAACACCGATGATGGTGCCAACCAGCATTGTGATGATGGCGATTGCCCAGAGCACTGCAGACAGATCCCAAGCTAGACCGGAAAGAGCTACATAGAAGACTCGTAAAAGTGCGCCGAAAGCTGCCACTTTTGTGCCTGCACTCATGAAAGCAGTGATTGCGGTTGGAGCGCCTTGATAAACATCAGGGGTCCACTGGTGGAATGGGGCTGCGCCAACTTTGAAGAGCAGACCAATCAAAATGAATATGCCGCCCACCAACATTAGATTTGAATTAGCTGCCGATGCACTTAATGCTTTAGCAATATCACCTAATTCGACGGAGTTTGCAAAACCATAAACAAGTGCCGAGCCATAAAGCATGAAGGCAGAAGAAAACGCACCGAGTACGAAATACTTAAGCGCAGCTTCTTGACTAAGCAATCTGCGGCGACGTGCCATGCCAACAAGTAAGTAAAGTGGAAGCGACATAACTTCTAGTGCCACAAACAAAGTTAAAAGATCGTTTGCGATTGGGAAAATCAACATACCGCCGACACTGAACAAAAACAGTGACCAAATTTCAGTTTGATACCAACCACGTTCGGTGAACGCAAGTTCATCTTCACTGCCAGGAAGGGCTGATGACTGGGCAGCAAATGCATCACCAAGTGGATCAATCCGGTTTTCTGAAATTAAGAGTGCGCCAACAAGTGCAGACAGAATAATCAAACCTTGTAAGAAGACTGACACTCCATCAATCGCGAGCGAATTCACGATTGTGAAACCAAGAATTGCGTCCACTTTGATATTCAGTACTGCTAGGAATGCGACTACCAAAGTGGTCAAAACCAAAGCTATTTGTGCCGAACGACGGGATTCGCGTGGATAGAAGGCTTCAACCAAAACGCTTAGCACAGCGCCACCAAGCACAATCAAAATAGGTGCCAACATGTAATAGTTGACGCTTGGTGCTGTGATATCTGCGATCAATGCCGAGCTCATTTGTTATCTCCTTGAGTAGGCAGTGGATCGGTTGCGCCCACCAAAATCATTACTCGTTCAATAGTTGGGTTAACAACATTCAAAACTATTTGTGGGAAGAAGCCAAGCACCAAAATAATGGCAATTACTGGTGTAATCGCAAACTTCTCTCGAGTAGTTAGTTCGCCAACAGTGCTGCGCACTTCATCGCTAGGTTCGCCAGTCATAGTGCGCTGAATCATTAGAAGGATGTAGAGGGCAGCCAAAACAATGCCGATTGTGGCGATGATTGCCGGCACTGGATAGCGAGTAAATGTTCCAGTTAGAACTAGGAATTCACTAACAAAGCTAGACATACCTGGAAGTGCAAGTGAGGAAAGCCCAGCTAGCAAGAATGTTCCAGCAAGCAATGGCGCAACTTTCGCAACCCCGCCAAAATCTTCGATGTATCGAGAACCGCGACGGCTAATCATGAAGCCTGCAATTAAGAAGAGCGCGGCAGTCGAGAAACCGTGGTTAATCATGTACAGCGAAGCACCGGATAAACCTTGCGAGGTATAGGCAAAAATACCAAGTGCAATAAATCCGAAGTGGCTCACCGATGTGTAAGCAATCAGGCGTTTGATGTCACTTTGGCCAATTGCTAGTAGTGCGCCATAAATGATTCCGACTAAACACATCACAATAATTACTGGGCGGAAATAATCGACAGCGAGTGGGAAAAGTGGAAGTAGGTACCGAATCATGCCGAAGGTGCCGATTTTGTCGAGCACACCAACTAGCAAGGTTGCACTACCTGGGGTTGCTTCGCCAGCAGCATCTGGCAACCAAGTGTGGAATGGGAACAATGGTGCCTTAATCGCAAATGCAATAAAGAAACCTAGGAATAACCAGTTTTGGGTTGGGCCATCAATTTGCAAATCTTGCAAGGCAAACCAGTCGAATGTGCCAGCACCAAATTGTTCTTTGGATATCACCCAAAGTCCGATAAGACTAACTAGCATCAATAAACCGCCCACAATGCTGTAAAGCAAGAACTTAACTGCGGCATAAGAAGCACGAGCTCCACCAAAGCGACCAATCAAGATATACATCGGAATCAAGATTGCTTCGAAGAAAACGTAGAACAAAAATACGTCAGTTGCCGCAAAGACGCCAACCATCATGGCTTCGGTTACGAGAGTTAGCACTACGTATTGGCGAACTGAACCTCGCTGACCTTCAGATTCTTTCCAGCCAGCTATTAAAACTACTGGCACCAAAATGGCTGCGAGCAGAATCAACGTAAGTGAAATTCCATCAACGCCTAGCGCAAATGAAGTTCCGAGCGCTGGAATCCAGGTATAGGTTTCAACAAACTGCATTACGTTGTTTGCGCTTTGGTCGTAATTAACAGCCATCAAGATTGCAAGCACAGCAGTTATCAAAGAGAAAAACACACCGATTTTTCGGACCTGATCTTCATTGCTGTTACGCAATAATCCAACAAACACTGCGCCAAAAGTTGGAATTGCAATTAGCAAAGATAGATACGGAAGTGAAAGATTCATTTAAGCCATCCCTACAATCGCTGCTATTGCTCCGATGACAACCACACCTAGCACCATTACTAATGCATAGGAACGAACAAAACCAGTCTGCGTGCGACGTAATTGTGCAGCCACAACACCAACCAAGCCGGCAGTTCCATTGACCACTCCATCAACGACTTTGTTGTCAACATATACAAGTGAGCGAGTTAGATACTGGCCAGGACGCATGAAGACTGCTTCGTTGAAGGTATCGCCATAAAGATCTGCTCGAGCAGCCTTAGTGAAGATTGAAACATCAGTAGGTGCAAGTAATGGAACTTCTCGCTTTGCGTATTGAACCCAACCCATCATCGCACCAATTGCAACAATAGTTAGAGTCACCGGAATCAGAACTGAAGAATCAGGTCCGCCATGGGCATGTTCGAATCCGACAACTGGTTCAAGCCAGGATTCGATGTTTGCAACAAAAAGCAACAACATACCGCCGAAGGCTGAACCGATTGAAAGAATCATCATCGGAATAGTCATCGACTTTGGTGACTCGTGCGGGTGCACATCATCTTGCCAACGTGCGGTTCCAAAAAATGTCATGGCCATCATTCGAGTCATGTAGAAAGCAGTGATGCCAGCGCCAATTAATGTCACTATGCCAGTCAAAGGGCTATGACTAAAAGCTGCTCTGATGATTTCATCTTTTGACCAAAAGCCTGCGAACGGTGGAATACCAATAATTGCAAGGAATCCCATGCCGAAAGTGGCGTAAGTAATTTTCATTGCAGTGCGAAGATTTCCGTAGTGACGCATATTCACGTCGTCATGCATCCCATGCATAACCGAACCGGCGCCGAGGAACATTCCAGCTTTGAAGAAGCCGTGTGTAATTAGGTGGAACAAAGCAAAGACGTATCCGACTGGGCCTAGACCAACACCGAGAATCATGTAACCAATTTGGCTCATGGTTGAACCGGCAAGACCCTTCTTGATGTCGTCTTTTGCAGTACCGATGATCGCACCCATTATCAACGTAATGCCACCGATCACGATGACAGCAGTTTGAGCGATTGGAGCAATGTCATAAATCGCATGGCTGCGGGCAATCAAATAAACACCTGCAGTAACCATCGTTGCAGCGTGAATCAAAGCCGAAACTGGAGTTGGGCCTTCCATAGCGTCTAGTAACCAAGACTGAAGTGGGAACTGCGCAGATTTACCGCAAGCTGCCAACAGCAGTGCTAAACCAATCCAGGTTGCAGTTTGAGTAGATGCAGATTCTGCTGCCGCATTCACTTCGCCGAATGTAACTGTGCCAAAAGCCGTGAACATCAACATAACTGCGAGCGATAAACCAACGTCACCAACCCGGTTCACGACAAAAGCCTTCTTAGCCGCGGTTGCAGCAGATGGTTTGTGAATCCAAAAACCAATCAGCAAGTAGGAAGCAAGGCCTACGCCTTCCCAACCTACGTAAAGCAACATGTAGTTGTTAGCCAAAACCAGCACCAACATGGCTGCAATGAACAAGTTCAAGTATGCAAAGAATTTGCGACGGTTTTCGTCATGAGCCATGTAACCGATTGAGTAGATGTGAATCAAACTGCCAACACCTGTGATTAGCAGCACGAAGGAAATTGAAAGTTGATCTAACTGCAAAGCTACCGGAACATGGAAGGTTCCGACCACAATCCAGTCCCAAAGGTGAATAATGGTTTCGCGCTCTTCAGCAGTTTTTGCCAACATTTCAATCAGGGTTGCAACACCAACACCGAATGAGCCAAGCGACATAGCGGTACCAAGCAAATGGCCCCAAGCGTTAGTCCGCTTGCCACCAAGCAGCAGCACAGCAGCACCCGCAAGCGGTAGTGCCACTAGTAACCATGCGTAAGCAGTCACTCTTCTCTACTTCCTTCTAGAACTTCAGCAAACTAGCTTCGTCAATCGACGCAGTGCGTCGAGTTCGGAAAATCGATACGATAATTGAAAGTCCAACTACCACTTCAGCAGCAGCCACGACCATCACGAAAAATGCAATTACTTGACCATCAATTGAACCATTCGCCTTTGCAAAAGTCACGAATGCGAGGTTTGCAGCATTCAGCATCATTTCAACCGACATGAAAACCACAATCGCATTGCGGCGAACTAAAACACCGACTGCACCGATGCTAAACAAAATCGCTGAAAGCAAAATGAAATTATTAAGTTCCATTTATTCCTCCACTCGATCTGTTGATTGGCTAGTGATTACAGCTTCACCGCGGTTTAATGCCTGCACTTCATCTTTGCTAGCAAGATCAATCAAACGAATTGCACCACGAGCCGCTAATGGCTTTGGCACAGAAATTTCCGCCATCGTGCCATCAGGCAAGAGAGCTGGGATATCTACTGCGTTGTGACGTGCATAAACCCCAGGAGATGGAAGTGAACCTGGGTGGTTTCCACTTTTGAAACGAAGAACTGAAAGATCGCGCTGGGTTAACGGTTTTTCTGCATGTTCGCGGTGAGTTAAAACCATCGCACCAAGTGCAGCGGTAATTAGCAATGCTGAAGTCGCTTCAAAAGCAAAAAGATACTTGGTGAAAATCAAACCAGCAAGTGCATCAATATTTCCATCATACGCAACATAAGCCTGATCGAATCCAATATTTGTCATTGTGATGTTGCCAAGTAAACCAATCAAAATCACACCGAGCGCGCTAGCGCCAAGCAGAGCTGGAACTCGTTGACCCTTAATGGATTCAGTAAGTGAATCACTTGAATCAACGCCTACGACCATCAAAACAAATAAGAACAACATCATTACTGCACCGGTGTAAACGATGATTTGCACCATCGACAAGAACGGCGCTTCCAATATTGCATATAGAACTGCCAAGTTGATCATGGTTAATGCAACAAATAAGGCGCTGTGAACAGCCTTCTTACTAAACACCATTCCAAGCGCGCCAAATACAGCTAGTGCAGCGCAAATCCAGAATGCGATAACCATTTGTTACACCTGGCCATTCGCATTAATGCCAGCGCGAGCTGCAACTTCAGCAATTTGCGCATCAGTAGCGCGAGAAATTTTGCCTTGGTAGTAATCGCGTTCACTTGTACCTTCAACCATGCTGTGTGGCGCAGCCACCATGTTCGGCATTAGTGGGCCTAAAAGATCTTGTTTTTCAAAAATCAAACTTTCCCGAGTTTGGTCAGCAAGTTCGAATTCATTGGTCATTGTCAGCGCGCGGGTTGGGCATACTTCAATGCAGAGTCCGCAGAAAATGCATCGCAAATAATTAATTTGATAAACCCGGCCATAGCGTTCACCTGGGGAGAAGCGTTCTTCTTCAGTGTTATCTGCGCCTTCAACCAAAATTGCATCAGCCGGACAAGCCCATGCACAAAGTTCACAACCAATGCACTTTTCCAAACCATCTGGGTGGCGGTTTAGTTGATGACGGCCATGGAAACGTGGCTTTGGTGGGTATTTGTCTTTTTGTTCTGGATAGTTTTCCGTGTTCGGCTTTTTGAACATCGTGGAAAACGTCACCCAAAATCCTCGAACTATTTGTGGCACACGAGACATCTCTAAGACTCCTCAACCTGTAAAGCCGATTTCTCAGACTTTGTAACTTGCCCTGGAAGCGGTGGCACTGGATGGACACCTGCAAATGGATCAAACTCTGCGATTTCGTCTTCAACTAATTCCACGTCGCGCTTGCTGCGACGATTTTTTACTTCTTCAAAAATCCAGCTAATGAAAAGCAAAATTGTTAATGGAATCAACAACCAGCGAGCTGTTGTTGCGGTATCAAACCCAGCAATGTTGCGACTTGCGCGAGCGGTTGCAACAATCAAAATCCAGCCGATTGAAACTGGCAGCAGAACCTTCCAACCAAATTTCATGAACTGGTCGTAGCGCAAACGTGGCAAAGTTCCGCGCAACCAAATGAATACGAAAATAAAGACGGAGATTTTTCCGAAGAACCAAATCATCGGGAACCAGCCAGTGTTTGCACTTTCCCAAAGTGATATCGGCCAAGGTGCGCGCCAGCCACCGAGGAATAGCGTGGTGGCAAGTGCTGAAACCGTCACCATGTTGATGTATTCAGCCAAGAAGAAAAGTGCAAATTTCAGCGAAGAGTATTCAGTGTGGAAACCACCGACCAGCTCACCTTCTGCTTCTGGAAGGTCAAAAGGTGCCCGGTTGGTTTCGCCAACCATGGCCATCACATAAATTATGAATGAAGGAAGCAGTAAAACAATGAACCAAGTGCCAGCTTGTGCGGCCACAATCTCGGAAGTTGAAATTGATCCTGCATAAAGGAAAACTGCAACAAACGAAAGTCCCATTGGAATTTCGTAAGAAATCATTTGTGCACTTGAGCGTAAACCACCGAGCAATGCATATGTTGAACCCGAAGACCAGCCAGCAAGCACGATTCCGTAAATACCAATCGAAGAAATTGCCAAGATATACAAAACTGACACTGGGAAGTCGGTTAGTTGCAAAGGTGTTGCGGTTCCGAAGATTGAAACTTCAGGTCCGAACGGAATTACTGCGAAAGTCATGAATGCAGGAACACACGCAATCACTGGTGCCAACCAATAGACAGCTCTATCTGCAGTGCGCGGAATGATTTCTTCCTTGAGTGCGAGTTTCACACCATCCATCAAAGACTGCAAAGAACCACCCGGACCAACTCGGTTTGGACCCACACGCATTTGCATCCAAGAGACAACTTTGCGCTCCATAATGATTGTGATCAAAGTGACCAAAACCAAAATTACGAAGATACCAACTGCTTTTAAAGCAACTAACCAAAGTGGATCGAGACCAAAAGCGCCAAGCCCTTGTGCAGCGCCAATCAGCTTGTTCATTGGCCACCACCGCGCTTGATAGTCACGATGTTTCCATGCGCAGCGCCCAAATTAGTCCGAACTTTGGATTCACCGGAGTTTGTAGGCAACCAGACAGTATTTTCAGCACCATCAACAAATATTGCTTCAACAGTAATTGAACCAAGTGAAGTTGAAATTTCTATCAAGTCACCTTCGGCTATTGAGTGGGCGGCGGCGGTTTTTGAATTCAATCCAGCAATCACATTGCGAGAGGTAGCAGCCAAGAATGGTTCGCCTTCTTGAAGTGCGCCATCATCAATCAATTGATTCCAGGTGCTCAAAGTCAAACCGTTTGGCACATCTGCGCCATGGCTTGGAGCATCTACTCGATTTGTTGGGGCGGCAAACTGCGCAAGTTCGGCGCGTAGTTGGGCAACGTCTTGTTGTCCAAGTAGGACATCCATTGCATCTGCAATCATTGCAAGTACGCGGCCATCGGTTAGTTTGTTATGTTCACGAATCGCCTGCCCAAAATTACGTGGCCGGCCTTCCCAATCGATAAATGTGCCAGATTTTTCTGTTACCACAGCGACCGGCAAAACCACATTAGCAAGTTCAGTAATACTTGACGGGCGAATTTCTAGCGAGACTACAAATGGTGTGTTCTCAATAGCTTGCAAAGTACTAGCAGAGTGTTGCGTATCTTCAACATCCACACTTGTAATTAATAATGCTTTCAATTCGCCATTCACTGCTGCGTGAACAATTGCACCAAAATCACGACCAGCAGCAAAAGGAAGCGTGTTGTTTTCAACATTCCAAATGTCTGCAGCTTTTTCGCGTGCACTTGAATCAGTCAATGAATTTCCATTTGGAAGAAGACCTGGCAATAAACCAGCATCGACAGCACCACGATCACCTGCACGACGCGGCACCCAGGCCAACTTCGCACCAGACTCTTTAGCTTTCTTGGTTGCAGCGGTTAGCAATCCAGTTACAGACGCTGCACGTTCACCGACCAAAATAATTGTGTTTGCATCAAGTGCAAGTTCGGAAAGTGCTGAAACTTCATGACCCGCTGCGGTAGCAATTACGGTTGCATTTAACTTCTTGTTTCCAGAAGTGACGTGTGAAGTAATTGCAGTTACCTTTGTGCGTCCTCGACGAACTGCTTTGCGCAGGCGCAACTGAATCATTGGACTTTCGTCTTCCGGCTCAAAGGCAACCAATACAACATGTGCAGCTTTTTCGAGATCTGCATAAGTAACTCCAAGTCCACTTCCTGCAACTACTGAACTCAAGAATTGAGTTTCTTCGGTTGAATGTGGACGGGAACGGAAATCAACATCGTCAGTACCAAGTACTGCGCGAGCAAACTTGGAAATTGCGTAAGCATCTTCCACCGTGTGACGGCCACCGGCAAGAACTGCAGTTGCGCCACTTGCGGCTGCCAAACCTTTAGCAGCCACGTCGATTGCTTCGGTCCAAGATGCAGGGTGAAGTAGGCCATCTTCGCCACGAACTAATGGCTGGTTTAGGCGTCCTTCTTGCACGTAAGGGAATGCGAATCGACCTTTGTCGCAATTCCATTCTTCGTTAACTTGTGGATCGTCCCAAGCTAAACGGCGCATAACATTTCCACGGCGGATGTCCGTACGAAGTGAACATCCACTTGCGCAATGTTCACAAGTTGTTGGAACTGAAACCAAGTCGAATGGTCGGGAGCGGAATCGATATTTCGCACTCGTCAAAGCACCAACCGGACAAATTTGAATTGTATTTCCCGAGAAATAAGAATCGAATGGTTGATCATCTGAAATACCAACTTGTTGCTGTGATCCACGCTCAAGTAATGCGATCATTGGATCTCCCGCTACTTGGTCAGCAAAGCGAGTGCAACGTGCACATGAAACACAGCGTTCACGGTCAGAAACATTGATTGGTTTTTCGAATTCACGTTTTTCACCATCAAAGCGAGATTCACCTCGGCCGTTTGTCATTGCTTGGTTTTGCAATGGACATTCGCCACCTTTGTCACAAACCGGACAATCAAGTGGGTGGTTGATCAGTAGAAATTCCATCACACCTTTTTGTGCTTCATCTGCCATAACGGATGAAACCTGGGTGCGAACTTTCATTCCTTCAGCAACCGTCATCGCGCAAGATGGTTGCGGTTTAGCTTGACCTTCAATTTCAACTAAACAAGCCCGGCAAGCAGCAACTGGATCTAGAAGTGGATGATCACAAAAACGTGGTACCTGCACACCAAGTTGTTCAGCTGCGCGAATAATGAGCGTGCCTTTTGGCACCTGCACTTCAATATCGTCAATTGTTAAAGTGACGAGTTCTACTGGAGTGTTGTCAATAGTCATTAGACATTCGCCTTTGAAAATATGGTGGTAGCAGCTGGATCGAATGCAATGTCAGCAGCTGTGCGAACTCCGGCTTCAAATTCAGTACGGAAATGTTTCATCGCACCAGGGAATGGAGTTGCAGCTGCATCGCCAAGTGCACAGAACGAACGTCCCATAATTTGTTGGCACAATTCATCGATCTTTTCCAAATCAGTTTCTTGACCTTCACCCTTTTCAAGTCGTTTAAGCAATCCACTGATCCAGTAGGTGCCTTCGCGACAAGGTGTGCACTTTCCGCAAGATTCATGTTTGTAGAACTGCAACCAACGGCTAACAGCTTTTACAACACTTGTTGTTTCGTCGAACACCATTGGGGTTCCGGTACCGAGCATGGTGCCAGCAGCAGCCATGTCTTCGTAAGTTAGTGGAAGATCTAGATGTGCTTCAGTCAACATTGGAACTGAAGATCCACCTGGAATCCAAAACTTCAAAGTGTGACCATCGCGCATACCGCCAGCATGTTCAAGAAGTTCACGCATGGTGGTGCCAAGTGCTGCTTCATAAATACCTGGGCGCTTGACGTGACCCGAAACTGCAAACAGTTTGAAGCCAGGTGACTTCTCGGTTCCCCACTGCTTCAACCAATCTGCACCATTGCGGATGATGTATGGAATGTTCGCGATGGTTTCTGCATTGTTGATGACTGTTGGTGACGCATATAAACCTGCTACAGCTGGAAACGGCGGCTTCAGACGTGGTTGGCCTCTGTGGCCTTCGAGTGAATCAAGTAGTGCAGTTTCTTCACCACAAATGTATGCGCCAGCGCCAGCGTGGACAACAACTTCAAGATTAAAGCCTGAACCTTGAATGTTTTGACCAAGTAGTCCAGCTGCATAAGCTTCTTTAACAGCGTTGGTGACGCGGCGAATCACATGCGGCACTTCGCCACGAATATAAATGAATGCATGATTAGCTCGAATCGCATAAGAAGAAATTGCTACGCCTTCGACAAGTGCGTGTGGATTGGCAAGCATCAAAGGAATGTCTTTACATGCACCTGGTTCTGATTCATCAGCATTAACAACTAAGTAATGTGGCTTGCCATCGTTTTGTGGAACAAAGCCCCACTTCATTCCGGTTGGGAAACCTGCACCACCACGTCCACGCAAACCTGAATCTTTCACAGTTTGAATAATTGAATCTGGATCAGACTTAAGTGCTTTTGCTAGTGCAACATAACCATGATGGCGTTTGTAGCCTTCAAGTTTGTATGAATCTGCTTCATCCCAGTGGGCGGTCAAAATCGGAGTTAAAACCATATTAATCAGACCTCCGAACTCGGTAGGGTCTGGCCTACTTCTCTAGCGCGATGCAAACCTGCCAACATCTTTTCATCGATTGCAGGTGCATCAAATTCGTCATCATCAAACCCAGCTAGCAAACGTTCAGAAGCTTGCAAGCCCTTGATTACTGGACCGCGAGTTGATTTAACTTCTTTGCCTTCACGTAAATCTGAGAGTGCTTTGCGTACTCCATCGACTGTGGCATCGTCGAAAAATTCCCAGTCCAGAGTTACCACTGGTGCGTGGGTGCAAGCGGCTTGGCATTCGATTCTTTCTAAAGTGATTTTTCCATCTTCAGAAGTTTCGTCATGGCCGGTATTTAGATCACTAGAAATTGCATTCCAGATTGCATCCCCGCCAAGCAAGCCACACATTGTGTTTGTGCAAACTCCGACGTGATGTTTTCCAGTGTTGTGACGCTTATACATTGTGTAGAAAGTTGCGACTGCTGCTACTTCAGCTGTTGCTAGGTCTAATACATCTGCACAAAGTGCAATTCCATCTGAACTGACTAAACCTTCAACGCTTTGCACTAAATGCAGCATCGGCAATAGTGCAGAACGAGAATGCGGATAACGACCTGCAAGTTCTTTGGCTTCATTCCATGTAGTTTCGGTAAAAGTCATTAGCGGTCAACACCACCCATCACAGGATCGATACTTGCAACAACTGCGATCAAGTCTGCAACTTGTCCGCCTTCTGCCATTGCTGGCATTGCTTGAAGATTATTAAAAGATGGGTCGCGAAAGTGGACACGATATGGCTTAGTTCCACCATCGGAAACCAAATGCACACCAAGTTCGCCGCGTGGACCTTCAACTGCTTGATAAACCTGACCAACTGGAACTTCAAAACCTTCAGTAACTAGTTTGAAGTGGTGAATCAAAGCTTCCATGGATTCGCCCATGATTTTCTTGATGTGATCAAGTGAGTTTCCTTGACCATCAGCACCAACTGAAAGTTGAGCTGGCCAGGCAATCTTTTTGTCTTCAATCATCACTGGGCCAGGTTGTAGACGATCTAGACATTGTTCAACAATCTTGAGTGATTCATTCATTTCTTCTAGGCGAATCAAGAAACGTCCGTAGGCATCGCATGATGTGCGAGTTGGAACATTGAATTCATAAGTTTCGTATCCGCAGTAAGGCTGCGACTTGCGCAAATCCCACGGCAAACCTGCCGAACGCAAAACTGGACCAGTCATACCAAGTGCGATGCAACCTGTTAAATCCAAGTAACCGATATTTGAGGTTCGCTTCATCCAAATATCGCTATCAACCAAAAGATCTGCTGTGTCTTTGAAGTTTTTCTTCAACTTAACGATTGCTTCGCGAATTTTGAATTCAGCATTGGCTGGCAAATCTTGTGCTAAGCCACCTGGGCGAATGTATGCATGATTCATTCGCAATCCGGTGATGTATTCGTAAAGTTCCAAAATGATTTCGCGTTCGCGCAAGCCAACAGTCATCGCAGTCAACGCACCAAGTTCCATACCGCCAGTTGCGAGGCAAACCAAGTGCGAAGAAACTCGATTTAATTCCATCAACATTACGCGGATCACATTTGCGCGTTCTGGAATTTGATCGGTGATACCAAGAAGTTTTTCTACTGCTAAGCAGTAAGCCACTTCGTTGAAGAATGGTGATAGGTAATCCATGCGGGTTACGTAAGTAACACCTTGGGTCCAAGAACGATATTCCATATTCTTCTCGATGCCAGTGTGCAAATATCCAATTGCACTTCTAGCTTCAATGACAGTTTCACCTTCGAGTTCCAAAATCATGCGAAGCACACCATGTGTTGACGGATGCTGTGGTCCCATGTTTACAACTACACGTTCTTGATGCCCATCAGGTGCGCCATGAATTGTGTCCCAGTCGCCACCGACAACGGTGTGGACGCGACCTTCAGTTGTGTCGTATGTATCTGCGTAAACGTCATGGGCCATTAGTACGACCTACGTTCACTTGGAGCCGGCACAGTTGCACCCTTGTACTCAATTGGAATACCACCGAGTGGATAGTCCTTACGTTGTGGATGGCCTGGCCAATCGTCTGGCATTTGAATGCGAGTTAAACCTGGATGACCGTCAAAAATAATTCCAAAGAAATCAAAAGTTTCGCGTTCATGCCAATCTGCAGCTGGCCATATTGCTGTTAGCGACGGCATGTGTGGATTCGCATACGGAACTGCAACTTGCAAACGAACTCGGCGATTGTGCGTCATGGAAAGTAATTCGATGCTTGCAACAAGTTCGCGATCTTTGTCACCAGGGAAATTAACTCCAGAAACTGAAACACAGACCTCAAAACGCAAAGACTCAACATCTCGAAGGGTCTGGGCAACTGAAACCAAATGTTCGGCTTTCACATTAATACACATTTGCGCAGATGGCAAAAGCACTGGGCGAACAAGTCCACCGAATCCTGATGTGTCACCTGAATCGCTATTGCGAAATGCGCCGATGCGCACATCAATTTGGCGACTAACAGTTTCGTTGCCAGTCACTTCTACTAAGTTATCGTTTTCGCTCACCGCATAAGTCCTTTTTGCAAGTGAAGCGGAGTTGCAGCTAAAGCTTCTTTTTCAAGTGCCGCAATTTCGCGTTCGCGATTAACGCCAAGTTTTGTGTGTTGGATTTTGTCGTGAAGTTCCAAAATCGCATCAATCAACATTTCAGGACGTGGTGGGCAACCTGGCAAATAAATGTCAACTGGAACAATGTGATCCACGCCTTGCACGATTGCGTAGTTATTGAACATACCGCCAGAAGACGAGCATGCGCCCATTGCCAAAACCCATTTAGGTGCAGCCATTTGATCGTAAATCTGACGCAAAACTGGCGCCATCTTTTGCGATACTCGGCCAGCAACAATCATTAAGTCAGCTTGACGAGGCGAACCACGAAAAACTTCCATGCCAAAACGTGCAAGGTCGTATCGCCCTGCACCAGTTGCCATCATTTCAATTGCACAACATGCCAAACCAAAAGATGCTGGCCACAATGAACCTTTGCGGGCATAGCCTGCTGCAAGTTCAACAGTTGTTAAAAGCACACCGGTTGGAAGTTTTTCTTCGAGACCCATAATTTTCCTAGTCCCACTCAAGTCCGCCGCGACGCCAAACGTATGCGTACACAACTAGAACACTTGCACTGAATAAAAACATTTCAAACAAACCAAAAATCCCTAGAGAGTCAAAAGAGACTGCCCAGGGATAGAGAAAAACAATTTCAATATCGAACACGATGAAGAGCATCGCAGTTAGGTAATACTTGACGGGGATTCTTCCCCCGCCCATTGGTTGTGGAGTTGGTTCAATTCCACACTCATACGCATCTACTCGCGCTCGGTTGTAACGCTTTGGACCAGTGATAGATGCAATTGCTACAGAAAAAACTGCAAAAGCGCCGGCGATAAGTCCAAGTGCGAGAATCGGGATGGCGACGTTATTCACGGTCGAGTGCGTCCTTCACTACCCAAAAAATGGGCTCTCAAATGTCCAAAAACCTTGCAAAGTCTAGTGCGGCTGTGAGTGGGGCTGTGCAGGGAGTTAGCCCTAAATTAAGAGTTGTAGGTCACACAAAAACTAGGACTTGAAGGCTGTATGGACGGCAACTATTCCGCCGGTCAGATTGCGCCAAGTGACATTCGTCCACTGGGACTTTTCGATGATTTTTGCCAATGGCTGCTGGGCTGGCCAGGAGACTATCGATTCGGCCAAATACTCATAGGCGGCTGGATTGGATGAGGTTTTCCGGGCGATCATAGGTAGGGCCTTGATCAGATATTCGAGGTAAATCTTGCGAAATAGGCTAAAAGTTGGCTGGCTGAACTCGCAAATGACCAGTTTTCCGCCTGGCTTGGTCACTCGAAGTAGCTCTGATAGCCCACGTTCAGTGTTATGTAAATTCCGAAGCCCAAACGAAATGGTGACCGCGTCAAAGGAATTGTCTGCAAAAGGCAGATTTAGCCCGTCCCCAGCCACAAATGGCAGGTGAGGTAGGCGCTTTTTGCCCACTTTGAGCATACCAAGGCTGAAATCGCACGGAATTACCACCGCACCACGCTTTTGGATTGGTGCTGAGGAGGTGCCGGTGCCAGCGGCTAAATCAAGCACAAAATCCCCCACCGAAGGATCAATCGCATTCAAAACCGCCTTGCGCCAAACTCGAGTTTGTCCCAAAGCTAGGAGGTCATTGACTAAGTCGTAGCGCTTGGCGACAGTGTCAAACATCTTGGCCACATCGAATGGCTGCTTATCTAGGTTGGCCCTGGTCGGATCTGTTGATTCGCTACTCACAAACCAATTCTCTATCTTCATAGGACTTTAGACCAAAGCGCATCATTTCTTCAGCGGTTTAACCTTCACCTATGATTTTTGCAGATGGCGCTGGTCTATCAATCGCAAGTGACGTGATTGCGCCTGCTGCAACTCCATCGTTGGTTGCTAGAACTACTTTTGTGCCAGCTGATCATCCATACGCAACCGCAGATTTGTTATCACTTGTTCCGGCAAATGGTGCACTTGCATGGGTACGCGGTGGTGATGGATTAATTGGTTGGGGAGAAACAGCACGACTTGTTGTTCGTGGCCGCGAAAGATTTTCTCGAGCACAACGTTGGTGGATAGACGTAATTCGTCACGCCGATATCCATGACGAAGTTAAAGTTCCTGGAAGCGGCATAGTTGCATTTGCATCTTTTGCTTTTGAACCAGGTCGTTCAGTAGTTGTGATTCCACATATTTTGGTTGGCCGAAGTGGCGACAAAACTTGGGTAACCGCAATAACTGATGTTAACGAACCAATAGACAATCCACTTTTACTTTTAACTCCTAGAGAAGAGCGCGCAGAGAGTGGTGAGATAACTTGGGAAGAAGGAACGCAGCCAATTGCAAAATGGCAGCGAGCAATTTCTGAAGTTGTCGAAAAGATTAATCGCGGTGAAGTTGATAAAGTAGTTTTGGCACGCGACGTAGTAGCACGTTCAACCAAACCAATCGACGTCCGCAATCTACTTACCCGCTTGAGTTCTTCTTATAGTGAATGTTGGGCATTTGCAGTTGATGGATTAGTTGGTGCAACACCTGAAATGTTGGTTAAACGCCGTGGTGATGTCGTTACTTCTAGAGTTTTAGCTGGAACAGTTCGCCGTGGTGATGATAAAAACCAAGACGCAAACTTGGCTGAAGCACTTTTAGCCTCAGACAAGGATCAAGAAGAACACGAATATGCAGTTTCTTCGGTCGCCCAAGCTTTAGCTAATCACTGCACAGACTTGGATGTGCCTAACGAACCTCGGCTTTTGAGATTAGAGAACGTGCAACATCTAGCAACAGATATCACTGGATTGCTAGCTGATGAAATTCCAGTTTTAACTTTAGCCGCCTCACTACATCCAACCGCTGCAGTGTGTGGAACCCCAACTGAACGAGCTGCAAACATTATTCGAGCACTTGAAGGTATGGACCGCAATAGATACGCAGGTCCAGTTGGCTGGATGGATGCAACTGGTGATGGTGAATTCGGTATCGCTCTTCGCTGTGGCGAAATAGATGCAGATGATCCAAAACGCATTCGACTATTTGCCGGCTGCGGAATAGTTGCTGGTTCAGATCCAGTTTCTGAATTAGCAGAATCAGCTGCAAAACTAAAGCCGATGCGCTACGCACTCGGTTGTGACTAATCACAAGCTAACGGCAACTTTAGAAACGAACATCAACTTTAGAAACGAACGTCAACTTCAACAGTTGAAAACTAATACTTTTAAGTTTAAAGATTAACAGCAATTACTTTTGCAGTACCGTTGAGTGCAGTCTTGAATTCATCTAGATTTGCAACTTCAACTGCTTGCCAACCAAATGAATTTGCAATAGTTGAAATCTGATGATTATGCGGAGTTGAGAAAACCCTTGCAAATACCGACTTAAAAGCTGGAGCACCTTGCTCGAGGGATTCAAAGATCTTGCCGCCGCGATTGTTCAATACGATTATTTTTAGATTTGGTTTAACTTCGAGCTCAGGCAAAGCCAAGCTAGAAACATCATGAAGGAATGCGATGTCGCCGATCAATAAATAACTGTTA